>CAZOMR010000009.1:0-28412 GCA_964580655.1 uncultured bacterium
ATTATATCATATTTCAAGGGGTTAGGCGAAACAATTGTGCCCATCCCTCAGATAAATAAGTTTCTCATTATTTATTTCATCTCCATGGACAATTGCGTTTCTCAGCTTATAAAAATCATATCCCCAGCAACCAACTAACGGGAAAACTATTTTTTCCCTTTTATTCTTTTCAAAATCATCAGTAGCTATCATTTCGGTCAATTTAGTCGCGAAACACAAACTCTTCTTTGATTCTTCCAAACCAAGAAGAATCTCAAATGCAGTTGCCATCATAACTATTTTAGAATCATATCTTAGATAATCACTTTGGATATGTGAGAAGAAAAACCACTCAAGACTTCTAAAAATACGATTTTTTAATTGAGTGTCATTACTTTTAAAAAGTCGGTCAAATATTTCTATAATTTTTTCATCTGGATTATCTGATCCTGATACTACAGACCACGGCTTTTGAAAACGAGCTTCTTCAAATTTTATAAGAGTATTTATTACATCGCCTTCTTGAATGGCAATAGTTTTATGACCGGGATCAAAATTCTGATATGTAACAAGAAAGTTCAAGGAATTTAATATTTCATTAGGATTTGAAATAACTTGTTGAATCGCCTTAGGACCCAGAATGCTGAGAGTTAAAGCATTTGCGGCATTATGAATTATCTCTTCTTCATATTTTTCTAATTCCCTGAAATTTAATTTATCAATCCAGCAGATAACAATAGTATCAACAGGCTCATTTTTATAATTGACATGCTTTTTAAAATAGTTATCTAGCCAATTAATTATTTCAGTATCTAAATTATTTTTATCAATATTATTCCATGGACAGAAAGTTACCGTACCAATAGTGATTTCTTCATCCAACCCGGCCCATGGGAGAAAAGATACTTGATATGGGTTTTTGTCAGATTCAGTCATTTTTTATTATTTTATCTTTCCCCGCGATCAATGCCACTGATTTTGCGAATTCCTTGATGGCCTGGTCTACGGTTCGTTTTCCTGTGATGACCTGTTCGGTCATGAGCTGGACCTGGAAGGAAATCTCGGGGTATTCCGGGAGTCCGGGTCTTGCGCGGGTTATGGGTACCAGGGTCTCGCCGCTCTTCGCTATGAAAGAATCAGCCTGGACTACCGGGAGCGCGGCGATGTCTTTTCTGGTGGGCGAAAAAGGGATGCGGGAGAAAAGCTTGCCAAGGTTCTGGGCGGAGTTGAGTTCAGCTATCACCTTCCATGCCATGTCCGGATGCTGGCAGTAAGGATTGATGATATGGCCGTTCCCGCCGGAGACACTCACGAACCGAGGCGCGCCCGGAGCACCGCTACCGGGAAACCTGGCCCATCCGATTCTTTCATCGCGGTCCGGGATGCCCCAGGGCCCGTCCGGCTTCAGCACGGCTGTATAAAACCATGTTCCCTCTGCATAGATCGCGATCCTGCCTTTCTGGAAGAGCTCAAAGGATTTCTCCCTCGCGTGGCTTGCTAACTGAAGCTCCACATCCGCCAAATTTTCAACGATGTAAATCCGGCGGTAGAATTCCAGCGTGCGTCTCAGCTCCGGGCTTTCCACCACCCATTTTTCAGCGTGCTCGTCATACAGCTTTCCTCCTGCGCCGAACAGCAACATGAGGAATCCCTGCATGGTCGTGGCCTCGCCCATAGTGAGCCCTGCATTGATCTGGAGCGGGATAATGTCGGGCTGGCTGGCCTTGATCTTCCGTGCCGCGTCTATGATCTCGTCCCAGTTTTTCGCCTGCCACGGAAGCTCTATACCCGCGGCCTCAAGGACAGGCCGATGATAAAAGAGCATACGGACATCCGTGAGGCGCATGATGAGATAGGTGCGGCCCTTGTAGCTACCCATCCTGCGCATTGAGTCATAAAGGTATCCCGCCTCCGGCCATGTCTCAAGATATTCATCAAGCGGAAGTATGAACCCGGGCTCAGCAAACTCCGGGATGCAAAACTGGTCGAACGCGATTATGTCCGCGCCCTTCTTGCTCTTGATGTCAAGCGCGATCCGGGCCTTGAAATCCTCGTCCTTGACGCCCGCGGTTATAATCTTTATCTTTATCCCGAGATGATTCTCGATCTCCGGGATCAACTCGTCATACCAGTCCACGAACTGCGAATTCAGCCCCCCCCGAACCGCGTTCTCAAGAATGGTGATGGTGGTGACTTCCGGCTCCGGAGCCTGGCGAGAACAACCGCTGATAATGAGAGACAAAAAAAGGGGGACCGGAACCAGGACTTTTTTCAGTCTCAATGCGGCTGTTCCCCCTTTCAAGGTTGGCTTAGTGCTTGAAGCTCCGCTGTCCGGTATAGACCATGGTGGCCTTGAACTCGTTGCATGCCTCTATGCTCTCGAAGTCTCGCTCGGACCCTCCCGGCTGGATCACCGAAGTCACGCCCTCTTTCAGCCCTACGAGAACTCCGTCGCGAAACGGGAAGAAAGCATCGGAGACCATTGCCGACCCGATAAGCCCGCCTTTCTCTTTCGCTACACGCTCATCTATCTCCTTTTTGATCTCCTCGTCCTTTAGCTCGTTGTATGGCGTGCCGGTCTGGATAAAGCAGTACCTGTCCGCGAGCTTCCTGTAAGCCTTGTCCCTCGCTATCTCTGCCACGCCGACCCTGTCCTGCTCGCCTGTCCCGATGCCCACGGTTACCTGGTCCTTGACAAAAATAACCGAGTTGGATGTGACCCCGGCCTCCACCAGCCACCCGAAGAGCATGTCCTCATACTCCTTATCCGTGGGAGAGCGTTTGATCTTGTAGGTCTTGCCCTTGTACTCGCACTCTGCAAGCCTCAGGTCTTCATCTTTTCTCGCCTGCGGGACGAACGACCACTGCACTATCTGGCCCCCGTCAACAAGGCTCTTGAACTCCACAAACCTCTGCCCCACCCATTCCTGAAGCCGCGAGATGTTCTTGATCTGCATCACGCGCAGGTTTTTCTTCTTCGCGAAGATAGAAAGCACGCCCTGTTCAAATTCCGGTGCCACCACAACCTCGGCGTAGCGCTTGAGAATCTCTTCAGCAGTATCTTTATCCACCGGCCTGTTGAGCGCGATGGCCCCGCCGAATGCCGCAACCCTGTCCGCCAGGTCCGCCTTGACATAAGCCTCGGAAAGACTATCCGCCCGGGCCACCCCACAGGGGTTATTGTGCTTTACTATCACGGCCGTGGGCTTGTCCGTGAAATAGCGCAGGATGTTGAGCGAGTTATCCGCATCCGTGATGTTCGTCTTGCCGGGGTGCTTGCCTGACTGGAGCAGTTCCACCTCGCTCGCAAGATACCTCCCCGGCTGGATCAAACGGGTATCCCCTAAAACCAGGTTCCCGTTCACGAGCTTATACATGGCCGCTTCCTGGCCAGGGTTCTCGCCATAGCGCAGGCCCTTGTTAACGCCCTCTATCACCCAGCTCGCCTTCTCGTACAAAAGTGTCTGCCGCTTGTCATGCTCGTCAATAAAGCTGATCTCCATCCTGGGCGGAAAATGGTCGTCCATGATGGTCTTGTACATCTTTTTCAAATCCAGGGCCATGGAATACTACCTCCTTACATTTCATCTAACCAATTCAGGATATGCCTTCTCCACCTGGCTGATGTCGGTTTCGGCCAGGTAATCCGAGATAGCCCGGTCATAGCTCGCTGTGTGCTCAAAAGCCTTGCGCGCTAATTCATACCTGAGAGCTAGCCCGATTTTTCCCCCCTTGACCTTTAACTCTTTTAGAACACGGGGATAGTCCGCTGGGTCAACCACCGGGGCCACCCGCAGGAAGTTCTTGGCCGAGGCCCGGATCATGCTCGGCCCCCCGATGTCTATATTGGCCCTGGCTTCCTCCGGGGTCACCCCGGGCTTTGCGATGGTCTCGCGGAAAGGATACAAGTTCACCACAACCATATCAATGGCCGAGGCGTTGGTCCTTTTTAAGTCCTCAGCATGGGCGTCATTATAGGTCTCGCTTAAAAGGCCCAGGTAGATTTTGAAATCCAGTGTCTTGACCAGCCCTCCCTGCATCTCCGGCTGGCCAGTATACTCCGATACCTGCTTCAAGTGATCCCTCGACTTATCCCCGAGAACCTGCTCCAGCCGCGAAAAAGTCCCCCCGGTGGAATAGATCATCAACCCAGGGCATGTCTCAACAAGAGCCGGAATAAAGCTTTCCAGCCCGGCCTTGTCAGAGACGCTCACAAGCACATGCCGCACCTCAATCTCGGCATCAATCTTCGTGACAATGTTCTTCGCCATCTTCATTCCTCCTTTTATTAAACTACTTCTCCTGGACCCTTCTCAAACTCCTGCTGGTAATCTTCCAGATACAAAATCGGGATATTTTTTTCCTCGCAGATCTCCTGTATCTCCCGGGACAGGGACCATCTCCAGCTTACCAGCTCTACCTTGCAACCCGCGTTTCTCACCTCCAGTATCGCGTCTCGATAGTCCCTATCACCGCTTACTATTATCGCTGTCTCGAAGACATTGTTGCGCAGGTCCTTGAGCAATTGCGTGACCAGTCCCACATCCACGCCCTTCTCGCTGGGAACGATCTCCTCGTGGTTGCATTCACCGCAGGTTATCCTGCGAACCCCCAACTGAAATAGATGAAGCTGGTAACCCAACTCACGGCGCAATGCCTGGTAAAAATAATTCTGCTTGTCCCGCGGATTGGATTCCTCGCTAGCGAAAAAATGCGTCTCCCAGATCGAACCATCCTTTTCTAGGTACTCGTGAATTTTTTTGTAGCTGTGCCGCCATCCCGATTTCTTGCAACCACGAAAAATATTGGAATTGTCTATATACATTATCGCTTTGCCCCTTGGCATCTTTAACACCTCCTTGAATTTAATCCAGCTTTTTTCTTAAAAAGACACGAACTCCGTGCGTCACCCCCTTTCATTGTCCGGGACCTGGTCCGCGTAGCTTTGCTCCAGGGCCTTTACAACACGCCACAAAACCTCATTCACCGGCGCGCTCAAGCCCATCCTCTTTGCCGCATTCATAACCGCGCCGTTTATCTCGTCAATCTCCGTTCGCCTTCTTGCCCGCACATCCTGGAGCATGCTGGAGATGTTCTCCCCTGTTGCACGGGCCACCTCCTTCACGCGCGCAACCGCATCAGGATATAATAACCTGATGCCCATCCGTGCGCAGACCTCAGCCGCCTCAAGAACCGCTTTCTCCAATACCGCGCCGGTTCCTTCGTATTCCAACAGCTTGCCGTTTTGAAGTCTGGTAAGCGCGGTCAGGGCGTTTATCCCCACATTGATTATAACCTTGCTCCAGATCAGGCCTTCAAGATCATCTGTAACCCGCGTTTCGATTCCGCTCGCCCTGAACAGGTCTGCTATCCTTTCCGCACACTCTGTGCCGCGGCCTGGCTCGCCGATCACGGACTCTCCCTGTCCAGCGTGCCGGATATGCCCCGGGCCGATGACATTGGCCCCCTGAGCGGTCGTGCCGCCAAGCACACGCTCCTCGCCCAGGAATTCCATCATGGTCTCTACATTTCCCAGTCCGTTTTGCAGGGAAAGCACCAGGGTTTCCTTGCCAATCATAGCGAGTGCCTGCTCGGCCGCGGTCTTTGTGGCGTAGGCCTTCACGCAGATTATGATCAGGTCAGGGTGTTCTATCTCCAGGGGATTTACTGTAACCGGAACCTTTGTCTGCAGGATTCCTTCCTTGGTCTCAACGCGGATGCCCTCGTGTGCTATCAGGCTCGCACGCTCCGGCCTGTAATCCAGGAGCCAGACCTCGTTTTCGGATTGAGAAAGAAAATACCCGAACAGGCAACCCATAGCACCCGGCCCGATAATCGCAACTTTCATATTGAACCTCTATGCAAAAATAGCGCAAGCTGGCAAGCGCGTCAAGTCGCGTTCCCTCGTCCCCCTTCATTGACTTGGCCTTATGCCTTGGCTAGAATTCAACCAGGGAATCCAGATGCGATTTGTAGCGGATATTCATATCCATTCCCGCTTTTCACGGGCCACGAGCCGTGATCTTGACCTTGAACACCTGGAGCTATGGGCCATGCGTAAAGGCGTGACCGTGGTCGGAACCGGGGACTTCACTTATCCCGCATGGTTTTCGGAGATCAAGGACAGGCTCGAGCCTGCGGAGCCGGGCCTTTTTCGCTTGAAGGCCGATCGCAGCTCCTCCGGATCCTTCGGACATGCCGATGATTCCTGGACACCTGCCTCGCATTTGCCTGTCCGGTTCATGCTGAGTGTGGAGATCTCAAACATCTACAAGAAAGGCGGCCGTGTGCGAAAGGTGCATAATCTTATCCTGGCCCCGGACATGGAAAGTGCGGAGAAGATCAATCTGGCTCTGGAGCGCATCGGCAACATACGCTCGGACGGACGGCCCATCCTGGGGCTGGACTCGAAAGACCTTCTTGAGATCGTGCTGGAGAGCTCGGAGGGTTCTTTCCTTATTCCAGCACATATCTGGACTCCGTGGTTTTCCATGCTGGGTTCCAAGTCCGGGTTTGATTCCGTGGAAGAATGCTTCGAGGACCTCGCTCCGCATATCTTCGCCCTGGAGACCGGTCTCAGCTCTGATCCGGCAATGAACTGGCGGCTTTCCAGCCTGGACCGCTACGCACTGGTATCTAATTCCGACGCGCACTCTGCGCCGAATCTTGCACGGGAGGCTAATGTATTCAACACGGACCTGTCCTTCTTCGCCATCCGCAAAGCCCTGGAAAGCCGCGATCCCGAGCGGTATCTTGGCACGATCGAGTTTTTTCCTCAGGAAGGAAAATATCATTTCGACGGGCACCGCAAGTGCAACATGTGTCTGTCTCCACGCGAGACGCGCAAGCGCGGCGGCCTTTGCCCCGTGTGCGACAAGCCGGTGACTGTCGGGGTGATGCACCGAATCGAGGAGTTGGCCGACCGGGACCTCGGGATAAAGCCTTCAGGCGCACCAGACTATCGCAGTCTTATCCCGCTTCCGGAGATCATCTCTGAGATAGTTCAGGTGGGAAAGGCCAGCAAGAAGGTGATGGGTGAATACATCCGTCTGCTAGAGCGTCTTGGGCCGGAGCTTGCAATACTTGAGCGGATGCCGATTGAGGACATCGCGGCTGAGTCCGAGCTTGTGGCCGAGGCGATCCGCAGGATGCGCGTGGGAAAAGTCATCATCAAGGAAGGCTATGACGGAGAATACGGAACCATCACACTATTCGAGAAGGGGGAGCTAAAGAGCCTTTCATCCCAGATGATGCTTTTTGCCGGGAAGAGCAGACCAGCGAAAGAGGAAAAAAAGGGCTCCGAGAGAATTATCCCTGAAAGCACGCCTGGAACACCCGGCCATTTAGATCAGGAAAATCCTCATCATCCTTCTCCTTCTTCCTTCAGCAAGGTCTCGCCGCAGGCTTCGGCTTCACCGCTGATGGCCGGGCTCAACCCGGAGCAAGTGCAGGCGGTGAAGGCGGAACGAGGCCCGATAATGATCGTGGCCGGACCCGGCGCGGGCAAGACCAGGACACTCACCCATCGCATCGCATACCTGATTCTGGAAAAAGGAGTCCGTCCGGAGAAGACCCTTGCCATCACCTTTACCAACAAGGCTAAAGATGAAATGGCAGAGAGGCTTCGGGTGTTGATCACGGAGCCGGAGGCATATAGCGTGATCACGATCAAGACCTTTCACAGCCTTGGCCTTCTCATCATCAGGGAAGAGGCCGAGGGATTGGGCCTTCCGCCGAACCCTGTCATCCTCAGTGAGGATCAACGGCTGGAGGTTCTCTCGGAGATTACAGGTACTCGCTCGCGGATGAATCTGCGACCGGCGCTCACGCAGGTATCGAATGCAAAGCAAATGCTTATCCTGCCGGATGACTTGCCTGAAGGGCCGCGGAAAGAGGAGTGGGAATCCGAAGGGTCTGGAGAATTTGCGGCTTTCTATCGCGCATACCAGGAATCTCTGAAAAAGAACCATGCCCTGGATTTCGATGATCTGATCCTGGTCCCGGTGCGACTGTTTAAAGCAAATGAGGCTATCCGCAGGAGGTGGCAGGCAAGATTTGATTCCATCTCCATTGACGAGTATCAGGACTTGAACCACGCACAATATGAACTGGTCAAGCTGATCTCGCGTTCGGGCGAGAATCTCTGCGTGATCGGGGACCCGGATCAGTCCATATACGGTTTCCGCGGCTCGGAGGTCAAGTATTTTTTCAGTTTCTCGAAAGACTATCCCGGGTCTAAAATTTTTCATCTGGAGAAGAATTACCGGTCTTCCGAGTGCATCCTGAAGGCTTCTCAACAGGTGATCATACATCTTTCGAATCCGGAGAGGCCGAGGTTTTTCTCGGATGTTCCCGGTCCAAAGCTCGCACTGGCCGAGCTTGCGAGCGAGAGGGCGGAAGCGGAGTTTGTAGTCCACCAGATCGAGCAGATGGTTGGCGGGACAGGGTTCTTCTCGCTTGACTCAGGCAGGGTGGACTCGCGGGAAGATGCAGGGGGGATGAGCTTTTCCGAATTCGCAGTGCTCTATCGAATGGATGCACTGAGCAAGCCGTTCCTGGAGGCTTTTGAGCGGTCCGGAATTCCTTTTCAGAAAGTCGGGGACGCGCCTTTGGCCAGTGAGGATGTTAAGCCCCTGCTTGCGGTTCTTGGTTTTCTCATGATGCCGGATTGCGAGATAACCGCCAGGGGCGCACTGGAGTTCCTGCTCGCCAAAGAAGGGCCGGAGGCGTTTCAAAAATTCTCGGCATTTTGCCGGAAACAAAACCTGCCTTTATGGGAGGGTCTAAAGAAGAGGCACAGGGAACTGGCAGGCCACCTGCAAAATCTAAAAAGCCAAATCGGGAAAACATTGATAGCCGACTTGATTGACGGGGTACTCGATCTTCCGCACTTTCCCCTGCCAAAAAGCGACAGCCTCATCGCGGCGCGAAAATTCCTGCAAAAAGCCGCGGAACCTTTCGGGCTGAACATGAGCCAGTTCCTGGAAAGCATGGCCCTTGCAAGCCCGCAGGATTTTTATGATGAAAGGGCTGACCGGGTTGCCCTGCTGACCTTGCATGCGGCCAAGGGGCTGGAATTTGATGCGGTCTTCATCATCGGGTGTGAACAGGGGATCATACCTTACCTTTCGGGTGAGCGCTCACAAAAGGAGATCGAGGAAGAGCGAAGGGTGTTTTATGTCGGTATGACCCGTGCCAGGCGCTGGCTCTATCTCACAAGGGCAAAGAAGCGGGCACTATTCGGCCCGGTAAAAGAGCGATCACCCTCGCCATTCCTCCAGGATATACAAGAAGAACTGACCCGGAGAGCGGCCCTGCCTTCTCGCAAGGCTCCGAAGGCCGAAGCCCAGCTCAAACTATTCTGATGAAACCCGAGAGAGCAAGTATGCGGCTGGTGTTTGCCTCTTTGGGCATGATCTCGGTGATGGCCCAGGTAATGCTCATGCGCCGTCTTATGTCCGTCTTTTCAGGGAATGAGCTTACCATCGGGGCCGCGCTCGCAGGCTGGATGATCTGGACAGGCCTTGGTAGCGCTGTCCTGGCTCGATCTTCGGACCGGCTCGCAAGGCCGCGCGAGACCCTTGCAGTCGTCTTCTTCCTTTCCGCCCTGCTTTTACCCGCGACCATGCTTTTGACCTATACCATCAAGCCCTGGCTCGGATATACCCATGCCGAGATCGTGGGAGTTGAGGTGGTCATACTTGCGTCCTTTATCATCACAGGGCCGCTGTGCTTTGCGCTCGGGTTTGCCTTCAACCTCTGTTGTCGGATGATAGAGGAAATCTCTGCCGCGGTTGGCCGCGTTTATTTATGGGAGGCCCTGGGTTCTTGCCTGGGCGGAGCGGCTTTCAGTTTCATCCTTGCAGGAAGAGTTTCACTTTTCCTCCAGGTGCACCTGCTAATGGCCATTCTCTTTGCCGCGGCCTGCCTTGCCCTGCCAGCCGGCTGGCTACGCAAGGCTTTTGTCCTGCTAGTCTTGCTTTCCCTATTCGGTCTCGTGATCCCCAAAGACCGGGGCCTGGGGAGGATTGCCGAAGGCCTGCGCTGGAAAGATCAGAACCTCCTGATCGTCAAGGAATCTCGATACGGCGAACTTGCGGTGACCGAGAGTTCGGGTGAGGTCACCTTTTATACTGACGGGGTCCCTGCCTTTACGCATCCGTTGCCTGAACCCGCGGAATACATGGTGCACCTTCCATTAAGCATGTGCGAGAATCCCCGGAGGATTTTGCTGATCGGGGGAGGGCTTGCGGAGGTGGCCTCTGAGATAATGAAGCATCAGTTCGAGCGCCTTGATTATGTGCAGATTGACCCTGATCTGACCGTGCTTGAAGAGCGCTTCATCCCTGCAATGAAGGGCCTTCTTTCCGATCCGCGGATTCATGTCTATCATGAGGATGGCAGGATGCACCTGAAGCTGGCCGGGTCCGGGTATGACGCGGTGCTTCTTAACCTTCCGGCCCCTGAGACGGCCCGGCTCAACCGCTTTTATACCGTGGAATTCTTCGAGCTGGTAAAGTCCAGGCTGAACAAGGGAGGGGTCTTCGGTCTCACTGCCGGGACCTCCGGCAACTACTTGAGCCAGGCACAGGCACTGCTTCTTGGAACCATCTCAACAAGCCTTGATTCAGTGTTCGACAGGGTGGTGATCCTGCCGCTGGGTGTGAATTACCTGGTGGCCGGTGATGAGGCGGCTTTGCTGAGCCATGATCCGGAAAGAATTACGGCCTCGCTGAGGCAAAAGGGCATCCGGACCAGGTTTGTCCGGGAGTATTTCCTCCAAGCCGACCTCAGCGATGAAAGGCTTGAATCAGTGAAGGCGCGACTCGATTCCGTCTCAGATGTTTTCCCTAATTTTGACCTGAAGCCGAGCGGCTATCTTCTGGGCCTGGCGCTCTGGCTTGAGCAAGCCCAGCCTTCCTACCGCGGCATCCTGGAATTAATGATGGCTCTTCCGAAAATCAGTCTGGTCTTTATCCCTTTAGTCCTTCTTCTCTCAGGGATACCGCTTGCCTTCAGACGGAGGGCTCGGGCATCGGCCGTGATCGCGGTTTTGGCAAGCGGTTTCCTTACCATGGCCATGGAGGTTGTGGTGATGATAGCCTTCCAGGTGATTCACGGATATGTATATCATTTGCTCGGGCTGATCGTGGCTTCCTTCATGATCGGACTTGCCGCAGGCGCATGGACATGGGAGCAAGCCGCGAAGATGCTTAAGCGAAGACCGAGAGGCCTGGAGCAATGTTTTCTTGGCGCACTTGCGATTCTCACGCTAATTCCTTTAATCCTGATTCGGGTTGTTCCCTTTCTCATCCGACATCAATTCAGCGGGACCATCACCTTCGTGATCCTTGTCTCAATCCTTTTTGTCTTGGCCCTGGCATCGGGGTTCATCTTTCCCGCGGCCGCGGCCCTGTTTTTATCCGGCTCGGACAGGGTGGGAAGCGCGGCTGGCTGGATCAACAGCGCGGATCACCTCGGTGCGGCCTTCGGGGCATTGATCATCTCAGCCTTTACCATCCCGCTTTTCGGCCTGGATGCGGCTCTTGTGCTTGGATTCTTCGTGGCGGCGTCATCCTTGTTGATCAGCCTGGTCGGGCTTTCAGGATTTTTCCACAAAGGAAATTGATCCATGGAGCAAAGGCGGTTTGGCAGAATCCTCTTTATTCAAGGCGGGAACAATGGCCGGTATCCTTTTTGTAACTCGCTCTTCATTGACGATGAGCTCAAGGCGGTTATTGATCCAGCCTCTGATGAAAATGCGCTTCGCACGCTCAAGGCCGACCCGGGAGTGGATGTGATCATAAACAGCCACTTTCACGAGGATCACCTTACCTTCAACTACCTCTTCCCGGAGGCCGAGCTGTGGGTCCCTGAAAAGGAAGCCGAGGCCTTTTCCTCCGAGGATGTTTTTCTTTCCTGGTATGGCCTGCCCTCAAAAGAATATATGGAAGAGTGGCGCAAGACCCTCCGAGGGCAGTTTCATTTTATTGAGCGCAAGCCCGAAAGGGTGTTCAATGACGGAGACATCCTGAATTTCGGAGAGACCAGAGCCGAGGTTGTGCATGCACCGGGACATACCTGGGGCCATTCATGCTTTTTCTTTCCGCAAGAAGAAATCCTTTTCCTCGCTGACATTGACCTCACAAAATTCGGGCCGTGGTATGGCGATCTTGTCTCTGACATTGATGATTTCATCGCATCGGTTGAGCGGGTGCGGAAATACCCTGCCAGGTTCTTTATCACCGGTCACGAGCACGGGATTATCGAGGGAAGCATTGATTCACTTTGCGAGAGCTACCTGGCCGTGATAGATGAGCGCGACAAGAAACTCCGCGGCCTTCTTGTTGAGCCGCGCACCATGGATGAGATCATCGAGGCCCGGATCGTTTACAAGAGGGTTCGGGAGCCGAAGAGCTTTTACGATACCGGGGAATGGGCGATAATGAGAAAGCACCTTGAGCGCATGATAGCCCGCGGCGAGGCAAAAGATGATGGCGGAAAATACCGATTGGCTTGATACTATCTTTCCGCATAGCCCTTTGCGGTGATTTCCTTCCAGAAAATTCGGGCATCGTGATGGGACAACTGGTTGATCCAAAACGCTTGATCAAGGATATGGAGCGAATGGGAATCCGGGTGAATACTACATCTGCCTGAATTTTATCCCAGCACGGCCCAGAGCACGCCTGCGGCTATTGCTGAGCCGATGACGCCAGCGACATTCGGGCCCATGGCGTGATGAAGGATGAAGTTTGTGGGGTCTTCTCTCGTGGCTTCCATCTGAGCGACGCGCGCGGCATCGGGAACAGCAGAGACCCCGGCCGCGCCCATCAGCGGGTTTATCTTGTTCTTGGATACGAGGTTCATAAGTTTTGCAAAGATGAGCCCGGAGGCCGTGGCGATCATGAAGCTGAAGGCCCCGAGCGTGAAGATGAGCAGGGATTGTCTGGTCAGGAAGGTCTGCGAGGATGCGCTTGCTCCGACACTGAGTCCGATGAGGATGGTTACGATGTCCACGAAGGCTGTGCGCGCGGTGCGGCCCAGTCTTTCTGTGACGCCGGACTCCTTAAGGAGGTTTCCGAAGGTGAGCAGTCCGAGAAGGATAGCGGCTCCGGGAGCAATGATGCATGCAACGAGGCACACCGCGACCGGGAATATCATCTTCTCGAACTTCGAGACCTCCCGTGGCTTTGGCATCCGGATAAGCCTTTCCTTGCGGGTGGTAAGCAGGCGTATGATTGGCGGCTGGATCACCGGCACCAGGGCCATGTAGGAATATGCCGCGATGGCGATAGGTGCGAGCAAATCCGGAGCGAGCATGGAGCTCAAGAAGATGGCGGTAGGCCCGTCGGCTCCTCCGATGATGGCGATGGCTCCCGCGTCCCTGGGGATGAACCCGAAGGCGAGGGCGCCGATGAAGGTGATGAATATACCGAACTGGGCCGCGGCCCCGAGCAACATGAGTCTCGGGTTGGAGATAAGGGGCGAGAAGTCGGTCATTGCTCCGATGCCGAGGAATATCAATGGCGGATATATCCCCTTCAGCACCCCGAAATAGATGTAATACATGGCGCTGGTGGGGTTATTGACATCTATGAAGTAAATCGGTTCGCCGTGAATAATGATGGGCGGGATGTTTGCAAGGAGAATCCCGAAGCCGATAGGGATAAGGAGAAGCGGCTCGTAATGCTTTTTGATCGCAAGGTAGAAGAAAGTGAAAGCCGCGGCGTACATGATGATGTTTTGATAGGATAGATGGGCCGCGCCGATGATGTCGGTGAAATTAAAATGATCTGTCATGTCAGGATTCCGATAAAACGATGAGGATGTTGCCTTCCTGGACCTCACTGCCCGGGTGGACATGGACATCCTTGACCACTCCGCCCCGTAAAGCAGTGATGTTGTTTTCCATCTTCATGGCCTCGATAACCACCACCACATCTCCGGTCTTTACCCGGTCCCCCGGGTTGGCCAGCACCTGAACCACCACACCCGGTATCGGGGACGTAATCGCAAAGCCTTCCATGTCACTCGTTCCCTTGAGGGTCTCCTTGCGGGCAACCACAGGCCTTGACTCACTCACCGGCATTGCCCCTGAAGGATTCGGACTGGTCCCAATGGAACGCGACGGATTCCCCAGGCTCTTCGCAGTCTTGATCTTCACAAGATACTCAACCCCGTTGACCTCTACACGCGCATGGCCCCCGGAGACCTCTTTTATATCCACATTGTAAAGGATACCGTTGATCTCGTATTCGAACTTTGACATGTCCTCCGAATCCTTTGGAAATCCGCGATTACACTATTTATCTTTCCCGGAATCTGCTTCGGGCATGCTGGGCTATTCGGCCGGTTATCCTCCAGGTTCCGACCGCGCTCTCCGAGAAGTAAGACGGCATCGGTCCGGTCCTTGCGAGGGTTGAATTCAGAGCCATCCCTATAGCCGCAGACACCTCGCCCGAAACCTCTTGCAACTCATCCCCTTCTACCACTATTTCATCATAGCCGGAAGGCTTGTCCTTCACCAATTCCCTTCCGCCTGCGCGGCGTTTTACCATGAATCCGGTGCCCGCGAAAAAGAGATAAAGTACAAGCAGGCAAAAAAAGACTGTTCCCATTCCGAGCCAGGTCAGACTAAGACCCCCGCCTTCAAGAACCTTCTGAAGCAGATCTACCATTTGCGAAATTTACCACGCTCAATCTGAAACGACCTGAAATAATATATCATAATCACCTCAAAAAACAAGCCTCTCACCGCAGAGGCTTGAAGAGTTCTTGCAGAATCTGGGAATTGATCTTATCTCTTCTTCGTCTCCATGATGACTCGTGACTGCTGGATGGTTCTCCTCAATCTATTTATGCTGGCTTTGAGGTAGGTGGGAGGGTCCATTCCTTCTGCTTCGCGGAGGTGTTCCAGGGCCTCATTGAGGTCTCCTCCGACCTTTACCAGGAACAGAGCGACCCGGTAGTGAGATTCGGCCGATGGCTTCTGAATCAAGATTTCCCGGGCCCGGTCTATGCCTTCCTGCCATATTTCTGCGGCCTTTTCAGGCTCTCCGGAGATGAGGTGATAGCGGGCCATGTTGTGGTAATCGGATACCATAAGCATGTCGTCCTGATGCGGTCTGGACAGGATGCCTGCGAGGGCGGCAAGCCCCAGGAGTAAAATGGTGCGGAGCCATTGACGGCCCAGAAGGGTTTCAAGGATTATCAATACGCCGGCGCCGGCGAATACAATCAGGACCGGAATCACTGGCATGCGGAATCGGGCAAGGATATAGAATGCCACTGTGCCGATGGAATACAGGAAGAGGTATCCGTAAAGTGGGAATATCTCTCTCCACCTTTTCAGACCGAAGGCCAGACCGATAAGACCGAATGCCAGCGCAAGACTTAATCCGGGCCATGGCAGGCGCATGAAAGGGACGTATCTTTTCTCCACATAGATGTTGACATTATTCGGAAACTCGTAAGCATTGAGGAAAGCGCCGAGTTTCCGAAACTGCTGACGGATAAAGGCCCCCGGGTGTTCGCGGTTCTCCTTCAGCACCTCCAAGATGACCCTGGGCATCTTTCCGTCAGATCTCTCCACAATCTCCCCGGCAGAGTCAGGGATAACCCAGCCAATGCCAGGGCTTTCCGGGACATTGCCGCTGATGAATTCGGTAGTGCCCTTGGTAGTCAGTGAGAATGCAGGGATGAGAAGGGCCGCATTTCTTGCAAACATAACTGAAAGCGGAATGAATGTTCCGATGGCCATGACGCCGGTCGCAAGCAGGGCTTTTTTCCCGGTCCCGAGTTCTTTAGCGATCAGCCAGAACCACACCATGATGCCGGGGACAAATATAATGATACTGGGTTTTGCCAGTATGCACAGGCCGTATATAAAGCCGATAGCAAGCGTTCTGGCCGGGCTGAGCCTTTCTTGGGAAAAGAGCATGAGCAAGACGAGCAGTGTATTGAGGAATGTTATCAAGTTGGCCCGCAGGATGACCCCGTCGTAAAATATCAGTGGCCCGTAGGCCGCGGCCAGAACCCCGGCAATCAGTCCGGCCAGGGGGGAGAAGCCTCGTTTTCCAATGAGGAACACCATAAGGCAAGTAAGAGATCCGAGGATCATCTGCGCGAGACGGGCTATATAAACCTTTGTGCCGAACATCTTGAAGAGAGAGGCGAGAAAGTAGGGATATAATGCTGACTGTGTGATGTCTATCGGCGCGAGCAAGCCCTGCTCGGCCAGGGCAAAGGCCCACCGGATGAAGGTGAAGCAATCCGTACCTTCCATTTTTAAAATATTATGGTAAATGCCTTGGTGTATCTGGTTGAGGTAGGCGAGCCGGAGACTGAGCGCGAGTAGAAACACCACGACCCCGAATAAAACCCTGTTTCGAGAAATATAGAGATTCGCCCTCTCAAGGGCTTGAGCCGGCCCTTCAGGACACATGATTATGTTGTGGCGTATTTATATTCCCACACCTTATTGCGGAATAAATTCTTTATCCTTTGTCGCTTCCAGGGTGATGGCCTCGGGCCAGACAATGCTTGCATCATGGAGCTGGATAAGGTCCCGGCACATCCGGTACTTTATTCCCTCGGGCTTTCTGGACTTGAAGATCAGGCCCTTGCGGAAGAGGTTTTTCAAGCTGTTTTCTAAATTTTTCTCACTCCGCCCTGTCTTCTGGGCAAGGTCGGACACGGGGCCTGGCCTGGCAAGCATCAATTCGGCATTCTTTTCATCCGCAAGCATCCGGAAAAGCTCGGGGACAAGCCTCGAGCCCCCACAAAATATCTTCTCCGACAGCCTGTCATATACAGGCTTTTCACTCACTTTCCTTCGTCCTTTATTGAATTTTCTCGCAAATCACCGCTTTGTTTAATCTAATCAGATTTTGCGCACGAAGGCAAGGACAAAAGGCTCTCAAGTCTGGAAAGCTATATATACGGTGCCGACAGTAATTTCTTTTTGACAAGGCTGGACAAACATGGTAGAGATAAATTCCAGGTAAGGGTGCCGGAAAGGCAAAGAGTTCTAAATCTCAGTAGTAATCTAATGAAAGGGAGATGATGAAATGATCGGGATAACCTCTTACGGTGCCTATGTGCCGCGCTACCGGATGCCCCGCATGAATGTTTTCATGACCATGGGCTGGTTCAATCCGGTTATCATGAGTGTGGCACAAGGTGAGAAGGCGGTGGCCAATTACGATGAGGACAGCATTACCATGGCGGTCTCTGCGAGTCTGGACTGCATAAAGGGTTTTGAGCGAAACGGGGTTGATGCTCTTTATCTGGCCTCGACTACGCTTCCATACCGGGAGCGTGAGAATGCCTCTATCGTGGCCGCGGCTCTGGACATGCGCTCTGATATAAGGAGCGCTGATTTCAGCGATTCACTCAAGGCCGGCACCTCCGCAATGATAGCAGGGCTGGACACGGTCAAGAGCGGAGGGGTCAAGAATGTGATGGTCGCCGGTGCGGATAGCCGTCTCGGGAAAATAGGAAGTCTGCAGGAGATGTTTTTCGGAGACGGCGGTGCGGCTTTGCTACTCGGGAGCGAGGATGTGATCGCGGAGTATAAGGGGGCTTACTCCTTTTCCCGTGATTTTGTGGATCACTACCGGTCTTCGGACGCGAAGTTCGACCGCACCTGGGAAGAGCGCTGGATCAGGGACGAGGGTTACAGCAAGTTCATACCCGAGTCCATCAATGGCGTGCTGAAGGGGACAGGGCTTGAGATCAAGGATTTCGCCAAGGTGATCTATCCTTGCCATTTCAACAGGGTGCATGCTGGTATCGGCAAGAAGCTGGGCGCGGCTCCGGAGAAAGTCCAGGACAACCTTTATGCAGTGGTCGGGGACGCTGGCACCGCGCATCCTTTATTGATGCTGATCGCGGCCCTGGAAGAGGCCAAGCCCGGAGATAAACTGCTTGTGGCAAGTTATGGCTCCGGCAGTGATGCCCTGGTATTCGAGGTTACCGATGCTATTGAAAAGCTCCGGGATCGTAAAGGGGTCAAGGGGCATCTCGCCAAGAAGGCGGAGCTTGCGAGCTATGAGAAATACTGTGTATTCCGGGACATGATACCCGTGGAGGTGGGTATTCGGGGCGAGAGTCCAGCACCTACGGCTTTAACTACCTTGTATCGTAATCGCAGGGCAGTCTTGGGTTTTATAGGATCCAAGTGTAAACATTGCGGAACACCTGCATTCCCGCCACAGCGCATCTGTCCAAACCCGGATTGCGGCGCAGTGGATCAATACGAAGATTACCGCTTTTCCGATAAGCCGGGAAAGATTTTTACCTACACCGGGGACATGCTGGCGTTCAGCTTTGATCCACCTGCGATCTACGGCATTGTGGATTTTGAGGGAGGAGGCCGCACCTGGTTGGACTTCACTGACTGCACGCTGGAGGAACTAAAGGTTGGTCAGCCGATTGAGATGACTTTCCGCCGGAAATACCTTGACCAGGGACGCGGGGTCCATGGGTATTTCTGGAAAGTAGTTCCTGTCAAGGAAGGATAAGAAAGGAGTATGGGTCATGGCAGAGGGAATAAAAGATAAAGTAGCGATCATAGGCATGGGTTGTACCAGGTTCGGAGAGCTATGGGACAAGGGGCCGGATGATCTGATGGTGGAGGCCTTCACCGAGTGTCTGGAGGATGCAGGTATTGAAAAGAACGAGATCGGCATGGCATGGTTCGGCACATGCTTTGACGAGGTCAATGTGGGAAAGAGCGCGTGCCCGATGTCGGTCGCACTCAAGCTTCCCTTTATCCCGGTGACAAGAGTGGAGAACTTTTGTGCAAGCGGAACAGAGGCATTTCGCGGGGCATGTTATGCAGTGGCATCGGGAGCGACCGATATTGCGCTGGCACTGGGCGTGGAAAAGCTTAAGGACATCGGCTACGGGGGCCTGCCTGATTTCGGCCAGGCAATGGGCACATCTCAGCGGCTCATGCATCCGAACATGACTGCACCAGGCGGATTTGCCATGATGGCTACGCGGTACTTTGACAAGTACGGGCTCAGCCCGGACGAGGGCAAGCGGACTCTGGCCAAGATCTCGGTGAAGAGTCATCATAACGGATCATTGAATCCCAAGGCGCATCTGCGCCGGGAGGTAAGCATTGATCAGGTGCTGAATGCGCCTATCATCTCCTGGCCGCTCGGCTTATTCGACTGCTGTGGTGTCAGCGACGGGGCCGCGGCCGCGATCGTGACCACGCCGGAGATAGCAAAGAGCCTGAAGAAAGAGGCGATCCTTGTCAAGGCCCTCCAGATAGCAGTCACCTCGGGGGAGGAGATAATGTTCAGCGAGTGGGACGGCGCGCATGTAGAGACCACATACAGGGCCGGGATCAAGGCCTACAAGGAGGCCGGGATAAAAAAGCCGCGGGAAGAAATCAGCATGATGGAGGTCCACGATTGCTTCTCCATAACCGAACTGGCCACATACGAGGACCTCCAGATTTCCGAGCGGGGCAAGGCAAAGAAGGATATTGAGGAAGGATTTTACGAATTGGATGGAAAGGTCCCTTGTCAGCCGGATGGAGGCCTGAAGTGCTTTGGCCATCCCATAGGCGCATCGGGCCTGCGTATGCTTTATGAGATGTATCTCCAGCTAAAGGGCCGGGCGGACAAGCGACAGATAAAGGACCCCAAGATCGGGCTTACGCATAACCTGGGCGGCTTTCCCGGATTGAGCGTCTGCAGTGTGGCGATTCTCGGAAAGTGAACTGATCAAAAGCCAGGGTTCTTGAGGCCATGCTTAAGATCAAGGTGATCATTGGATCGGCCTGTGAGGATATATTTTCCAAGAAGTGCTGTAACTATCCTGATCAGAACCTTGAGATACAACTGACAAACCAGGGCGAGATCCCCTTGACCGTGCCAAGCTTTTGCGACTTTCTCGCCGGGTTTTCCGAAGGAGGCCGGGGTAACATCAAGCGGGTTGATTACCTCATGCCCCACGGAAGTATTCGGCTCAAGCCCGGCCAATCTTGCAGTTACTACTGCTGGATGGACGAGTATAAATTCAAGGAATACACCCATGTAATCTTCTATGATGATGAAGGAAGGGAATACAGGTTTCCTCTAAACGAGCTTTAGCCAGATATAGTGGTATCCCTGGAATCCGATGGAAAATATTAAAATTTATTTTTTGTTGGAAACAAGGAATTCAAGACGAACATTGAAAAGAAAATATATGAAGGTGAGCTTTCATTCTTACCATCAAAGGCTCCCGGCATGAAACCCGGTGGCGAGCGCCACGGCCGCGCCGGTGCCGTCAACGAGATAATTGCTTCCTGCAAGGATAGAGCCAGCCACACGCAGGTTCTCGAATAAAGGCTCACGGTCGAGGCCAATCGGTCTTAGCTCCCTGTCAGCCTTGATGCCAACACCAAAAAGCGGATGCGGGCCGCGAATGGACACCCCTGTGAGCTTTTCGGCAAATGTCTCTCGTAAGATTCGATTATCGCAAAATACCGGCAGGTCGAAGATAGTCTCGCGGAAACGAGAGTCTTTTTTCAGGCCACCTCCCAGGAATGACCCTGATGCAAGGATAAAACCAGACCCTTCAACCTTGATCTGTCTGGATGACTCGACATCAAGTGAGAGGATTTTTTTGCCCTCCGCGCGATAGCCACAGACCTTGCCGAGGACACGGATCACGGATTCCTTCTCAAGCCTCTTTGCCATCCACTCTGAAAGACGCTGACCAGGGACCGATGGCGGCAGGGAAAGGATTTCAAGAAAGGTTAAGCCGGTTTTTTCCTTTAAGTCTTCAAGAATCTGATCCCGGCGTGAGAAAGGCAGGACCGCAGGAATAACCGCGGCCGAGGCATCTGTGAAGCGACCCTTTACGCGTGCGATCCTGTCCACGAAGACCTCGGCATCGCGTTTGCCTTCAAGGCGCTTTGCCATCTCCAGCGATGACATCTCGCTTCCCATCTCTAGCCGGGCTGTTACCGCGCCAGCAGGCTCAATGGAGACCCCGATCATTTCCGCATTGGCCTTCGCGGCCTTGAGCCAGTAATGCGGGTCAAAGTCCGCAGATTCAAAAAAGCCAATGGCAAGAGGCCGTGCAAGTAAAGGATCATCAAGGATTGCGGTAAGCCTCTGTGCAAACGCGGAGAATTTGAATGTGCCGAGGTTGGTGAGAAAGGGAAGAGGCCGCTCCGTGGAGCCGCTGATCATGCTATAGGCTTGCGTATTGAAAATAGCGGACAGGGCTTTCTCAAAGAGCGCGATGATCCCGGCATGCGAGTCCTCTGATTCGGACAACAGATGAAAAGGATGATCGGGATTCCTGAGCAGTAGCGCCCTGAGATTATGCGAGAATTCCCTGTTGGTTCCCTCCGGGTGGCCCGGGACTGAGCACGGATCTCCACACAGGTCCAGTGCTCCGGAGCTCATTGCGCTTGCGCCCCGGTCGGATGCGATGAGGCAAACCTCCAGACCCTTGTCTCGCGCGGCCAGAGCCGCGGCAGTGCCAGCCAGCCCCGATCCGATCACGACCAGGTCCGCGGATATAACTCTATCGCTCACGGCCTTGACTTTCCACCAACTGCGCCAGATTGGCCACCCCGAAATAAGATGCCTGGTTGAGCTCTTCCTGGTCCAGGCTTGAACCCGAAAACACAGGTCGCTTTCCACGCCAGCGTCGCTCAAGGAAAGCGATCAGCTCCTCTTGAGCCTCTCTCGCGCTCAAGCACAGCTCCTCTGCGAGGACTGCGATTGCCCGCATGGCACAGCGAGTCCCCTGGCACGGCCCTGCACCGAGCCGGGTGCGATTGCGGAGATCCGTCAGGGTGGTAGCCCATTCCTTGCGGATGCAGTAGATAAGCTCAGCGGCAATCACAGGCTCGCATCGGCATATTACACGCTTCAGCTCAGGGCTCTCGCGAACAAGCTCCAGAATCTCCCTGGCACGCGCTCCGTGCCGATACACCATCCGCTTGATGGTGTATCCGGGAATGCCATATTCACGCGCCAGCTCAACCGGATCAACCTCATTCTCGCCGCCCGGAAGCGGAACAATATGTGTGGTGCATTTTGCATTCACGCCGAGCTTGCTCGCAACAACATCAGATGCTTCCTCGCTCATCAGCCGATAGCTCGCTAGCTTGCCGCCAGCAATGGACACAATGCCCTTGACACCTTCAATCTCTTCATGGTCAAACACGCGGTGGTCCCGCGAGAGGGCATCCTCGTTTTTGCCCCACTGGTAGAGCGTGGGCCGGATGCCTGCAAAGGCCCGGATCATCCTGGCTCTCCGGATTTCCGGAAGAAAGCGCTCTGCACCCTGAATTAGATACTCAACCTCGTCTTCCGTGACACGGAGATCATCAAGGTCCCCGTAATAATCATCGTCAGTGGTGCCGAGTATGGATGTGTTCTCGTGTGGCATGATGAAGCTTGACCGGCCGTCAATCGTGGTGATGATCAGGCTGTAGTTAAGGAGACGGCGGTCGAAGACAAGGTGCACGCCCTTTCCAGGTCGGATTTTGACCTTTACCCCGGCAAGCGCGCCTGTTTTTTGAATCCAGGGACCGGTGGCTTGCATGACTATGCGGGAGTGAAATTCATTCTCTCTTCCGAAGCGGTCCCTTGTGCGCACACCTGTGATGTTATTCCGGCCTGAGCGCAGGAATGATATAACCTCGGTGTAGAGCCGGACATCGGCCCCGTGCTCATGTGCGGAAAGGGCGTTAGCCACACAGAGACGCTGTGGGTCAATGCCCCATTCGTCCGTGGTGATCGCCTGCTTTACCCGCTCCGAGATGTGGGGAATGAATGAGCGCACCTGCTCCCGGTTGAGCATGGTGTGGGGCTTGCCGCGCTTCAACGGCGCATATTTATCATAGACCTCGAAGTATGTCTCAAAGAAGGGCGCGGTGACAGGCGTGGAGATGGGCATTATGAATGGTATGCGGAAGAGCAGGTGCGGAGCTATCTTCTGGATGTAGCCGGAGTCCAGGCAGGAATGGCGCGTGGTATCAATATCATAGAGCAGGTAGCGCAGGCCTCCGTGGATCATGCCGGAGCACGCGCCGGTGGCCCCGCTTGAGAGATCGCGCTTTTCAATCAGAAGGGTCTTGATTCCCCGGAGGGCCAGGTCCCGGGCAATCCCGGTTCCATTAACTCCGCCCCCCACCACGATTACATCATAATCTTCTGGCATATACGATTCTCTTAAATCAAGGATATTAAATTCAGGGGCATAGTGTCAAGCGCACGCGCTTATGCAAATTCCCGCTTCCAAATTTGGAATTGCTTTTTAGAGTGTTCAAGGAATCGGAGATGAGCCGGACAGAGGTATGTCTTTCGAGGATAAGGGTTTTCTGGAAAATCGCGGTCCTTGAGGCATCCGCCGTGACAGAATTCAAGCCACTCACACTGGCGGCAGGAATTCATGAGATCGTGCTTTCGCTTTGCAAAGACACGCTCGCGTTTTTGCATATAGAGATGTAGCGGGTTGCCGTCAAATAGACTGCCCAGTTTCTGATCCGGCCTCACAAAGAAATCACAAGGATAGATGTCGCCGTTGTGTTCGATCAGGAGGTATTCTCCGCAGTCCCTTCCATAAAGACAGCCTTCGGCCTTTTCGCCAAGATGAATGCGCAGGATCACATCGAAGTCCCTGATGGATACATGGGGAAAGCCATCCTCTGCCCAGGCGTCAAAGAGCTCGCAGAGAAATTTTCCGTATTCATCCGGGGTCATGGTAAATGGTGCGGGCTTGCCGGTCTCAGGGTCTGCTTCAAGTGCCGGGATGAACTGCAGGAAGTCAAAGCCATTCTCGCGGAAGAATTTATACACCTCCCTTGCGCGAAGCACATTCGCCTTGCTTACCACACATAGGATATTGAATGCCACATTATGCCGCCGCAGGACCTCGGCCGCGGACATGACCCTGTCAAAGGTTCCCTTGCCGCCCCGGTCCTTTCGGTATTGATTGTGAATATCCTCTGGCCCGTCCAGGCTCAGGCCCACAAGAAAACTATACTCTGCGAAAAACCTGGCCCAGTCATCGTCTATGAGAATCCCGTTCGTCATGAAGGCGTTTCCGATACGCTGGCCCGAAAACCCGAACTGCTTCTCGTATTCCACCACCTGCTGAAAAAAATCCAGCCCGCAGAGCGTTGGCTCGCCGCCCTGCCATGTGAAAACAGCTTCCGGAAACTGGTAGGACAAGAACTGCGAGACCATCTCCCGCAAGACCCTGTCATCCATGCGGTGCGACTCCGGATAGTGCTCCGCCACCCGCAAATAAAAACAATAGTCACATGCCGCATTGCAGTCCGCGCTCACAGGCTTGACAAGAATTTGGAAGGGTTTGATGATCACCGGATATATTATAGCCCCGAACCACTCCGAGGCCAAACAGGGATATAAGTTAATTTAAAAATTAAGCTATGGTCTTAATCTCTCATTCAATTCATGGTTTTCCATGCTGGTAATACCTTTTGTATCTTCCCATGATTGCCCTGATGATATTGAGTGGAAAAGTCTTGATGGCGAGCAGGGCGTGAAACAGGTCAGCCCTGATCCATGCTCGGAGCTGGCGCCGGGTATTCCGAGTCCTTGATCCTTTCGGGCCGAAAAACAGGGTAAGCTCTTCCTGGTCAAGTTGTTCATCTTCTTTATAAACCCGGGCCGATAGTTTGTATTGGCCTTGCGCAAGGGATTCTGCCAAAGGCATGGAAATCTCGCTGGCCTTCTTGGATGAATCAGCCTTGATCACGACTTGCTTTTCCTCGGAGGCTATCTTTCCCTCCGGGCCTGAGACCTCCCATGTCAATCTGGCATCCGGGATATCCTGCGGCAGGTCATTGATGATCCAGACCTTTGCCTTGAGCTCTGTTCCGAGATCAAAATGATTGTTCCAGGCGCGCCATGCAAGGAAGGGGGACGGGGTTGAGTCGTCTTGCAGGATGTCCAGGCTGATCTTGACCGGCTGATATGCCTTCCTGACCTTGTCATAGGATGTCTTGGTGTTCCGCTCGTTATCCACTATGGACCAGGTAATGCTCGGCCAGGCATCCACGAAGATGAAGAGATAGGTTCCCCAGACCCTTCCTTTGGCCCTGCGGAAGGCCTGTATGCCGAATTCCAGGACCTCGCCTTGGTAGTTTTGAGAGCGTGTGATCATCTCATCAAGCGAAGCGCAGTCTCGCATGGAGAAAAACAAGTCCGATTGATAGTTGTGATATTCCCATTCCGGGTTCGGGGGCCAGGATGCCTCTCCGAGGTCCTTCCAGAGTCTCGCATCTCTGCAAGGGAGCGACTGTGTTCCGAACTCGTTTGGAACCGGCCGACTGGGGAGGCCCACGAACCCGAGCTTTGTGCCCAGATACCATCCGTAGAATGGATGCTCCCGCATCTCGGTCGAGGGCTTGATCCTTCTGCCGGTTTTTTCCTCTTGTGCAACAGCCTTCGCGAGTTCGCGATCCATCTTGCGGTTGGAGAGGCTCATAGGCTCGCAGTGACAGCACCAGAGATATATGGATGGATGATGACCGAGCATGTGAACCATCTGTCGTATCTGGCGGTCCGCCTCGACTCGCGATTCAGGAGATGTATCGTAGTCCCACAACATGGGGAAGTCCTGCCATAGTAGTATCCCTGTCTCATCGCAGAGTTCGTAGAATTGAAGCGGCTCGATGTGGTAGCAGATGCGCAAGGAGTTCATGTTGGCCCTTTTGACCAGCTCAATGTCCGCGAGGCTTTTCTCCCTTGTCATTATGCCGAGCCAGAGAGAGCTCAGATAGCAAGCTCCACGGAGGAACACGCGCCTGTCATTCAAATACACGCCGTCGCGCTTCCAGGTTATTTCGCGGAATCCGATTTTCTTTTCCGTTTCATCCGAAATTTTTTCATCCACTAAAACCCTTGCCGAGAGACAATAGAGGTTAGGAATTCCCATGTCCCATGTCCACCAGAGCTCTGGATCATCCACCCTTAACTCGGCCGATACCTCGTTCTCTCCAGGAGCAAGCACAGGCTTCTGCGTCCAGGTATAGTCTTTTTTGCCGGAGAAATTCAGGGGTGCAAGCGAGATGGCAAGCTCTGCTTCTTGCGGGCTTTTGCGGCGATTTAATATCTTCGCTTTGACCTCAATGACCCAGCTATTTTTTTCTTTCCGCACTGAGGTGATAATATTTTCGAGACAAGCGGGACCTGTTTTTTCCAGGAAGACCGTGGCCCATATTCCAGCGCTACCTTTTTCCTGGCCGTGCTCTGTCCATCCACCGGGACGCATGTCCCAATGGCCCAGGCCGCCTTTGAAGAAATTCTTGCGAAAGGGAAACCCGGGGTCCGGTGACCCGTCCACTTCCACGGTGACCAGGTTTTCCGTGCCGGGTTTTAGATGCGGTGAAACATCAAAAGCAAATGGCTCGAAGTATCCTGTATGTGTTCCGAGGAATTTTCCGTTCAGCCAGACGCGTGCGGCATAGTCCACGCCCTGAAAGCAGAGCCTTGTTCCTTGCGCGGACTCCGTGCGAAAGCGCTTTCTAAACCAAACTTTTCCGGTGAAATCCAGTCCGGCCAGGTGCCAGTGTCCGGGTATGTCCATTTTCTTCCATGCGGCATCATTGAATTCCGGAGCGTGGAATCCTTTTGCTTCGCCATGTTCTTCAGGGTCAGGGCAATAATTCCAGGGGCCGGCAAGGGACTGACTTCGTGCCATTTTCCTTTGCCTAGAAGCTCCGGCCTATGGTGGACCCGGTAAGGCTTCCGTATTTAACCCCCCGTAGCGCGGTAAGGCTGTCAGAGAGGTCCTTGATCTTCCTGGCCCGTGCTCGCATCACTATAACCTCCATGCAGGTGTCGTGATCCAGGTGGACATGCAGGGACGAGATGACCTTGCCATGGAAGTCATGCTGGAGTTCGTTTATCTTCTGGCTCAACTGGGGAAGGTGATGATCGTAAATGATTGTGAGTGCGCCGACTGTTTCTTTATTATGATCCCACTCCTCTTGCACCAGGGCCTTGCGCACAAAGTCCCGGATAGCCTCGGACCGATTGGAGTAATGATGTTCCTTGCAGTAGCCGTCAAGTTTCTTCAGAAGGTGCGCATCCATGGAAACCCCGAACCGTTTTAATTTTTCCATTGTTATCCCCTCCGAAAAAGAACTCTCTATCGCCCTTTTCACGGCTCTCGTCTTCTATTAGACACTTAATTTATATGTTATACTTTAGGATAAATCAAGCGCTATTGAATGCTGGATTTGTTAATGGGAGCACAAAATAGTTTACACTCACGGCTGAATTACCCTCCCACCGAATGGGGGAGGGACAGGGTGGGGGTGATCACCCTCCCCTTAATTCCCTTCCATCAAGGGAGGGGAAAATCATTAGCTTGCTTATTGAAGGTGTCATTTATAGAATGCTCTGAGTAATAACACTATGAAAAAAATCAGACGCAAATCAGGGCTCGGCCTGCTTGATGATGTGCTCTTACCGGACCTGGATTCAAAAGCACTCCGCCGGGACCCGATACGGGCGCAGGAGTGCTTTAATGCATTAAGTCTGGCCGACCAGGTCCGGGCGGTTCTCCAGCGCACTGGCAAGGATCGCCTGGAGCTTATCCTGCTTTCCAGGAAATCGAGGTCTCTGGTACAGAGTCTGCCAGAGCAGGAATGGTACCTTACCATGAAGCAGATCGGGAGCGAGGATGCCCTTGCTTTGCTCGCGTTTTCAAGCCCTCGCCAGCTTACCTACCTCTTTGACATTGAATGGTGGTATCGGGACATCCTTGATCCCCTGCTCGTTATCCACTGGCTGATCCTGCTAATGGAATGCGGCCAAGAGAAGGTCAAGCAGTGGCTTAAGAGTGCGGATGTGGAGTTGTTGATCCTGGTTCTCGACAAGTTCATCAGGGTGTATAAAACGGACCCGGAGGATGAAGGGAACGAGCCATGGCGCTCGCTTGAGCTTTTTACACTTGATGAAAGCTATTACATCCATTTCCTGGATCAGAATCTGGCCAAGCCGCTTGAGAAATTCATGCGGATCCTCCGTGATGTGGAACAGGACTACTACTATCATCTCCTTGATGATCTCGGAAGCTCTATTCCGGGCGAACAGGAAGAGGCCGCAGGCCATTTTCGACAGCGTCGCATGGATGAATACGGGTTTCCGGAGTTTGACGAGGCCTTGAAGATTTACGCTTACCTCAGCCCGGAAAAGATAAGGCGGCTGATAGAGGAGTCGGGAAAATTCCGGCCTGATCTCTCTTCCGTTCCGCCGCGCTATCCTCTTTCGCTGAAGGATATGCCGAGGCTGATAGGGCGCGCGCTTTCGCTTATAGAATCGCCGGAGGCAATAGAAGAGCTTCAATTTGAGCTTGCGCGGGTTTCTAACCGAGTGCTGGTTGCGGACGCACTTGACTTGAGCAGGCTTGAAAACATTGACAGGGCA
>CAZOMR010000010.1:0-28086 GCA_964580655.1 uncultured bacterium
ATCCGATGTCAAGGTAATAGTGGATGGGTTATAATTATGCCCACCTCTCAATTAAATTGACACGAACAAGGGATTGTGGCAGAAATCTATGGAGGAGAGATGAAAAAGATTCCAGTGATAGATCTGTTTGCAGGACCAAGTGGGCTCGGAGACCGGTGGGCACACGGCGCACCAGGGTGGCCACGTTGGCATTTTTGAAGGCATCCCTTGGCCCCCCGGGCGATCTCCACGGCCTGGTCACGGTGGGCGTCCGGCGGCTTGTACTGGAGGACTTTATGGAGGAGCCGGAGCCTTATCATTGGAGTTGTTACTTGGCTGTTATAACAGAAGTTGAAAAATCATTATTGGGATTTGAGGACAGTGGTTTCCAGGATCAGGGTCAGGTACTGGGCGAGGTCGCTTAAGTTGTTAATGGCCTCTCCGACCTCTTGCGATATGTTTTCAGCATTTTGGAAGGTGACGGAGTCTACCTCGGCTATGGCTTTTGAAAGTTCTTCTTGCGCCGAGGTCTGCTGATGGGCAGACATTTTTATTTCTTCAGCCAGACCGTGGGTGCGATAGATTTCCTCGTGGATGTTATTAATATCGTCTGCTACTTTACTCATGTCTTGCAGGGATTGCCTGGTGGCCTGCAGGCTTTTTTGAGCTGACTCGACCAACAAGCTGATATCTCCGAGGATCCTTTTAATGATTTTTTGGATGTGGGAAGTTGAATCCTTGGAAGTATCGGAGAGCCTTTTAACCTCTTGGGCGACGATTGAAAACCTTTTTCCGTGCAAGTCGGCACCCGCCGCCTCGATCTGCGCGTTCAACGCCAGCAAATTTAATTGATCCGTGATTTCGGAGATAAGTTCGGCGACACCGGCTATCTGCCTGTTGTATTTTTCCAGGGCCTGGATGGAATTTACCAGGTCTTCTACCTGGAGCTTCATAACTTCCATGTCTTGCAAGGCGCCTTGCAAGGTTTTGGTTCCGCTCTTACAGCTTACTAAGCTGTCTGCCATAGATCGCTCCACGGCGGTGACGTTTTCAGAGATGTTTTTTGCTACCGCTACGAACTCTTCCGAGGTTACGGCCACCTGGTGAAGCGATGAACTCTGCTGGAGTATTGATTTTTGTTGTTCCTGGGCGACGTGATTGAATCTTTGCGTAGATTCGTTTAACAAGTCCAAGACTCCCGGCAGCTCTGAAAGGAGCGAGTCATTTTCTCCGGGTTCAGTAGAGTCTCCATTACTCAAGTCGGGGCAAGGGTCATTATGATTGCCACGGCTGAAATAAAATACCCTCGTTATGTAATTTAGCCAACCCATAATCATAAGAAGTTAAAAGCAGAAGAATTAACGCCTGCGCCATCTTTATCCTGCCTGCTTACCTGCTGCAGTTCATAGAGCTTAAGCCGGAATTGCAGAGCCAAGCCGTCATTAACAAGACAGCTCCTTGCTCATTTTAATTTGTTGTACATAAAGATTTATGCGCCCCAATAGACGCAAGACACCGTCGTCTTTATGTACGAAATCATCTATATGTGTATTTCTGGCGATCTGCTCGAGTTCGTGAAGGTCAATAGCAGAGAATATAATAACGACGGGCATCTGGTGAAGTGTTTGCTTATAAATGTCAATCAAGGTTTTGCCATCTATTGCCAGCGTTTTGGGGTCTATTATCAGGACGTGGGGCTGGAATTGATTTATTTTTGATGAGCTGCCGATAGTATTCGAGATGGAGAGACAACTATAGCTTTGCCTTGATAAGACTGTATTAACCAAACTCAGCGTTTCTTTGTCATTGTCAATCAAGCATACCCTTATCCCGGTTAACTTGTCCGATTTTGAGCTTACTTCCTTCATTGTGCAGCCTTTATCTGTTGAACCCGTAAATTTCCTCTGCGATTCGATGAAGGGGAACCATTCGGTCCACGCATCCGGTGAGGTGCGCCGCGCGGGGCATTCCAAAGACCACGCAGGTGTTTTCATCCTGGGCAATGATGGTGGCTCCTTTTTGTTTCATGTCCTGAATTCCGCGTACACCATCAGATCCCATGCCGGTCATTATTATTCCCATCATGGGCCCCTGCCAGTTTTCCGCCACTGATCGCATCATGACGTCCACTGAAGGGCAATGGGCTGTGTCCCGCGGCGTCTTGGTAAGCACAACTCTATGTTCATTGTTTTCCAGGCGGAGCTTGAGGTGATACCCACCTGGGGCGATATAGATTCTGCCGGGCAGTATGGTGTCGTCCTCCTGTGCTTCCTTTACTTCCATGGGACATTGGTGATTCATTCTTTCGGCAAGAGAGCTGGTGAACCCGATCGGCATGTGCTGGACCACCAGGATGGCCCCGGGATAATCAGCGGGAAGCACGGTAAGGACTTTCTCAAGAGAGACAGGTCCTCCCGTGGAAGCGCCGACAGCGATTAAATGTGAGGGTCCCTTATCAGGGACGGCAGCCGGTGGAGGAGGGAGAATGCGGGGAGCGGGTGTTGTCTCCGCTGTTTTTATTTCGGCCACCTTTTCCACGTCCACGCCTGCGACCACTTTTACTTTCTGCACCAGGGAATCAGCGATATCGAGGATGTCCATGTTGGTGTGGCAGGATGATTTATCAATGAAGTCAACAGCCCCGAGTTCCAAAGCTCGAAGGGTGGTTTCCCCTCCTTCACTGGTCATGGTGCTGATCATGATAACGGGGGTCGGGTTTTCCTGCATGATGCGCTTAAGGGTTTGGATGCCGTCCATGCCGGGCATCTTGACATCAAGGGTGACAACGTCGGGTTTTAGCCTCTTCACTTTTTCCAAGGCTTCCAAGCCGTCCTTGGCGTCACCCGCAATCCTGATAACGGGATCGGACCTCAGCATTCTTTTCAGCGCCTTTCGCATGAACGCCGAGTCATCTACCACCAGGGTTGATATCTTTTTATCACTCATTTATCTTTCTTGTCCTTGTTTGTTGATTACGCTGCCATGTTATGGTGGTGTTTTATCCCCGCTGTTGCTTCTTCTGTTTCAAATAATGGTAGCGTTCACTCAAGGCTTCGATATTTATGATCCGTATCCTTTTGCAACGCCGGCACTTGATCTCAACCGTGTTCTCCGTTAACTTGGCCACCAGGTTACCGCACTCGCACCTTTCATCTGCCCTTTCAATGCCGTCCAGATAGCAAGAGCAGGATTTGCATTGAATCGCGTCGTCTGAAAGGTATTCATTGCAATTAGGGCATTTTTTCAATTTTCTTTCCCTTCTTTGAAGCACAGGCTCGGCCATTTATGCTTTTCCACTGTATAGAGAGTTTTGCTCTGCTTTTAGAAATTATTTCCAGGGCATTTTTTCCTGTACACGAGTGTTTCGGGATACCGTTCCGGCACAAACTTGTCGAAGATCCCGGTGAGCGTTTCGGAATGGCCCAGCAGAAGGCACCCGTGATCCCGGAGCGCGTTGTAGAAGTTATTTATAACCGCTTTGAGCTTATCCTCGGAAAAGTAGATAAGCACGTTGCGACAGAAGATGATATCCAGGTTGTTCATTGATTCCCATGTCAAAGGTTCGGTGATATTCCCATACACGAATGATGTCAACCTCTTGATGTTATGCTTGGCTTCGAAATTTCCCGAGTTTGGAGAGAAGAACTTATTCATATATTTCGGTTCCGTCATCCGGAATGATCTCTCGTAGTAGGTTCCCCGCCTGGCCGTGTCCAGCGCTTTTTCGTTTACGTCTAATCCCGTGATTTGCACGTCCCATCCCCAGAAGAAGCTCCCGGTCTCGAAGGTCAACATGGCCAGGGTATAAACCTCTTCTCCAGTGGAACATCCAGCAGAGAGTATCCTGATATTTTTGTCTCCCTGCTCCAGTTTTTTCTTTCTCAAGCCGGGAAGGAGGAAATCCCGAAACACGATCAACTGAGGCATTTCGCGAAAGAAATATGTTTCGGTGTTGGTTAACAATGAGATCATCCTTGTCAGTTCCTTTTCTCCGTCGGGCTTATGCCTTATAAACTGGAAGTACTGGTTAAAGGATTTGAAGCCAAGGGTCATCACGCGGGGATACAGCTTCATCCTCATGAAAGAGCGCTTTTCATCCTTGAAATATATTCCGAACTTCTCGTGAATGAAGTCCCGGAAAAGACGGAATTCCATCTCGGACAGGTCGAACTGAAAGTTCATTTCCTGGCATCCAGCTTTTTCAGGGCAAGAGCGGCTTCTCTTTTCACTTCCTCGCTCGGGTCTTCTTTCTGGGTCTTGATCAAAACAGGGATGGCCTTCAGGTCTCCCAGTTCGCCCAGGGCCTTGGCTGCCCGGCAGCGGATGGTAAAGAACTCTTCTTCAAGAACTTTAGCCAGGAACTCTATCATGTACTGGTCACCGAGCCGTCCCACCAAATCCACGAGAAGGCATTTGATCCTGGTATTGGAGCGGGCGAAGAAGTCGGAAAAGAAGTCGCGGTCGGAGATGCCCAGTTTTTCAATAGTGCCTATGACCTCCAGTTGCAGATTTTCGTTATGTATTAAAGGGAGTATGAAATTGACGGCTCCCTTGGAGCCCAGTTGGCCGAGGGCGAATATGGCTTCTTTCTTGATGATATCCTCGTAATCTTCCAGCTTGTCCACCAGGTGTACGGAGCATCTTCGATCGCCTATTTTTGCCAGGGCATTGATGGCTGCACTTCTCACGCTCCAGTCCGAGTCATCCAATGCCACGATCAGGTTGGGGACTGATCTTTTATCCTTTATCCTGGCCAGGGCCTCGAGAGCGGTGCGTTTCAGGTCCGGGTCACGCTCCTTTAGCAGGTCAACGAGAAATTGCGTGCTGTTTTTATCCGGAATGCCTCCCATCACCCGGACTATTGCCAACTGGAAGTGTTTGCTGGAACTGGAAAACGCGGATATCAGATGTTCAACGCAGGAACCGGCGCCCAGCTCCCCCAGGGTCTCGATCGCGGCGAGCCTGACATCGGGATCGGGATCATTAAGCAATTGGACCAGCTTGTCGTAGACCATTTCATCCGGGCCCGGCTTCACGCATTGGGTGGCCGTTTTTCTCACCAGCGGGCTTTTGTCCTGGAGACCTTTTATCAGCGTGTCCGAATCCAACCCGCCGGACTTGACGGCTGACAGGGCTTCATAGGCCCTGGCCCGGATTTCATCGCTGTCATCCTCTATGAGGTTTTGCAAGGGCTCATAAGCCGCGGGGTTTTTAATGCGTCCCAGGACTTGAATGGAAAGAACTCTTTCTAATTGCCATTCGCTTTTCAGATGGCATATCAGCTTATTTACCAGGCGTTGAGACCTTGACTTGCCCATTATTTCCACCACCAGTCCCCGGATTTCGGGATCAGGGTCTTTGAGCAGCGAAAGCATGGCATCCTCCACCTGTTCCAGGTGAAGGGCCCCGGCCATGGCCATTACCGCCTGGTAGCGCACTTCGCTGCTCTGGCTTTCGAGGAAAGGGATGCAAGCCTTGATCCCGTCAATATGACCTATCCAATCAATGCACCTGATCAGGGATGCCTGGAGTTTAGGGTCTTGGTTTGAAAGCGCTGTGATTAAGGCAGGCAAGGCTTCTTCCCCGATATAAACCAAGGACCCCACCACGTACTCTTCCAGGTCATAATCGATAAGTAATTCCACGAGATGTTTCACCGCCCTCTTTTCCTTGAGCCATCCCAGGGCGATGACGGCGTTCTTTTTGATCTCCGTATCTTCGCCCTGGAGAGATTCCAGCAGGTAGTCTGTCAGTTCCACGTTATCCAGGGCTTTCTTTATACTGGGCAGGCAGGTCCCATTCGGTTGAATGGAGCGTTGGATATTTACCAGGGAAGCGATGGTATCGTTCCGGATGGAGGGATCGTTACTGGAAAGGATATTAGCAAGGACCGGTACGGCGGAGACGTCTCCGATCTTGCCCAGGGCCTCGATCACGGGCTGCCGGATCATCTCGTCATCCAGCAGCTCCACAAGATGGATGGTGGCAGAGGGATCGCCAATGTTACCAAGCGCGATCACGGCCGGATACTGAATCCAGAAGTCTTGCTTAAGGCAGTCGATCAGGTGAGGCACGGCCCTGGCGTCTTCTATCTTGCCCAGGCTTTCCGCAGCAGCGTGTCGGACGTTTTCGTCCGGGTCGTTGAGCGCATTGATCAGTTCCTCCACGGCCCCGGCATCCTTGATGTCGCCCAGCATGGAAGCAGAGAACATTCTAACCTCTTCGTCGTAGTCCTTGAGGAGTTGGAGCAGATAGGGCGTGGCCTGACTGCCGTAACGGGGGAAGGCCTCCATGGCCGCGGTGCGCAGGTTTGCGTTATCGTGGTTTCGCAGGAAATCTTCCAGCCTGGGAAAGATCACGTCCCTGGGAAAGGAGCAGATACCATTTAGCGCCTCTTCTCGAACTCGATAGCTCGAATCTCCCACCGCCCTCATCAACATGGGGACCGCGCCGAGCATCTGGAGCCCCGCGATTTCCTTGACGGTCGCATAGCGTGTCTCCTCGCTGCCCTGGGACAACTTGTCGGTCGCGGACTTTAAAATTTCAGCTTCGTTCATCTTGGTTCACCCTCTCTTGAAACCCTTCAATCTCTGGTTTCTGGTATATATAAGTCCCTTCCATCTCCAGGGTCTGGAACTTGTGCTTATATATGTGGAGCAGCTCCGAGTCGCCGGTAAACAGGTAACCGCCGGGCTTCAGGGCGGCATAAAGGTTATCAACAAGCCGCTGCTGAGCGGCAAGGTCGAAATAGATCATTACGTTCCGGCAGAAGATCACGTGGAAGCGATTGGCCAGCTCAATCCTTTCACCGGTTCCATCCAGGCTGATAAAGTTGCAGGCCCCCTTCTCGCACCCGTCAAGGGTGCGGAGGTTGAAAATTCGAAAACAAATCTTTTTTACCAACTCTTCCTCCACCACGGCCCCTCCGGAAACGATTTTCAGGTACTTCTTTTGATAGAGTGCGGGTATCTTCTTGATTACCTGTGTTTCATAGAACCCCAGGCTTGCCGTAGTCAAGGCCTTCTTGCTGATGTCGGTGGCCAGGAGTTCCATCTGCCAGGCCCGGGGATATTTCAGGCTGTTCATGACCGTCATGGCAATGGAGTAAGGCTCCTCGCCGGTTGCGCAGCCCGCGCTCCAGATACGGAGCGGCACTTTCCAGGGGCCAGGACCTCCTTCCTCGACCATAATTCGCCGCGCTTCGTTTGACAGTTGCTCCTCGATCTCGGGTATGATCTGTTTACCCAGTGCTCTGAACTGCTCCGGAAGGCGGAAGAAATGCGTTTCCTTGGTGGTAATGGCTTCGACGAGGGCGTCGAACTCCTCGACATCGTCCTGCAAGAGCCGGAAATAATCTTCATAAGACGAGAGCCCCCTGAACCTCGTCCTCTCCCGAAGTTGAGTCTCCAGGTTGATTATCCTGGATGGCGAAAACCGAAGCGAACACTGGCCGTAGATCAACTCCTGGAACCTGTTAAACAGCTCCGTGGGAAGATACATCATCTACCGGCTCTCCTTCTCGGCTTTCCTGGAAGTCTTTGAGAGTTTCTATCTCCCCTCGGGAGAGAATCCGCTCCGGCGAGACGATGATTACCAGGCCTTCGTCGGTCTTGGCCAGCCGGGAGATGCACGCCTTTTCACGGTCGCCCACCACCGCCTCGGGCAGGACTTCGTAGTCTTCGGCTTCCAGCATAAGCACCTTGGAGATATCATCCACGATCACTCCGAGGGGTTCATCAAGGTCGAGGATTACAATCCTTTGTTTGGCTTGTTCTGCTTTCTTAACCCCCAGGCGCTTTTTCAGATCCACCACGGGAATCACCCGTTCCCGGACCTCGATTACCCCTTCCACGAACCCGGGGGCGCTGGGAATGGAGGTGATTTTTTGAAAATGGAGCACCTCCTGAATCTTGAAGATATCTATTCCATAGGTCTCGCGGCCCAGCAGGAAGGTTACCAATTGTCCTTCCTCTTTATTTTCAATCAAGCCATTATCCATTTGCAGCCCTCCGTAAATATAGCCTTTATACTACAGGCCCCTCTACAACTCCGAAAAGTCGCAATTTCCGCTTTAGTTTTAACCTGTGCCTTCCTCTAACTTGAACTCCCGAACCAATTCCACCATTCCTTCAGACTGTTGGCTAAGGTCCTTGGCCGAGCGGGTAAGCTGCTCCACCGCGCCGAGGTTTGACTTGGCGATCTCGTTTATGTTCTCCACCGCCTTGACTACATTTTCCCCGCCTCTCTTTTGTTCGATGGTGGCGTTCTTGACCTGGTCGGTCATCTGGGCCATGGTTTCCGCGGCCTTCACTATCTGCTGGACCCCGGATGCCTGTTCCTTGGTGGACTGGGTAACCTCCTGGGTCAGCTTGTTCATCTCCTCGACCGCGGTGACCACGTTCTTGGCAACAATGGACTGCTCGGCAGTGGCCTGTGAGATTTCCTGCATGATATTTGAGGTCGCCTTTGCCACATCCATGATTCGCTTGATCCCTTCTCCGGCCTGGTCGGCCATGGCGATCCCTTCCCGGGTGTTTTTATCGCCCTCCTCGGTGGCCTTGACCGCGTTGCCCGTTCCTTTCTGAACTTCCTTGATAACCTCTCCAATCTCCTTGGTGGCCTTCATGGACCGCTCGGCCAGCTTCCTCACCTCGTCGGCTACCACGGCAAACCCTCGGCCGGCGTCTCCGGCCCGGGCCGCCTCGATGGCCGCGTTGAGCGCCAGCAGGTTGGTCTGGTCCGCTATCTCCTCGATGGTCTCCACTATGCTGCCGATGGCCTCGGAGCGGCTTCCCAGGTTCTGGATCACTCCGGAGATGTTCTTCATCATCTCTCCAATGTTCTTCATTCCCTCCACAGTCTTTAGAACCATTTCACCGCCGTTTTTGGCTTCTTCGCTGGATTGCTGGGAGAGCTTGTCGGCCTGTTCAACGTTCTTGGTTGTTTTTTCAATGGTGGTAATCATCTGCTCGATGGCGGAGCTGGTCTCGTTTACGTTGGATGCCATGTTCTCCGCGTTCTTGGCTACAGACTCGGAGGTGGTCCCCATCTGCTGGATGGAGGTCGAGGTCTCGTCCACGTTGGTGGCCAGGATCTCCGCGTTTTTGGCCACGTTCTGTATCTGGGCGGCCATCTCCTCCATGGTCGAGCCGGTCTCGTCCGCGGCGGAAGCCTGGTTTTGCGTGCCCTTGCCTATCTGCTCGGTAGCCGCGCTGATCTCTTCGGCGGCGCTGGCAACGTTCTGGGCGCTGTTACTTACGCGTGAAATGGTATTCCGAAGATTCTCAACCGATGTTTTGAGGTTTTTGGCCAAAGAGACTATGTCCCCTCTATACTTGCTCTCTTCAACGACAATGCTGAGATCCCCGACAGCGAGTTTATCCGCTATATTGCTCACATCTCGGATCACCTCCTGTACTGCTTCCGCGGCCGTGTTAAGCGAGTCCTTGATGATTGCATGGTCACCTTTGTATTCGCCCTTCACCCTCGCTGAAAACTCGCTCGCGGCCATCATCTTCAATACGTCGGTAGCTTCATTGATCGGCTCGACAACCGCGTCCAGGACATTGTTCAACCCGGCGATCATGCCGGCGATATCGCCCTTGAACCGGCCGGCATCGCCCCGGGCGTCCAGCTTCCCGTCCGCGGCGGCCTTCTGGAGCTCATCGAGCACTTCCTGCACTCCCTGCAACTGTTCACCCAGTTCGTTACATGCCACCTTGAGCACATCATAGTCGCCCTTGTAGTCGGCGGTAACCCGGACCTTCAGGTCCCCGGCGGCCATCCTGTCCAGGACGGCGCCGATGTCGCGCATGGGTACTATCATGCCCTCGGCGGTGTTGTTGAACCCTTGAACCACCTTGGCCCAGATTCCCTGGAAATTGGAAACATCGACCCGCCTGTCCAACTGACCCTGGGCCGCCGCCTCGGCCATGGCCGCCGCCTCGTCACTCAGGTTGTTCATGGAGTCAAGCAAGTTGTTTATGTTGTTCTTGATTTCGTTGTAGTCTCCCCTGTACTTGTCGGTGATCTTGTCGGGAATGTCGCCCTTGGAGATGCGGTCCACGTACTCGGCGGCCACATTCAAGGGCCCGATCACCGCGTCCAGGACATTGTTCAACCCGGCGATCATGCCGGCGATATCGCCCTTGAACCGGCCGGCATCGCCCCGGGCGTCCAGCTTCCCGTCCGCGGCGGCCTTCTGGAGCTCATCGAGCACTTCCTGCACTCCCTGCAACTGTTCACCCAGTTCGTTACATGCCACCTTGAGCACATCATAGTCGCCCTTGTAGTCGGCGGTAACCCGGACCTTCAGGTCCCCGGCGGCCATCCTGTCCAGGACGGCGCCGATGTCGCGCATGGGTACTATCATGCCCTCGGCGGTGTTGTTGAACCCTTGAACCACCTTGGCCCAGATTCCCTGGAAATTGGAAACATCGACCCGCCTGTCCAACTGACCCTGGGCCGCCGCCTCGGCCATGGCCGCCGCCTCGTCACTCAGGTTGTTCATGGAGTCAAGCAAGTTGTTTATGTTGTTCTTGATTTCGTTGTAGTCTCCCCTGTACTCGTCGGTAATCTTGTCGGGAATGTCACCCCTGGAGATGCGGTCCACGTACTCGCTAACCAAGCTAAATGGGTCAATCACGGCATAAAGCATCTGGTTGATGTCCTCAAGGATTTCCAGGTAGTCACCGCTTAGTCCAGCGTAACTTGCCCTCTCGGAGAGTTTGCCTCGTTTCATGGAGTCGATAAGCCGGAAGACTTCCGCCTTCAAAAGCCCGATCTGACCATTTCCCTGCTCTCTCGCCGTTTCCCTGAGCACGGGATTTTCGCTCTCATAATTTTGTGTTGCCATCTGAGCACCCCTCCCTTCTTTGTTTCTTTTTCTGTCGGCAGTTGAATCCCGTTCGTTTTCCTCGAACGCGACCGGAGAATTATTCCCTTTTTTTCGACTCTGGGAGATCACCTCGTCAAGAGGATCTTCTCCCATGGTTTTCCGCTTTGCCATGTTCATTCCTCCTTCTTTTCTTGTTTGATAACTTCTTTTGCCAAAGAGCGGTAATCCGCCGCTCCAATGCTACTGGTATCGTATTGAGTTATGGGCAGGCCGAATGACGGCGCTTCTGCCAGACGGATGTTTTCCCGAATCATTGTATTGAAGACAATTTGTCCGAAGTGTTTGCGAAGTTTCTCAACAACATCTTTAGTCAGGCGATTTCTTTCATTCACCCGGCAAGCCAGGATTCCGGATATCTCAAGGGATGGGTTAAGTCGCTCCTGAATCATGCCCACAACTTGGAGGAGATGAGTAAAACCGTAGAGAGCCAAGACGTGGGCCTCCACGGGCACCAGGATTTCATTGGCCGCCGCCAAGGCGTTTATGGTGAGAATCCCAAGGGATGGTGAGCAGTCCATGAGAACGTAGTCCCAGGGGCCTTGCGATATCGAGTCCTCGAATTCTCTCTGGAGAATAATTTCAGCCCCGGGTTGTCCGGACAGGGCTTTTTCTACTCCGGCTAGCCACTGCGAGGAGGCCACGATTTCTACGTTAGGCACGTCAGTTTTCTGGACGAAATGAACCATGTTTTCACCCTCGGTGAAGACCTTGCGTAAGCCTTTTCCCCCATTCCTGATACCGAACCACAGAGATGTCGAGCCCTGGGGATCCATGTCCACCACCAGGACCCGGCGCTTGCGCTCGCCCAGGGCGGCGGCCAGGTTGACGGCGGTGGTGGTTTTTCCGCTTCCGCCTTTTTGGTTAATGATAGCTATTGACCGCATCGCAATTTCCCCTTTAACAAACGCCAGATATTTTCCTCAGAGTTGAAATTGTGTTATTTTCTTTAACTCGCATATGCCATGGGCAATTCAATTTTTTCAATTTTCCTGAATAGTTGTGCCTCGGGGACCATTCTTTCAAAAAGCCGGCCGGTTCCCGATGGAAGTTTTTGCGTCTGCTCGGTCAAAAAGTAACTGTCGGGCGCCAGACTCATGTGGAACATCTTGATCACGTCCACTCTTTCCTTTTCTTTGAAATGAAGCAAGACATTTTTACAGACGATCAGGCTGAAACCTTCGCTGACCGGCCTTAGGGAAAGAAGGTTATGCTCTTTGAACTCAACCCGGGTCTTGATCTCTTCTATGATTTGATAATGGTCGGGGATTGCCGCCGGCCGAAAGTATTTTTTCAGTATGCGCTCCGGTAATCTCTCGACGGTCTTAGTCTGATAAACGCCGGCATTGACGATTTCCTGGAAATTGCCCTCTATATCGGTAGCAAGGATATGGATGTTTTGAAAACCGAAATAGCCCATGTTTTCGGCGAAAAGAATGGCCAGGGAGTATGATTCTTGTCCCATGGCGCAGCCGGCCTCCCAGATTCTCACTTTAGAGCGTCCAATAAACTGTGGAACCAGATATTTCACGGTCTTCTCCAGGGATTGTATATCTCGGAAAAAATAGCTGAAGGCCATTTATTCTCCCTTTATGACCTTTTCGAGGTCAAGCAGTATGATTATGCGTTCGTCAATTTTCCCGACGCCCTTTACGTAGTTCTCGCCCGTCTTGACTATCTCTTCGGGCGCAACATCGATTTGCTCGGACGCGATGTTGAGCACCTGGGCCACCCGGTCCACCATCAATCCCATGACCTTGGGTCCGTACTCGACCACCACGATCCGGCTTTCCTTGTCCACGCTGGTATCACCCAGGTTCAGCCGCTTTTTCAGCTCTATCACCGGCACGATCTTTCCGCGGAGGTTGACCACCCCTCTTACGTGGGGGGGAGAGTTAGGCACGCGGGTTATCTCGCCAACGCGGTTAATATCCTGGACCTGGGAGATAGGAAGCGCGTATTCCTCCTGGTCCAGGAAAAAGGTTACGAACTTCATCAGGTCCTCGTCCCCCCCTTGTCCATTTCCTTTTTGGGGCTTGTTTTTCTTTTTTTCTTCCGCGTCCTTCTCCTCGCGGGAGAAGGCCCCCAGCACGTCCTCTGCCAACCCGGCGGGCGGCAAAGAGGAGGAGCCTTCTCCCGCGGGAGTCTCCTCTCGTCCCTCTTTTTTTTCTTTTTCCTCTTCTCCCATGGTTATCTCCTTTAGCTGTTATTGCCCTGGCATGATCTTGTTAATGATCTCCCTGACCTGTTCCGGCTTCCACGGTTTCTTGATGTAAGCCGCGGCGCCCAGCTCGATCGCTTTGCGTATATCCTCGTCCTTGCCCTCGGTGCTGATCACGATCACCGGGATGTGGCCATAGCCTTCCCGGTTCATGGTCTCCAGAAAAGAGAGGCCGTTCATCTTGGGCATGTTGATGTCGAGGATGATGAGGTCTATGCCGTCTTCCATGGAGAGCTTGTCCATGGCTTCCAGGCCGTTTAATGCAAAGACCTGCCGGCAGCCTGGATAAGCGCTGAACACCGTGCGGTACATCTTGGCCTGGAGGGTGGAATCCTCCACGATCAGGACTTTTTTAGGCATTTTTCGCCTCCATTTCTTCTGCGCTCTCTTCTTTTGAACTGTATTTTTCCATCAGCTCGATAACGTCCACGATCAGTACCACTTTCCCGTCGCCCAGGATGGTGGCCCCGGCAATGCCCACGGAATTGCCGACATAGTCGTCCAGCGCCTTGATCACGATCTCCTGTTGTCCCAGGAGCGAGTTCACGATGATGCCCATCTGGCCGGTAGAGCTCTGGACTATCACCACGTAAGGGCTTTTTGCGTTTTTTGTATGGCTTAGGCCGAACAGCTCGGAGAGCCGGGCCAGGGGGAGGATCCGGTCCCGGGCGTTTGTAATCTCCCGGTTGTTAACAAGGTGGATATCCTCCTCCCTGACCCTTATGCTCTCCACTACCGAGGCTAGGGGGATGGCATATTGTTCGCCCGAGACCTCCACCATGAGGGCTGAGATAATGGCCAGGGTCAAGGGAAGCTTTATGGTAAACCGTGTGCCCACGTTCTTTTCGGTTTCCGCCTCGATGGCGCCGTTTATCTTGGCCAGGCTTTTCTTGACCACGTCCAGTCCCACTCCGCGGCCGGAGACCTCGGTGATCTCTTTGGCGGTGGACATCCCCGACATAAAGATCAAGTCCACGAGGTTTTGCTCTTCTGTTTCCTCTTTTTTCAGCAGGCCGGCCCTTTCGGCCTTCTGGCGCAGGGCGTCCTGGTCAATGCCTTTGCCGTCGTCTTCCACGGTGATGATGATGTGGCTGGACTCCTGGTAGGCCCGGATGAGGATGGTCCCTTGCCGGGGCTTGTTCAGCTTTTCCCTCTCCTCCGGACTCTCGATCCCGTGGTCAATGGCGTTCCTTATAAGGTGCATGAGCGGCTCGCCGATCTCGTCAATCACCGTCTTGTCCAGCTCGACCTCCTCTCCCTCGAACTGGATATTGATCTGTTTGCTTCTCTCGCGGGCCAGGTCCCGGACCAGGCGGGGGAAGCGCATGAAGACCTGCTTTATGGGAAGCATGCGGACCTTCATGATGGCCTCGTGCAGCTCGGTGGTTACCTTGCCGATCTGTTCCGAGGTGTCGTCAAGCTCGATGACCAGTCCCTTTTCGCCGTAGGTCTCCTTGAACTGTCCGTCTATCCTTCCCAGCCGGGTGCGGTGAATAACCAGCTCCCCCACCAGGTTGAGAAGCTGGTCCAGCCTCTCGAAGTTCACCTTGAGGGTGTTGGTCCTCTGGGCAAACGGGCTGGTCGTGTCAGTGGCGGCGCTCGTGAAGTATTCGGAACCGGAGGGAGCTGTCTTGACTTTGTCGAGGATGAACTGTTCGAGGCGCAGGATATCTTCCTGGATATCCGGATCGGCGGGGTTTTCAGGGGAAAGCCTGGAGAGAGCGTTCCGGAGCACGTTTGTGCATTGCATATAAAACTCGGCAAGTTCGAGGTCCAGCTTAATCTGCTTTGCCTGCAGAGCCTTGAACAGGTCTTCGAGCTTATGGGCGTATTTTTGCATGGCGGTAAACCCCATCATGCCGGAGTTGCCCTTGAAGGTGTGAAGGATGCCCAGTATCTCGGAGACCATTGCCGGGTCGGGGTCCTGTCCCACTGCCTGCTCCAGTTGCAAGAGTATGCCCTCGAACTCGTCGAGGAACTCGGTGGCGTCCTCGATGTAGTCGTGTATCAGCTCTTTTTGGTCGTCGAATTCCATCTTGTTTCCTCAGCCCGTGCTTGCCGATTCCTTCTTGAAAATGCTTTCGATCAGGTTATGCAGGGCAATGGATTTGAAAGGCTTTACAATGTAGCCCCTGGCGCCCAAAGAAAGTCCCCGCAAGGTGTCTTCTTCCTTGCCCTCGGTGCTGATAATGATGATGGGAATATGGGTGTACCTGCCTTCTTCCTTCGTGGTCTCCAGGAACTGGATGCCGTTCATCACCGGCATATTGATGTCCAGGAGAATCAGGTCGATTCCATCTTCAATCTCCAGCCTTTCCATTGCCGCTTTTCCGTTTTTTGCCGAGAGCATTTCGCAGCCCGGGTATTTCTTCAGCATCAACCGGTACATGTTGTGGATGAGGTCCGAGTCATCCACTACCAGCACTTTTTTAAGCATGTCCTGGCCTCTCCCCTCTTCTTTCAGTGCGCTTTTCTCTTCACCTGTTTTTGCAGGACGGTGTTCTCGAAAATCATCCCCGCCTGCCCAGCAGCGATTTCCAGGAGTTCCGAGCGACATAGCGGTTTGGCCGCATAGCCGTTGTCTCCGTAAACCAGGCAGATCACTCTCTCGACTCCCGCCACCGGCAGGATCATAACTTCCGGTCTTTCAGGAGCTCCTATCTTTTCATAAAGAACATTCAGCCACGCCTCTTTTTCAGCCTCCCCGTAAAACGGCGACCTGGTCTCAGTGCAATGCGCGAGCAAAGAGCCCTCCTCCAGAGGCAGTCTCAAGTTTCTTGTTTTCTCGTTCAAAGAGCGACGGTCGTTTGTTTCTCCAAAGGCTCCCAGCCCTAGAAGCTCTCCTTTCCTGACCAGAAAGAGGATGGCCCGGTCCAGGTGCTCGGAAATAATCTTCAAAAAATATATTGAAATGGATTGAGTCTTGTCTTTTTTTCTGCCTGCGTTGAGCATGCTTTTAAGAAGGGGAATACATTGTTCCAGGTTTTCGATAGCGCCGGTCGTAAAAACAGGATGAGAAGTTTGCGCTTCTTCTGAACAGGTCTCGGACAATTGCGAACCGGCCTGTTCGCGCTTATCTTCGAAGAACTCCTGGAATCCGTCATCCCGGTTCTTCTCTTCCTCGAATATGCGCATGGCTTCAAGAAGCAGGAATTTTGTATCTATCTCCTCGGGCGGGATGAGATTATCGGGCGCTATGGAGATGTCGTCAAAAAGCTCGTAGCTTTCCAGCTCGAAGCTGAAGGTCCCTTCTTCCCAGGTGACCAGTTCGTAGATAACTTCCTCGATCTGGCGAATCACCGCGTCCTTGAGAGCCTTGTGAGTTATGGCCCCCATCTCTTCAAGTATCATTCCCAGCGGCTTGGCATTGGGTTGGACTTGTTGAATCCGAACGGCTGCTTTTAAGTCGTTTGAGTTGATCATATTTTTCTCGAGTAAAAGGTCGCCGATGCTTGTCATTCCCGCCCGGCGGGCCCGGATGACCTGGCCGTCCTGGAAATGGACCCATCCCTGGCGGAAATTACTTTCCAGGCACAGGGTCCCGGCTTTTTTGCCGGTATGTATGTACTGCATAATGTCCATTACAGGGAAATCCTCGATGTTTCCTGAAAATTTCACGGCGTCTCCCTGCTTGCCCCTTTCCTCTATTTACCGTCGAGCTTTAATAGTTCGAGAAAGCTTTCCACGGTCCGAAGCTTCCTCTCGGTGCGGCTGTAGAGCTTGGAGCTGACCAGGGCCGTGGCCGCATGGTCGGCCAGCAGGCTCAACAGTTCGTGGTCTATGCCGGTCAGCCCTTCCTTTTTCTGGTCCATGAGCTTTCCGATGGAGATGGCCCCGACCACGTCGTCTTTCACCTTGAGAGGCGTACAGGCCAGGTGGGGCGAATCATCATCCTCCTCTGCCCGGAAATATTCACTCCCCTCCCGTAAAACCCGGGCTAAGACCGGGTCTATTCGTGATAAGCTTTGTCCCCTAATGGGACCGTCCGGCCCCTCACCGGCAACGATGACCGGATACTTCTTTCTGTCGTCCATCATGGCGATGAAATACTGCTCGGCCCCGATCAGGTTGAGGATGATCTCCACGATCACGTTCACTACTTCATCAGGCACAAGGGTGGAATGAAGCTGGTAGCTGGAAACATACAGGTTGAGAAGATTGTCGTTCTGGGTCTGGACCTCCACGTAGCGCTGGGCAAAGTCATTGTTCTCCTTCTCGACCTCGTCGAAACGGGCCTCCAGGGTCTCCAGCCGGTCACGGAGCTCCTTGTTCTCCTCCAGGAGCTCTCTCAGCCTTTCCGGGTCGGAGCGGGACTTAAGCTCCATCTTTTCCTTTTCAAGCTGGACCGTTCTCATGCGGAGCCGCTCGTTTTCCTTCATCAGCTCCTCGGTAAAGGCCTTGCCTTTCTCGAAGTACTCGACCAGCTCTTCGAGCCTTTTCATTCCCTCCCCTGATTTCTTGTCTTCTTTGTTCATGGCGTTCAGTAGTTGGAAATCGTTTTGTCGGGAACACCCAATTCTTCAAGCCGGTCTCGCAAGATCTGGAGGTCAACGGGCTTGTCAAAATAAAAGTATGCGCCCTTGTTATAAGCCTCTTCTTCGATCTCCGGAGACCCGTAGGCGGTCATGATAATCACCTTGGTCTCCGGACTCTTTTCCGCTACGTAGGGCAGAAGTTCAAGTCCCTCACGACCAAGCACGCCGGTCAACCGGATGTCGGCAAGCACCACGTTAAAGGAGGTGTTCTTGATGGCGTACTCGGCTTGCTCGATCGTAGAAGCTGTGATTATTTCCAGGCCATCCGCTTTCAAAGCTATGCTCAAAGCGTCAAGGATGGATTTCTCATCGTCCACGATAAGCATCTTCTTAGGGGCGTCCATAAGATTTGTCTCCATTATTATTGCGATAGCCAGCGACCAACCAGGTATTTTATAGCAAGCAAAAACAATGCCATCGCTTTGAAGCCGGGCGGGAAAAACAGAAAAGGTAAAGGGAGCAAAGAGGTTAGAGTTTATATTCGGTTTTGTGCCAGGCTTTTACGAAATCATGAGGGACCTGCGTATTTTGCGTATGTCCGCTGGAGGGGAAACAGGAAAAAACTCTATAAAACATCGGCTTGGGATTTGCGATGAGCAGAATGCGCGGGCAGGGCAAAACGCGCAGCTACTCGTTCGTTAAGTTGTACGCTTTAATTTTTCTTGCCAGGGTGGAGACGTGAATTCCCAGTATCCGTGCGGCCTCGCTCTTGTTATTCTTGGTGTATTCGAGGGTAAGCGCGATCTGTCGCTTCTCGGCTTCTTCAAGTGTCATAAGGGAAGTCTCGTAGTGAGGCGCTGAATTATAGATGTTTTTGCGCAGTTCTCGGGGCAAGTGATAGATGGATATCCGGTTGCTTTCGCAAAGCATAACCGCCCGCTCGATGATGTTTTTCAGTTCGCGGATGTTTCCCGGCCAGGAATAGTCCATGAGCAGGGAAATAGCATCGTCGGTAAAGTCTTGAACCGGCTTGTTCGTCTTGGCCGCGAACTCTTTGAGAAAAAGAGCTATCAACTCGGGGATATCTTCTTTACGCTCTTTCAAGGGCGGGAGCTTTACAGGGATGACGTTCAAGCGGTAGTAAAGGTCCTCTCGAAACCGGCCTTTTTTTATCCGGGAAACAAGGTCGGCGTTAGTCGCGGCTATGATTCTCGTGTCCACTTTAAGGTTTTCCGTTCCCCCGATTTGCCGGAAAGACTTGTTCTCGATCGCGTTCAGGATCTTGGCCTGGACGGACAGGGGCATCTCCCCGATTTCGTCAAGAAAGAGGGTGCCGCCGTGGGCAATCTCCATGAGACCCTTCTTCTTGGTCTTGGCATCGGTGAACGCTCCCCGCTCGTGCCCGAACAGCTCGGATTCCAACAGCCCCTCCGAAAGCCCCGCACAGTTGATGTCCACGAAGGGGGCGTCCTTCCTGGAGCTTTCCCTGTGGATCAGCTCAGCCACCACCCTCTTGCCCGCGCCGGTGGGTCCGGTGATAAGCACGGTGATATCCGGGTTCTGCGACATGAGGTTTACAGCGTTCCAGGTGTGCGGGTGGAGTATTAATTTTTCCCGTAAGTGATTGAAACTCTTTAGCATGTACTGGTAGTTCTTGTGAAGCCTGGCGGTGTTAATGCTCTTCTCCAGCATGGAGTTCAGCGTCTGAAGGTCGACCGGCTTGGTTAAAAAATGTTCCGAACCGTATTGGATGGCCTTGACCGCGTCTTCTATCTCCCCGTACGCCGTAAGCATGATAACGGGCACATTCGAGTCCGCCGACTTGATCTCTTCCAAAACCTCCATGCCCCCCATGTCGGGCATGCGGAGATCAAGAATCACGGCCGCCGGCAAGGTCTTGTTGAAAGCGGAAACTCCCTCCCTTCCACCGGAAGCAGTGTAAACCTCGTAGTCGGTTTTGAAATATTCATGGAGGGCCTCCAGGATCGAGGAGTCATCGTCTATGATTAAGATGGGCGATTTCATTGGTCTATCCTACACAACTTTTTACAAAGAATTACGGCGGATCGGGATGGTTACGGAAAATAAAGAGCCACCCCCTTGCTTGTTTTTAGCAATTATCGTTCCACCATGCAACTCGATCAGCTTCCTGGAGATGGCCAGTCCAAAACCGGAACCGCCTTGCCGGGTCGAGAAGAAGAGATCGAAAACCCTTTCCAGGTTCTCCTCTGGAATGCCCGGTCCCTGGTCTCCGATAGTAATCTCAAGAAGCGAACCGCGAGACAAGAGGCTGATTGATAAAGATATGACTCCGCCGGCAGGGGAAAACGCCACGGCGTTAAGAAAAAGATTCTCAATCACCTGCAAGAGCTTGTCCCTGTCTGCTTGGAGAAGAGGTAATTGCTCGGGGAAATCTTTGTCTACCGTAAGCCCCTTTTGCGAGATGAGGCCCTTATTACTCCCGACAACAAACTCTACCAGCTCGGCAGGACAGATTTCTTCCGGCTTCAGCTCCTGTCCTTTTCCAATCAACGAGAGGGACTTGATAAGGCGATTGATCCGTTCCGTCTCCTTGTATAGTATGGAAAAGAGCCGCGCCGCGGCGTCTTCGGAAATTCCGGTGTTCGTTTTGCCCGGTTTTTTTACGTCCCTCTCCAGCGTTTGAATACTGGCGCTGATGGAGAAAAGCGGGTTCTTGATCTCGTGGGCAATGGCTCCGGAGACCTCGCCGATAGTGGCCAGCTTTTCTTTAACCCTGAGTTGTCTTTGACTCTCTTTTACCTCGGTCAGGTCCTTGAAAACCGTGACCACGCCGATTTCCCGGCCTTCCGGGTCGAGAAGGCGGGTAGAGGTAAATCCCAGTGGAACCTCCAATCCGTCGGCCGTGGTTACCGAAACCTCTTGGCCGATCCCACTCGGAGAAACCTGTTCCCTGAATATTGACAGGTTCGGAGACAGTTCCTCTATCGGCCTTTCCAGGGTTTCCTCTTCCGTAACTCCCAAAATCTCCAGGGCACTCCGATTAATCATCATTATCTTTCCGTCGTTATCCGTAACCATGAGTCCGGTCATCATGTTGTCCATTACGCTTTTTAAAAGCCCTTTAAGCCGCAAAGTCTCGGCCTGCTCCTTGTACAAACTCATCTCGGCCAATTTGGTATCCGTTACGTCACGAGAAAATAAAGCTATGCTTTCTATTTCTCCCCTTTCGTTGAAAACGGGATATGCGGTGCTCTCAAGATACCTGCCGCCACACATGTCTTCGAAGTTCAACGACTCCTTGGTACTCATGAGTTTATCCAAGTACGCTTTCCTTTGTTCGGCAACTTCGGAGGAAAAATAATCCCAGATGCATGATCCCTTTAACTCCTCCGGGCTTTTATCCAGGCTGCGGGCAAAGGTCTCGTTGCAGGCCAGAATGGTGCCATCGGGTTTGTGTAAAACAATTCTTTCCGTGATGGCGTTCATCAGGGCCCGCAAGGTTTCCCCGCTTTTACGGAGATCGTTCTCGGCTTTTTTTCTGGCGGTCAAGTCACGGAAGATCGTGATTATTCCCTCATTCTTTCCATCCTGCGCCCGAAGATAGCTCGAGGAGAAACCCAGATGAATAGAGAGTTCCTCGGACACGGGATATTCGATCTCTTGGGAGGACGCCAGCCCTTCTTCCACTTCCAGAAAAGCTTCGAGAACCGGATGGATGTCCTTGATATTATTCCCTGTTACCTCTGAAGCCAGCGGTATGCGCAGGATATCCAGTCCGGCCTGGTTGATCCCGAGTATGTTTTCATCAAGATCCATGATAATAAGCCCGCTCCCCATGTTCTCGATAACCCGTTCGTTAAACTCCTGAAGCTCGTATAAGCGGGAAAGGTAATGTTTCCTCTCTTCGGTTGTCTTTTTCAATTCGTGGTAGAGACTCCTGGACTTCAAGAGGTTCTCGATCCTTATCAGCAACTCCTTTTGGTGATAGGGCTTAAGCAGGTAATCATCCGCCCCCTCTTCAAAGGCCTTGATCCGGTTTTCAACGTCGCTCATCGCGGTTAGCATGATCACCGGGATGCCCCGGGTTTCCGGCGAGGCCTTGATTTTTTTCAATACTTCGTAACCGCTCATCCCCGGCATATGTACATCCAACAAGATCAGATCGAGATCGCCGGAGTTGATGATCTCTAACGTCCGGTTTCCGGAGGATGCTGTCTCGATTTTGTATCCGGCGCCTTGCAAAGTCCTGGTAAGAGATTGGACTACTACCGCACTGTCATCCACGACCAGGATGGTGCGGCCTTGACTGGAGGGAGTTATGGATTCCAGGGAGATATCTTCCTGGATTATGTACCACAAGAGGTCTTCTATCGAGATCAGCCCTTCAAGGCTGCCGGTATCGTTTACCACGGGATGTATGCCGACCTTTTCTTCCCGCATGATTTTCCAGGCCGACTCGATGCCCATGGACTCCGGCAACTGGGAGGTCTTTTGGATTGGGCAGTCAACAACCAGGCGGTCAGGGTGGCTGACAGCAAGGTCTATCTGGTTGATTACCCCCAGGATCATTTCTTCTTCCAGGACAATCAATCCGGGTAGCCGCTCCTTCTTTAATAAGCTTGTTGCCGCCCGCACACTCTGGTCCGAGGAGATGGAAAACTCTCGTCTCCTGGCCAGGCTAAGCAGCTCAATCATCCTTGACCTCAAGGGACCCGGTTTTCAATAACTTGGCATCCAGGCCGATGTTCAAGATAGTGTTGTCTTCCATCAGGGGTTCAACCTTTTCCACGATAAAATTTGTCAGCCGATCCCTTCCCATCAATTTAACAAACGCTTTCTTTACTATTAAGGCCTCGATAACCGGGTTGTCGACCTCTATCATCTTGAACATGTCCGGTGCAACCGACTCCAGCATCTTCATGGCCGCGTGCTTGCCCATAGGGGCATTCTTGCCGATAGCTATGACATCCTGGCAGGGCGGGATCTTGAAGACCGAGATTTCCAACTGGACCAGGATCTTCTCTGCTCGATCTGTTTCTTCCATGGTCCCTCTGTCCTCCTTACTATAAAATCGTGCGAACTTCCGTATCCTGTCAGTTTACCCACAGCTTGAAATAAGGTATCACGGCCATAAGATCGAGATGTTGAATTATAGTTAGTTTTATTTAGCTCAAATTTTTATTCGTGTCAACTCCCGGTCCGAGATTCCAAGCCTAGGCGGGAAGCCGTTTCGCCACGACTTTGTACGCAGTATAGAAAAATACAGGTATGATAAGATACCTATCCAGCCGATAGTATAATTTAACTCACCCGCGATGACAAAACAGGCAATGTGGAGTTTAATAGACTGAAAATAAAAAGATTGAAAATGTGCTGATGTTAATACGTTAATAACAAAGAGAGAAGAGTTTTCACAAAAGCTTATGAAATGCCTCCAGTTGCTCTTGATTCCTATCAATCTGGGTAGTGGGTCTGAGTGCCCGGTCGGTAATGGCAGGACAGTTTGAGTACTTGAGCAGGTTGAGGATGTGGTCCTGGATTTCCGGTGCGAGGCGAAGGAGGTGCATGATCTGGGTGACGCGGGCGCGGGTGATGCCTTCGCGCTGGGCGATCTCGGCCTGGTTCCTGACCTCGCCGGAATTAAGCATCTTCTGCCATTCCTGGGCCTGGAGGAGGAGTTCCTTGACGCGGGGCACCTTGGGCGCCTTGGGTGGCCTCGGGTTGGCCTGGGTAGGAGGGATGGCGCAGACTACCTGACCGGTGGGCACACGGCGCACCAGGGTGGTCCTGTTGGCCGTCTTTTGCCTGCGTTGCTGAGGCTCCGGCAGGCGGGCTGAACGCTGGTTTTGGCCCCAGGGTGATGGTCACAGCCTGACCGCAGTGGTCGTTTCATCTTGCTTATGTTAATCTCTGAAAAGCTTCCAACTGTTCACGATGGTCATCAATCTGGGTTATGGGCCAGAGTGCCCGGTCGGTGATGGCGGAGCGATGGGCGGATTTTGGAAGATTTAGGAGATGCTCCTGGATTTCGGGGGCGAGGTTGAGGAGGTACATGATCTGGGTGATACGGCCAGAGGTGAGACCTTCGCGGCGGGCGAGTTCAAGGCGGGTGGCGACTTCGCCGGAGTCGAGGAGGCGTTGCCATTCCAGGGCCATCTGCATGAGTTCTTTGACCCGGGGCTCCTTGGGCGCCTTGGGTGGTTTTTCCTTAGCCTGGCTGGGCGGAACGTTTTGGGTGGGCACACGGCGCACCAGGGTGCCCACGTTGCCATTTTTGAAGGCATCCCTTGGCCCCAGAGCGATCTCCACGGTCTGGTCGCGGTAGGCGTCCGGCGGTTCGTCCTGGAGGGTTTTGTGGACGATTCGGAACATGATCACCGGCTCAGCGGCCCGTTCGCGCCCAGATTGCCGCATGTGGGCCAGGGGCTCAAATTTCGTAGCCGGGGACACACGGCCCGCCAATGAAATCAACAACTTACATAGATGCGACTTTAGTCTTTACCCCCTCGTGTGCCAAGTTTGTGCCAAGATTTTCAGGAATCCCGGGTTTAAATGCCTCTTTCAGGTCCTTGTCATCTATTGTGTCATAGCGTCTAAAAACAGGCTCTTCCGGTTTAATGGTACCTGCAACTCCAAATGCTTTTTACAGTGAGGCAAACATCTTGTTGATCAATGGCTTAGCGGACATCTACAAAGATGCGTTTATCGCATTCGGGCTTCCAGCGTAGAAAGGGAAAAGGCGGGAAAAGTTCCGGCCCTTCCAGCGGACCAGCTACCGTTCTCCTATTTTAGTTATAACAAATTTCATCATTTTTTAAACATCCCACACTTTTAGTTCGATTGATGGCAGCTCAGATGCTTCTACCATTGCCATCTACGCATTTTTCCCTGGCCGCCACTAGCTCTTCGATAGCCTCAGGTCTGAACCTGAGACATCTTTTTTACCATCGCCGAGATCAACATAGTGTATCCGTCCTTCATCAGCCCATTTGTAAATCGTGTTGACCGCCACACTCAACATCTCGGCCACCTCCAAACAAATTATTTGGAGCATTGTAGCCTGAAAAATGGGGATGCAAAGTTAAAATCGAAAAATATCATTTGGGCCAAATTATCTTTATGTTATAATATTTTAGGGCCTATACAAAATAGATTTACCGGACAGTAGTGACTAAGGAGGGAAAACGATGAGGATTGCAGTAATGGGCGCAGGCTCCATGGGCTCGATCATCGGGGGTTACATAGCAAAGGCTGGCGAGTCCGTGGTTCTGATTGATGTGAACAAACAGCATGTGGACGCACTCAATAAAAACGGGCTCCACATCATAGGCATGACCGATCTCACAATCCCTGTCCAGGCGATCCTGCCGGAAGAGATGAAAGGAATCTACGACTTCGTGATTTATGTTCCCAAGGCCGTTTACAATGAAGCGGCACTTGATTCACTCCTTCCTCACATTGGCCCGGACAGCATGGTGATGACCCTTCAGAACGGGATCAACGAGGATGCGGTGGCGGCCAGGGTCGGAGCCGAGCGGACCCTGGGAGGGATCATCAACTGGGGAGGAATTTGGCGTGAGCCCGGGGTCAGCGAACTCGCTACTGACGAGAATGAAATGTCATTTGAGATAGGAGAATTGGACGGCCGGATAACCGAAAGGCTTCAGGCCGCAAAGCAGGTGCTTGAGCATGTCTGCCGGACAAACCTTACACAGAACCTTATGAGTGTGCGCTGGGCCAAGCTGTTCATCAACGCGGCCTTCTCAGGCGTGGGCACAGTCATTGACGGGGACTATGGCGCGGTCCTGGACAATGATAAGGCAGTGCGGGCCGCCTGGATGGTCGGACAGGAGACGCTCAAGACCGCGATTCAGCTCGGACATGCCAAGGAGCCTGTGATGTATGTGAAGCCCGAGCTACTGCTCTTTTCGACAAAAGCCGAACTAGAGGGGAAGGTAAAATTCTCGCGGCTCGGCATGAAGGGAAACCGGAATGTCCTCCCAAGCATGCTCCAGGACTTACGCAAGGGCCTGCCCTGCGAGATAGAGGTTATCAACGGTTATGTCCAGAAAAAGTCCCGCAAGGTTGGACTGGACACCCCTGTCAATGACCAGGTGACTGAAATCATCCGCGAACTCGATCAGGGCAAAAGAAAACTCGGAACGCACAACCTCGATGATGTCAAACTTCCCGAACTTCCGGATTGAATTTTAAAATTCTATGCATTTGACAAAGGGGGATCAGAAATTAGTATCTGGCAAGAGAAATTGAAAAAATCATTATATAATGTTGAAGGAATCGGATGATTGGTTCAATTTTTCCATCGTATTGCGATGACGAACAATGGACGAAGGGGCGCGGACCTACAGCAATTCAAATAGGCTTGGCAACATTCGGAATACTGGCACTGGAACTGGCATTCATCCGATGGACCTCCAGCCAAGTTCGGGTCTTTGCCTATTTCAATAATCTTGTTTTGATCGGGGCTTTCTTGGGCATGGGTATCGGGGTTGCTCTGGGCCGAAGATACACTGGCCTGGTTCACTGGACCTTACCCGTAATTCTATTACTATCCCTGCTATTGGCATTTTCAGAAGAAATTGGAATTATGCGCATGTATTTACCTGAAAAAACTATTATCCTGTGGGGCGCTGGAAAGTATTCCGTAGGATTTACTGAATATCTATCTAATATATCAATTTTTATTTTTATTTTTTGTCTCATCGTGGTTGTTTTCATTTTCGCGGGCTCCGCCGTCGGGTATCTTTTTCCTAAAATCCCCACGCTTCGGGCATATTCCTCCGACCTTCTTGGATCCCTTTTGGGGGTTATCGTTTTCACTATCACGACCTTTTTCAATGCCAGCCCTCCTGTCTGGTTTTGCGTCGGTTGTATACCGTTTTTGTGGCTTTCACGAAAGCCCGTCTCTGTGCTGTCTTTTGCTGGGATTCTGCTCCTTGCAAGTTACTCAATAAAAGGCGCTGTCTACTCTCCATATAACAGAATAGATATCAGAACCGAAAACAACGAAACCTTTATAGAGGTAAATCGCGATTTTCATCAAGATATGCTCGATCTTTCTAGGGAGGGGTTGACAAATAAAGGGCTTTCTTTAGAAAGACTTAAAGAGTTGATCTATTCCCGAATTGTTTATGATCTTCCCTTCCAGATCAATAATGCCCACGACAAGGCACTGATAATCGGGGCCGGAACAGGTAATGACGTCCAGGCCGCTCTGCGAAACGGATACAAGAAGGTCTATTCGGTTGATATAGACGGAGGGATCATCGAACTGGGCAAACGTCTTCATCCTGAAAAACCCTACAGTAATCCGAGAGTCATTCCTGTAGTCAATGATGCGAGGGCCTTCTTTGAACAATACGAGGGGCCGCCGTTTGATGTTATCTTCTACGGCTTAGTTGATTCTCATGCCATGTTCTCTTCAATGTCATCCCTGAGGCTTGAAAACTATATATATACTGAGGAAGGAATCCGCGCCGCGTGGAAACACATATCCCCCAAGGGGCATCTGGGCATCAGCTTCGCCATCGCTGAAGACTGGATGGTTGACAGGCTTTATTGGACCATCACCAAGGCCACAGGCAAGAGACCTGTTGTGATATATCACGGCATGTATAGAGGAGTCATGTTTATTGTAGCGCCCCACATGGGCAACATCTTTTTAGACCGCTTAAAAAAATACCCACCCATCTTTCCAGTGACCCAGCAAGAGCAGGTTGATACAACCAGCGATGATTGGCCTTTCCTTTACGTAAAACCCGGACTGTTTCCCACAAGTTACGTTCTGATTCTCATTGCGGTTCTGATCATCGCGGGCATCTCAACACCGCTGGCATTTGGAAGAAAGTCTTTAACCTCGGATTTCGACCATGTGTTGTTCCTGATGGGAGCGGCATTTATGCTCATTGAGACTAGGGGAGTGACAAGCCTTTCTTTGCTTTTTGGCTCCACATGGATTGTAAACTCATTCATATTCTCAGGCGTGCTAATTATGATTCTTGTCGCAAACTTGCTGGTGGACCGCTTCAAGCCTTTAAGCCCAGTACCATGGTTTTTCCTGCTTTTTATTTCCGTTGCCGGTATCTGGGCGTTCAATAATGCCTACCTTAATCAATTCCCCATGCTTGTCAGGGGCCTGGTGGGGGGGTTGATAACCGCATTGCCGATCGGCTTTGCCGGGGTGATTGTGTCCATCCTGCTCGCGCGATCAGCCAATCCTTCTGCATCACTCGGCTCAAATCTGCTCGGCGCGGTTTTAGGCGGGTGTATCGAGTATTCCTCCATGCACATTGGATTAAGGGCCCTGGTCTTGATCGCCTTGATTCTGTATGGTCTGGCGTTTCTTACTTTCCTGCTTAAAAGAGAAAAGAGGGGCTTAAAAACATGGGACGGTGTCTAAACATGCCGGATAATAAGCCTATCACGGTAGCCTTGCTGGGAGCGGGTGCCAGGGGCGAGCGGGTGTGCGACATAAATGGTGACTATCAATGAAATATACGGCTCCTCTTGAGAAT
>CAZOMR010000011.1:0-26760 GCA_964580655.1 uncultured bacterium
TCTCTTCCTCCCTTTATTGTTGTAGACACACAACAATAACATGGCCAAAAAAGAGGGTCAAATCCAAAACCCTCTTTAATGTCGCAGGCCCTCCAGTTAAATTCTTCTTTGCGCCCTTTGCGTCTTTGCGGTATAATAAAAAATCCTATCTGCACTTTTTGGGTTTAGAACAGATGATCAAGCCGACTCTTGCCCTTACCATGGGGGATCCCACAGGCGTGGGGCCTGAGATCATAGTAAAAGCACTGGCGCATAAGTGGGTCCGCGAGCGAGTGCGCCTTATCGTTATTGGTGACCACGGCCTGCTTTGTGAGGCCGCAGAGAGGTTCGCACCTCCACGCGTCCGAAACGCGCTTGAGATGGCCCCCGTGCTCAAGCGGGCTCCATCGGCCCGCTCGCTCAAGCATAGCCCGCTTGCAGTATTATCACTCACACGGCTCAACCCGGAAGAAATCCGGCCCGGGCGTCCCGGTCCAAAAGAGGGCCGTGCCATGCACACATATATTGAGGCCTCAGTCAAGCTGGCTCTTAAGGGAGCTGTGGATGCCGTGGTAACAGGGCCTATCAATAAAAAGGCCATGCTGGAAGGAGGCTCCGCTTTCGGTGGCCACACAGAACTCCTTGCATCTCTCGCCCGCGCAGACCGCGTGGTGATGATGATGGCTAATCCCGGATTACGGGTAGCTATGGTTACAACCCATGTTCCCCTTACGAAGGTTCCGAAAAGCCTGAGCAAGGATAAAATTCTTTCAACGATTATCGCGGTGCATGAAGGATTGACAAATAATTTCGGAATAAAACGCCCCAGGCTGGTCCTTGCCGCGCTGAATCCCCACGCAGGCGAAGGCGGAACCCTGGGGAAGGAGGAGCAGAAGGTCATTGCTCCGGCCATCGTCCGGGCAAAGGAGAAAGGAATTCTCCTTCAAGGCCCTCTACCCGCGGACACTCTTTTCACAAGAGCAGTCCTGCGAAACGCGGACTGTGTCATCTGCATGTACCACGACCAGGCCCTGATCCCCCTCAAGATGCTCGACTTTGAAAAGACTGTCAATATCACACTCGGCCTGCCTTTCGTTCGAACCTCCGTAGGACACGGCACAGCCCCGGATATAGCCTGGAAGGGAACCGCATCCGAAACCAGCCTGCTTATGGCCATGAAAACCGCATTGGAGATGGTCCGGACACGGAGAAAGCCAGGGGGAAAATGGCCAGCGACAAGATAATCATCCGGGGCGCACGCCAGCATAACCTGAAGAATATCAACCTGGAGATTCCACGCAATAAACTCGTGGTCATAACAGGTGTCTCAGGGTCAGGAAAGTCATCACTGGCATTTGACACGATCTATGCCGAGGGACAGCGCCGTTACGTGGAGTCGCTTTCAGCATACGCCCGCCAGTTCCTTGAGCTGGCTGAGAAGCCCGAACTGGACAGCATTGAAGGGCTTTCACCCGCTATCTCCATCGAGCAGAAAGCCGCAAGCAAAAACCCACGATCCACCGTGGGCACTGTAACCGAGATATACGACTACCTCCGTCTTCTCTTCGCCCGCGTCGGACATCCACATTGCTGGAATTGCGGCAAGGAGATCAAGACCCAGACCGTCCAGCAGATAGTGGACCAGCTCCTTACACTCCGCGAGGGCACGCGCTTCCATGTGCTCGCTCCACTTGTCCGCCAGCGCAAGGGCGAATATCGCAAGGAACTAAACGAGCTACGGCGCCAGGGGTATGTCCGGGTCAAGGTGGACGGCAAGGTCCGGGACCTGAGCGATGACATAGCCCTTGACAAGAAGAAAAAGCACGACATCGAGGTCTTCGTGGACAGGCTCGTGCTCAAGCGGACCAAGATAGAGCGCAGGCTTGCCGACTCACTTGAGACAGCACTCAAGGTCGCAGACGGGCTCGTGAAAATCGAACTCCCGGATAAAAGCGAGACCATGACCTTCTCTGAAAAGTTCGCCTGCCCGGACTGCGGGGTCAGCTACCCCGAGATCTCGCCACGCATGTTCTCATTCAATAACCCCTATGGCGCATGCGAGGAGTGCGACGGGCTCGGCACCAAGATGTATTTCGACCCGGACCTGATCGTGCCCAACCCTGGTCTGTCATTGCGCGAAGGCGCCGTCGCGCCATGGGAGCGCCGACAGTCCATCTACTTCCACCAGATGCTCAAGTCTCTTGCCAGGCATTACAAGTTTGACCTGAATGCTCCGTTCAGAAAATTACCCCGGGGGGTGCAAAGGGTCCTTCTTTATGGCTCTGGCGAGGAAGAGATGGAATTCCGCCTTGATGGAGAAGAATACGATTACAAGTTCCGCCGACCATTTGAAGGGGTAATTCCCAACCTTGATAGAAGGTTTAAGGAGACGGGTTCCGAGTCGGTTCGCGAGGAAATCCAGCGGTATATGAATATACGGCCTTGTCCTGCCTGTCGCGGGCGCAGGCTCAAGCCCCAGAGCCTGAGTGTCAAGGTTTCCGGGATGAATATAGCCCAGATCACGGCCATGTCCGTCAAGGATGCCAGGGAGTTCTTCGACTCCCTGAGCCTCACTCCCCGCGAGATGGAAATAGCGCGCCGGATTCTCAAGGAGATACAGGATAGACTCGGGTTCCTGATCAATGTGGGCTTGAGCTACCTCACCATTGACCGGGCTTCAGCCACCCTGGCCGGAGGCGAGGCCCAGCGGATCAGGCTGGCGACACAGATAGGCTCCGGCCTGGTGGGCGTGCTATACATCCTGGACGAGCCGAGCATCGGTCTTCACCCAAGGGACAATCGCAAGCTCCTTGATACCCTGCTCCGCCTGCGCGACCTCGGGAATACCATCCTCGTAGTGGAGCATGATGAAGCCACTATCAGGACAGCCGACCATGTCATTGATATGGGACCCGGAGCAGGAGTGCAGGGCGGCAGGATCGTGGCACAGGGCGAGCCGGAAACCATTATAGCTCATCCCGATTCTCTTACCGGGGCATACCTCTCGGCACGCAGGCAGATTCCCGTTCCGGAAAGACGCAAGCCGCCCGGAAGAAACTTCCTCGCTCTGAAAGGAGCACGCGCTAATAACCTGAAGAAAATGGATGTGCGCTTTCCACTTGGACTATTTATCTGCGTGACCGGGGTGAGTGGCTCCGGAAAGAGCACCCTGGTGGTGGATACCCTCTACCGGGTGCTGGCCCAGAGGCTCTATCATTCCAAGGAGCGTGCCGGTGAAATCCGGGCAATTACCGGAATTGGGCATATTGATCGTGTGATTGACATTGACCAGTCCCCCATCGGCCGCACCCCCCGAAGCAATCCAGCCACCTATACCGGACTCTTCACCTACATCCGGGACCTGTTCGCTAAAATTCCGGAGTCCCGTGTTCGCGGGTATAAGCCGGGCCGGTTCAGCTTCAATGTCAAGGGCGGCCGCTGTGAGGCGTGCGAGGGAGACGGCATGATCAAGGTCGAGATGCACTTCCTGCCGGATGTATTTGTTACATGCGATGTCTGCCGGGGCAGGCGCTATAACCGCGAGACCCTGGAGATCAGGTACAAGGGCAAGAACATCGCAGATGTCCTGGACCTGACCGTGGACGAGGCCTACGAGTTTCTGAAGAACATCCCGCCGGCGCGTGGCAAGCTCCAGACCCTGAAGGATGTGGGCCTAGGCTACATTCAGCTCGGCCAGTCCGCGCCCACACTCTCAGGCGGCGAGGCCCAGCGGATAAAGCTCTCCCGGGAACTCTCCAAGCGCCGAACAGGCCGGGCCTTATATCTGCTTGACGAGCCGACCACCGGCCTGCACTTTGATGACATCAAGAAACTACTCAATGTGCTTGGCAGGCTCGTGGACCAGGGCAACACAGTGATCGTGATCGAGCACAATCTCGAGGTGATAAAAACCGCGGACTGGATCATTGACCTGGGGCCCGAGGGCGGGGACGAGGGGGGCGAGATAGTTGCCCAGGGCACTCCGGAAGAGGTTGCGGCCTGTCCGCAATCCTACACCGGGCAGTATCTCCGGGCAATCCTTGGAGAGGGAAGGATCAAGAAAGCGAGCGGGCTTTGAACCCTGGATGAATATGGACACGGAAGATCGCTTTCTCGGGGCTATACTTGGTTGCGCTTGCGGCGATGCGGCTGGCGCGCCTTACGAGGGCATGAGAGCGTCTGCACTCAGCAGGATAGAGAAGCTCTTTGACCCGATACCGGGTATCCCGGGATACCCGAAGGGCCAATACACTGATGACACCCAGCTCACCCTGGTCCTGGCCGAGACCTATATCGCGTGCGGGCGCTTTGACGGCGCTGATTTTGGAGCGCGTATTGCCGGGCTATGGGGCAGGCATGAGATAGTGGGCGCTGGTGCGAGCTGTTCCGAGGCGGCATATCGCCTGATCGCAGGAGTTTCCTGGCAGGATGCAGGCACCGAGGATGGCAGGGCAGGTAATGGCACTGCGATGCGGGCCTCGCCTGTGGGACTATGGAACCATGATGACCTTGACCGGCTAAAGCTGGACAGCCGGGGCCAGAGCATCATCACACACAAGGATTCTCGCGCCCAGGCCGGGGCCGCGGCCGCGGCCTGGGCCGTGGCGCAAAACCTGAGAGCCCTGGAGATTGATCCCGAGAGCTATTCAAGAGAGCTCTCGGATTTTATCCGGGACATACACGAGGAATTCGCTGAATACATCTTGCAGATACCGGGCTGGCTAAGAGCCGATGATGCGGATGCGAAGATCGAGATCGCGTGTGCAGGATGGCTGGACCCGAAGAGGCCGATTGATTATATCACGCCCTTTGTCATCCCGACTGTGCTCATCGCGCTCTATTATTTCCTGAAGATGCCCTGCGATTTTTCCCGCGGGCTGGAGTGCGTGATCCGGTCCGGCGGAGATACGGACACCACTGCCGCGATCTTTGGTGCAATCAGCGGGTCTAAAAACGGCGTGGATGCGATTCCCGATCACTTAAAGCATGATCTATATCAGGCTGACCGGATAGAGAATACTGCCCGGCGGCTTTTCAATGCCTGGAAGGAGAGAAAAGGGATTGAAGGATAAAAGCGATTTCCGGGCCAGAGTTGTAATCGGGCTTGGCCTGCTTTTTTATTTTCTGCTCTTCGTCTACTGCCTGGCTTTTCACATGAGCTTTTCCGTGATGGGGGTAAGCGATGAGAGGCTTACCATCTTGACCCTGAAGAATTTCCTTGTACCGATCATCTTGTTCCAGCTCAAGATTCTGGCGGCATACCTTGTTATCGGGTTTTTGGCCGGGCTTTTTGCTTTTGGTTTTACCCGACTGCTCAGTCGCAGATGGTCAAGATTCAAGGCCTATGGTTTTAGTGTCGGGCTGATCATCCTGGTTCACTTCATCATTTTCTTCCGTGCCGTGGCGCTCTACCCGCAACTCTTCACCGAGTTCCTCTATGACCGCGGCGGATGGGGAAAAGTCCTTCAGGTTATTATCACGGATCACCTCGGGCCGTCGCCCTTTGTGAAGAGCCTGTGGATACTGGGGATCGGTTTTATTATCCTTGCATTCCTGCGGCTTATAAGAGCCGGCTTTTTTTCCAGGAGGAGTGTAAGGATCGGCATTTTCATCCTGGCGGTCGCCGGCCTGCTTTATGGCGGCGCGCTTTTTCTTCTCAAAACGCTCAGGCCGCCTGCGAACCGCGGCCCGAATCTCCTTGTGCTGGCCGGGGATTCGCTCAGGCCCGATCACTTGAGCTTTAACGGGTATCACCACGAGACATCCCCCTCCATTGATGGTCTGGCCCGGGCCGGTGTAAGCTTTGATCAGGCCTATGCCCAGCTTCCACGCACTTTCCCGTCATGGTTGTGCTTTCTCACGGGCGAGTATCCCTTTCAGCACGGCATCACCACCATGTTCCCCTCTGTAAAGTCGCGGCAGAAAAAATTCATCACACTTGCCTCGATCCTGAAGGATCACGGCTTTTCAACCGCTGTGGTCTCTGACTTTGCAGGGGACATCTTCAGCCGCATCGAACTCGGGTTTGAAACCGTGCGCGCACCATACTTCAACTTTCCCATGCTCATAAGGATGCGGAGCCAGGAGATGCACACCCCCTTGCTGGCATACCTCTGCAATCGGCCCGGTCGTCGGATTTTTCCGGAGCTTGGAGAGCTGGCAAACTTCGCTGATCCGGAACTCCTGGCCAGGGATGTGATCGAGGTGCTCGAATCATATCGTGGCCGTGAGAAATTTTTCATGCTTGTCTTTTTCTCAGCCACGCACTTTCCCTATTCCCCGCCTCATCCCTATTACAAGATGTTCACGGACCCGGGCTATCGGGGAATCTACAAGTATTGCAAGCCCAACCTGATCAATGTGGACGAGGAGATAGTGCCGGATGACATCGCACAGATCAACGGCATCTTTGACGGCGGGATCAAGGCCACGGATGATGCCATTGCCATGATTCTGGCTTACCTTGAGAAGAGCCGCATGGCCGAAAATACCATTGTCATGTTCACGGCAGACCATGGTGAAAACATGTATGAACATGAACACGGCATGGGCCACGGCGAACATCTTCGCGGATCATGTTCTTTGCGGATCCCGTGGGTGATCTATGATCCGCGCCATGAATTCCGGGTATCGCGGATCAGCTCGCGGGTGCGAAGTATAGATTTCATGCCCACGGTGCTGGAACTCCTCGGGCTTGAAGCCCCGGGCGGTATCCCGGGGCAAAGCCTGATTCCTTTGCTGGATGGCATGAGTGAGAATCTGCATCTTCCGGTTTACGCCGAGACCGGGCTGTGGTTCATTGACGAAGGGTCCGGCTTCTTCCAGGAGCAGAGAATAATGTACCCGGATGTGACCCGAATTTGCTGGTTCGAGAACTATTTCGACAACGAACTTGTGCTCCGGGAAGAGTGGAATGATTTAACCGAGGTTGCAAAGCACCGGATGCTGATCAAGGGCAAGTGGAAAATAATCTACTGCCCGCTGAACAATGGTGTTAAATGGGAGCTTTATGACCTTGAAGCCGATCCAGAAGAACTCAATGACCTTTCCGAAGAAAACCCCGGGGAGCTTGACCGGATGAGGAATGAGTTGTTTGACCTGCTACTCAAGCGGCCTGGGTGGACGGTTACGGGAGATTATTTTCTGCCGGAAGCGGGAGTTCGATGATGATGCGTCGTCGCGTTAAAAAAGCGATACTTTTCATTGTTATAATTCTGGCAGTGGCAAAGCTTGTGGATTTTGCCTTCGGGTATCCCATGGCCTTCAGGGTGGGAGACTGGAGGGAAAGTCTTGGAAGTAAGCCGGCCGGGAATTCTGTATACCTGTACTCCCGGCTTGTTGATGAAAAGCCTTCACACAAGAGTGTCCCTGCGGAGAATAAGGCCAGAGAGGCGCTCGAGAAGAATAGCCGTTTCAACGCGAACTCACCTTATCCTGCGAGTGTTACGCTGGGGGAGGAAAAATTTCGACTGACTAACAGGCGGGTGCTGTTGGCGCCTCCTCCCTCGGAGATCGCTTATAGCGTGAGAATACCGCCAAGGGCAAAGCTCTCCTTCGGGTATGCGGTATGCAGCGAAATATATAGAAAGCGTTACAGCGGCGCACGGTTCATTGTGGAGTGGCGCGGCGCAGGAGGGGCGGTGCGGCTCTTTGAAAAAGAGGTTGTGAATGAGCCTGCCGGCTTCTGGGATCAGAACAGGGACCGCAGGAGAATATGGTATCGTTACTTGCGGCCCGGCTTCAGGAAATGGGGAGGCGGCTACCAGGATGTTTATCTGGACCTGTCCGAATTCGAGGGCCGGGAAGGTGAGCTGTGGTTCATCACGGAGAAAATCTCCTTCGAAAAACCATCGGCTGTTTCCCAGGCCGTATGGTCAAACCCGGAGGTGTGGGCCGAACGGCCTGAAGGCGATGATCCGCCGCTGAACCTGCTTGTCTTCATGATAGAGGCCACCCCGGTCAATCTCGTAGAGCCCTATGTAAAAGAGCCGGCGGTTACTCCCAATGTACGAAAATTCGCGGAATCGGCAGTGGTTTTCGACAAATTTTTCACCTCCGGCGCCAAAACCCGGATTTCCACCTTCCCCTTTTTCACCGGTCGCCACTACCGATCAATGGGACTTCCCATCGAGATGTATTTTCTGGCTCCCCTTATCAAGGCGCGTTTCTATCAGGGAAATTATCCCACGCTTGCCGAGGCCTTTTCACGCGAGGGATATAGAACCGCTCATGTCGGGTCCAATCAATTTTACCTGCCGACCCGTGGGATCGGGCTGGATTTCGGGTTCGACGAGGTGGATGTTTTGAGAAGACGGCACTATGAATCCGAAGACAACTTGCACGCGGTCATGGAATGGCTCAGGGCAAACGGGAACAAGCCGTTCTTTCTTTACATCCACTACAATGGTCCGCATAATGTGGTTGAGAATCCGTGCCTCGAATACATGCTTCCCGCACTTAAAATCCGGACCCATGATTCCCGTTGGGCCTACAGAAAAAAATTGGCCCAGGAGATAGCCGCAGACACGACCTTTGGCCGCGTCCTCGCCGCCCTCGAAACCCTGGGAATCCGGGACAGGACGGTCGTTATAATGACTGCTGATCACGGAAACTGCGTGGAGCCGGCTCATAGCTTCGCAGTGCAGCAGTCTTTCAGCCGGCTCTGGTATACCGCCTTCCGTCACGGGAGAACATCATTCGTGGAGGACATTCATGTGCCCCTAATCATTGACTGGCCTGTCGGACCTGATAAGGAGCGACATGTGTCTATTCCCGTCACCAGCATTGATATGTTTTCCACCTTGATTGACTTGATCCTGCCGGAACCTGACCCGGAGTTCCGCGAAAGGATGAAAGGAATTAAAGGTAAAAGCCTGGCTGGTCTTCTGTCCGATGAAGGGGGTCCCGTTTTTTCAGGCCATCCGGTTATATACTCGATCTCCAGTTGGGCGGAAGGGATCGTCTTTGACGGCAGGTATCATTACTTAAGCCGGGATAATGAATTCTCCAAGATTCTGTACCCGGGACATGACCGGGTCAAGGTCGAGGAGCAAGGCCTTTTTGATCTGGAGACAGACCCGAGAGAGTTAAATAACCTGGCAGACTCAAGGCCTGATCTTCTCTCCCGGATGCAGGAATTATTAGAGCAAGCCAGGCCGAAGGAAACCATGCTTCGACTTATCTATATGAACTATGAGGCTGGCAAGGTCAGCGGCTCGCTCGGCATTACAGGGGAATTGCCATCCATGATTATGACCTATCCTGAAGATCGGACTCCGATATATGTTCGCGAAAAAGCAGGCGTAGCCGACGGCAAGACCCTTGAATTCGAGTTTGAGCTTCAGGGCCCTACCGGGCTGGTCCTTGACCGACCTGTTCGATGGATTAATATCTCGATCAATTCCGAGCAGGTATCGGAACAGGAATTACGGGTCGGCCCATTCGGGCTTCCCCTGTTCAGGGATTCAAGGTGCGGCCAGCCCGGAGACCAGGTTCTTATAGAAAGCTGTGATGATATTTCCGAGGCCATCTTCCTCTCCAAGCACAATCCTATGCGATATATGCATGCGCCCGGGGTGTATTTTTACACGATGCAATTCTCTGATTTTGTGGAGGAAACCTTTTCCGACAAGAGCCTGTCCCCGGCCGTCCGCTCCGCTCTCAAACAATGGGGATACATACAATAGCTAAGACTGCAAACATGTCCTGCTTCGCAGGAATCTCAGGTCTCAGAATGAAGGTTCAAAGCGCAACAAAACATCTTAAACTGCACTTTTTGGGTTTGGAAGCGGGACATAAAGCGTTGCAAGGTGTCCGACGAAGTCCTTTTGCTCTGCCAGGTTTGAAAGTGGAAATGTCCGGAGTCGGGTAGTGTAAGTCGGTAGGCCTTCGGACCAGACCAGTGTGACCGGGTGCTGGGCGGGAAATCTTTTCAGCAAGAGTTCTGCCAGGGCCCTGAGATTGGTTTCCGGAAAAGTGGGCTTATTGGCCACGGGGAGTCCGACCTGGCCGATGAGAAGCGGGTTTTCGGACAAAGGCGGCAACTCATCCTTTTCAACCAGGCGCGCGGCATTGAGAATCTCCAGGCCCTCTTCAGGGTCCAGTTCAAGCTCTACATAAAGATGCTCAAGAAAACTCATCCCCGGGATCACCCTGACCGAAACGCTTTCCGACTTACAGTCATCCTTGAGCCAGCGAGGAGTTTTCTCAAACACATAGGGATTGCCGGGTAGAGCATATACCACCCGTCCATGGCGCTTTGCCTCTTTGATCAAAGCCCGGTTGATCAGCCGGTAAATGCGGTCATAGGTTATGCCGGGCTGGGCATAGATGTAGTCAAAGCTGATACACTCCACGCCCTGCCCCTTTAACCATTCAAAGACAGGATGCGCGCTGAAACGAAAGTAAACCTCCTTAGCCTCTACAAGCGCTGACCTGGCCTCCTGGGTGAGATTCTCAACCGGACCCGGACCAAGACCTACCACTACAATCTCAGGCATGAAACCCTTCCTTCGGATAATCAATAAAGGGACTTTATCATAGCATCCACAGGCCTTATTAACAAAAGCACTTTATAGTTGACATCACTACTGTCCGGTAAATCTATTTTGTATAGGACATAAGATATTATAACATAAAGATAATTTAGCTCAAATGATATTTCGATTTCAACCTTGCATCCCCATTTTTCAGGCTATAATGCTCCAAATAATTTGTTTGGAGGTGGCCGCGATGAATTTGGGGAGGAGGGTTTTCTCTCAAGTAATTCATACTCTGCCTCGCTACGAGTTCCAAAAATGCGTGGAGCGTTATCAGGGCAACAAGTGGGTGTGAGAATATTCTTGCTAGAGCCAATTTCTTTGCATGGTCTTTGCCCAACTCAGTCACAGAGAATCTTTTCGCGACATAGAGGTGACTCTCAATTCGCATCACAAGAAATTATACCATATGGGACTGTGAAGTCGGGTCGCTCATTCCACTCTGGCCGACTCCAACGAGAATCGCGACTTTCGCATCTACCAAGATTTCGCCTATTGCCTCATTCCCATCGCCACCAGACTTTATCGAGACGAGAAGCTGTCAGTGGACATCGAAAACGAACTCTACGCCCTGGACTCAACAACCATCGACCTGTGCCTCTCATTTTTTCCGTGGGCCAAGTTCAGAAGGACAAAGGCGGCCATCAACCTTCATACCCTCCTGTACCTGATCATTATTTTATTACTTTATAGCCTTGGTTTCTTCTGGACCAAGATATGATTCTTTAAGTCCCCCAAAGTCGAGCAATATCTTGTCAACCACCATGCTGGGATCGAGTCCCCAGATTTTTAACTTATGTTGGCCCATATCAATATGCATGGATGTGTGGGCTATCATAGTGGCACGAAGGACATCTTTCGACAAGGTGATTCCTGCTATTTCATTTCCTTTTTTGAACTCGATTACCACCGGCTCCTCTTCATCAATGGAAACTGCGAGACACAGTCTGCGGCCATCGTGAATCGGATGGGCAGGTATGGCCTGGATTATGATACTTGCCTGGCCGGGTTCAAAGATATATATGGGGTATTCCATAACAGGAGCCTGGTCTCTGATTGCTTCAGTATCCTTTATTGAAGACGCTGTAAAAGGTAATATCCCTACCGCGTTGCCAGTGCGTCCGAGGCCACTTATAACCTGCCATTCCGCCCCATTTTTTCCTTTGGTCTCGCTCGAGAAGCTCTCTGCAAAGATCGAGACCACACCATTGTCCTGGACAAAGGAATCATTCTCTTGAAGCTCAAAAGATTCGGGATTGAAGATGTTAAGCTTGATAGTATAAAGGTCTCCGGCTCCCTGGATGTCAATGCTCCCCTGAACCTGGTCCCCCTTCGGTGCTCGCTCGTAATCAACATCCACCCAGATCCTCTCTTCATCTGTCAGCTCGCCTCTGCTTTTATCCAGGATAATCCAGTCATGACTTGGCTTGGCTTCCCACTCAAAAGGCTGTGAACCCTTGTTGAATATATCTATAAAGTGCTTTCTGCGCGTGAAGCGGTTGAATCTCGGAATTTCACCGCCCAACCTGGTCAAGGGTATTTCTTGCCCTTCTATACTTACGCCAGGCTTTGCTCCATGACTAAGAGATACTTTGCCGGTCCTGGGCATACCGAATACTTGCAAATCCTTTGGATGATGACTCATTATGCCTTTCCATTTTCCGCCCATCATGGTTTCATTATAGTGCCGCGTTTCCCGCTGAATCCCCTTGAATGCATCCTCAGCCCTTGTTGCATAGTAGTCTGCACTGGCCCGGCCCTGCCCGGCATATACCCTGCTTTTATAGGCATAGAGGATTTTCTGGTTTAATAAAGATGCACAGCGGACCGGATACAGAATAAGCTGATAGTATGCATCGCGTTTGGAAGCGGGTAATTCCCGATATAACTCATCAGCCCTTTGTTCAAGCTTTTGGAAAGCGGCTATCCGTTTTTGTGTCTCGTCGCCATAATGAACAAGAGAAAATTCAGGGTCATTAACCGGCACCCACTTCTGTCCCGGCATGTTGAATCCCATATGCTCGGGCCTGCGCCGATAGTTCAACAAGTAATACTCCCGCATGATGTCCGCTATCTCCCCCGCATGCTTCCCGCCGAACTCCCGTTTTGCAAACCAATGTAGATACCCTGGAGCGGCGTCTCTATCCCACCTATTGATGTCCCAGGCCATTTGTAAAAAGAACTCCATGGCAATCTCGGCAGGTTTGATGTCACCGACATTCAGCATCCATACGCTTCGAGCGTTGTAGGTCCAGGCCTTGCACATCTCTTCCCAGATCAGACCGGGTGAAGTGGTGCACAACCAGAGGTAGTCATGTGGAGGGCCCAGGTAGGAGACATGGTAGTAAACGCCTGATCCTCCAGATCGCATCTGTTCCTCCGGGGTAGAAAGCTGTCGGATGTATCCGTGATTATCATCAACCCATAGGATGGTAACATCATCGGGAAGATTAAGACCGTGGCGGTAATAATAAAGAACCTCGTTATATGGACAAAATATCTGCGGCACATGGGTTACTTCAGGATTGACATATTTACGCAGAAGATCACGCTGGTCCTTGATTATTCTCTCATATAGTTTTATAAGCGTTCTTGTAGTGCCAACCGCGTACATCGGGCTGTCATGAATTGCCCGCATTCCTAAAGTATAGACATTCTCATACTGTCCGTTCTCACTGACCCTGTCTTCCCAGTATTTGAGAACACCCTTTCTGTTCACCTGGTACATCCACAGGCCGGAGCCATCCCGTTTCCACTCATCAACATTGTTTCTCAGCATCTGTTCGCAATGAGCAGAGCCCATTACAATGGCGTAGTTGTCAGCGACTACTTTGTTATTTTCATAGTAATTGAAGGCTCTTGTACACTTATGCATGGCTGGCCAGAGATGATTGGCCTTGAGTCGCAGGAGCAACTCGAATACCCTGGCGTAAGTCTTTGGGCCTATGTCTTGAGTCTCTGGCTCAAAGGTCTGGGCGGCCCAGGGCTGAAGTCCGAAATCCTCGTCATTGATGAATATGCCACGGTATTTCACCGAGGGAGGGCCGTACTTATAGAACCCTTTTTTGATAATAAGCTCGCCTTTACTCTCCGGTGTCACATCAGCCCACCAGTACCACGGTGATACACCTATCTGCTGAGACAGCTCATAAACACCGAAGGCCGTGCCTCGGCGATCACTGCCTCCTATCACCAGTGCGCTCGCGACTCCGGGCAGAGGGCGAGCAAGGGTCGTCAGAACAAAGGTCTCCCACTGCCCCTTGATCGGGGCTACATCGAGCATTTTGTCTTTGACGAGGCAATCTATCAGAGAACTTGCTCCGATAGTACCGATGATAACAACCTGAGCGCCCAGATCGCGCCCATTATTCTTTATTGAAGGCTTAAGGCCGCTGACCGTTTCAATATCTTTCGCAAGGTCTGAAGCCGCGATTTGAACCACCTTGTAGTCATTATTATCGACAAAAATATCAGCGGCAACGCCATTATAAACAAGCTTGAAATCTCCATCCCTGTAATCTTCCGCTACAATGACTGACTGGCCGAGAGCGCTTGCGCTCATAGCCGCCATTAAAAATGCCGCCATGAAGAGCATACTGAATATTTTTTTCACCTTGCTTCTCCTAAAGAAATATGGTTTTCCCCGGTTTAACAGCACTGGAGGCTTGAAAAAGATGGACATCAAAAAACCATGCAACTCAAGCAGATACATCTTATCAGAGAATAAGTTATCATTTCAACAACCATTGGCCACTTTCTCAAGATTTCCTTTTCAACGCTCCTTGCTCTTTCAACGCTGAAAAACCTTAAAAATCCATGCCTCAGGGGGCTGGCGCTCTGGCGGGTAATCTTTAGCCGGATGAACCATAATAGATAGAAAGTGTTCAACGGTCAGCAGGCGATGCTGAAGAGATGAGAGCTTGTGTCGGTGGCTGATCTATGTTAGCTTATTAGAGGGTGAAGAGATCATGGCCAGGGTGAAATGCGAGTTTTGCGGTGCGGAATATGAAGACCCGGAGAGCATTTTTTGTGACAATTGCGGGCGCAAAATGAAGCGGGCTATGTCCGCCTCGGAGGCAGAAAATGTTGATTATGTTCGCTGTAACTTATGTGGCTGGAAAAATAAAAAGGGCGCCCGTTTTTGTGTAAACTGCGGTGAGTTAATCTATCATCGAAGACTTTAACGCGCTGTTGATTCTCCTTTTTTTGCAAGGAGCTTTTTCATGACAGTCGCACGGTGGTTTCGCCTCAGTGTTTATCTCCTGGTTCTCTCAAGCCACGTTTCCCTGATCCTGACACCCGAGATTTCTTACGGACACGCGGCCCTTCTAGTTGTGTTGCTTTTCTCTGCCTGGCTCTATGAGCATGAGGGACTTCAAGTCCCAAGGTTCTTTTTCAACGCAGTCCTCATACTGATATTTCTTTGGTGCCTCGCTTACGGTCTTTTCTGGGCCGAGTATTTTTTCAAGGCCGGGATTTATTTTCTCGCTTATGTCCTTGCCGTGCGCATGTTTTCCCTGGAGGGCAACCGGGACATCTGGCTGGTCTATTTGCTCAGTTTTCTCGAGCTGTGTGCGGCGAGCATTCTCACCATTCACATTAACTTTCTACTGGGCCTTTTTCTTTACATAGTTCTTGCAGGCTTCAGCCTGATGCTGTTCAATCTTCAGCGAGAGATGAAGAGACTTTCCACGACTGACCGGCCTGAGAGGGCCCGTGGCCTGCGGCCGTCATTTTTTGCCTTGAGTGGTGGCACAGCGATTGTGGTTTTCATCATGGCTATTTTTCTTTTCTTTTTCCTTCCACGCCTGGGCAGGGGCCTTTTCTCCTGGCGGACACGAATGGCGCCGCCGGTGGTGGGCTTCTCTGATTCGGTACATCTGGGAGAAGTCGGGCCAATGCGCATGAATCAGGCCGTGGTGATGCGGGTCCGCATCCGGGGCGAAGATTTGCCTCGGTCCGAACCACTGCGCTTCAGGGGCATGGCCCTGGACTACTATGATGCATCCACATGGAGCGACACGCACGGGCTGAAGATACTCAAATACTATCGCAGAGGCTCGGCAGTTGCAGTCAAGGAAAATTCTGTATTACACGATCAGGAGACAGCCGAAATCTACCTGGAGCCGATCATGAGCACAGTGCTTTTTGCGCCGGAAGGGGTTGAGGCCTTCTCGCTTCCCGGGATGTTTCGCGGAATCGAGATGTATTTTAATGATTATTACGGCCTGCCGGTCCGTGGAGGGTTTTATGATCGGATACAATATCAGGCATATTTCCGAATTCCGGACTTTTCCCCTGAGCGGCTTGAGCGGGCCTATGAAGGGATAAATCGTGAGGAGCTTTCAAAGGAGATGTACGATTACCTGATGTATCCTCTGGAGCTTGAGCCTGTTTGCGAGCTGACCAGGGCCAGGGTGGACCCGGATGCTGACCCGTATCATCAGACTCTCGCTATACTCGATTTTCTCGAAAGCAACTACACATATACCCTTTCGCCTCCGATGAGCAGTACGGATAATGCTCTCGGAGAATTTCTCTTTGAAACCAAACAGGGCTTCTGCGAGCATTTCGCCACGGCTACGGCCATCATGCTTCGCTGTCTTGATGTCCCGAGCCGTCTGGTTACCGGTTTTTCAGAAGGAACATGGAATTATTTTGAGCATTATTATCTTGTCCGTCAAAGCGATGCGCATGCCTGGGTGGAGGTATATTTCCCCGGTTCAGGGTGGGTCCCATTCGACCCCTCACCCATGGATGATCGAGAAGAGGTGCCCGGCTTCCGGTCAAGAATAAATCAGCTTTTTGATTCCATCTTGTTCCGCTGGAATAGCTGGATAGTAGATTTCACCATCTTTGACCAGGTCCGCGGCTTCCGCCTGATCCAGAGCCGTGGATTTCGGTTTGGCCGGGAGTTCATTACTCTGGCAGATACCCTGCGCTTTCGCATCCTGCGAATTCTTCACCGGCCACAGGCCCTTCCGGCTGTCGGCATTCTCATCGTATTTGTGATCCTGGTCTGGGTCTTTCTGCGGAAACCGCGGGCCGTGTTGAAAGAGGTTGACCTGTCGTTCCCCCCCGGACCGGCCCAGAAGCAGGTGATTCAGAATTACCTCAGGATGCTCGCTCTCCTGAAGGGTTCCGGGTTTGTGCGCCGGGATGCACAGACTGCAAGGGAATTCGCTTACGAGGTTTTGAGTAAGGCTGGTCCTTCTCTTGAGCCCGTTGTCCGGATGACCGAGATTTACGAGCAGGTGCGCTTCGGGCTCAATCCTTTTCCGCCCGGCCTGGCACGCGAGTTCAAGCAGGAGCTTGGCAAGTGCCGGGGTGCGCTTCGGGCTAGTGGATGAATCTTTGGATCAGCTTGACCACCGAGTCGTAGTCAAAAGGTTTGATCAGGTAATCATCAAAGTATTCATCCCACTGCCCCCTATTGGATTGCGAGGTAAAGGCTATGATAGGGAGATTACAAAAACGCGGGTCCTTGCGTAAAAGCCGCGTAGCCTCTACCCCGTTCATCACCGGCATGATCAAGTCCATGATGATCAGGTCAGGGGTCTCCTGCTCGCATGAATTTATAGCCTCTTCTCCGTTCTGTGCCACTATGGTCTCATAGCCACTGGACTCAAGGTGGTCGCACATGGCCTGAAGGAGAAGAAGGTTATCGTCCACTATTAATATCTTCTTGGCCACAGGGATTCAGCTTCCTCGATGATCAAGAACTAAAAGTAAGATAACACACTGGATTTTCGATGTCAAAGATTCTATACTATAATCTGGAGACTGCATTAAAGAGTAGCGCCCTGAAACCTTTTTTATCATGGCTCGTTTAATATATACAGGCCCGGTAAAGGTGGCTTGAGCTGTGAGTGCTTTCCATGAAGAAAGCGATGAGCGGCTGATGCTTCTCTACCAGGAGGGTGATGTCCGGGCCTTTGAGCAGATACTTGACCGGCACAGAAAGCCGCTTTATGGCTATCTGGTCCGGATGTTGAGGGACAGGGAGCGTGCGGAGGATGCATTTCAGGAGGTGTTTTTGCGGATAATCAAGAGCCGCATGAGCTACGAGCCGAGCGCTCGGTTCACACAGTGGATGTATAGGATTGCTCATAACTACTGTATTGACTGCTTTCGGCGGAAGCGGCATGAGGACATGGAATCATTGGATCAGGCCAGACGGGATGACACGGACCAGCGGTTATCCGACTATGTTGCGGCATCGGACCTTTCCCCGGAAGAGCTTGCCGCGGTATCGGAGCAGGAGCGGGTTCTGGAGGCCGCTGTCATGAGTCTCAGTCCCGAACAGCGCGAGGTCTTTATCCTGCGGGAGCGAGGGGGGCTCTCTTTCAAGGAGATAGCGCGTATACTCCACATCCCGATAAATACGGCTAAAAGCCGCATGCGCTATGCCCTGCAGGGCCTGCGCAAATACCTGGAGGATGAGGGCGGGCTCCTGGGCGAGGAGAATTGAGATGAATTGTAAGAATTGCCAGGATCAGCTTGTGGACCTGCTTTACGGTGAGCTAAGCCCACGGAGACGCCGGGCACTGGAAGCTCACCTTTCGGCCTGTCCGGTATGCTCAAAGGAATTCGAGAGAATGAAGGCCACCCGCAAAGTCTTTACACAGCTTGGCGACCCTGAACCCTCTCGGGTAATCGAGACCCGGATAAAAGCCGCGGCTCAAAAAGAGGCCGAGGAGCCCGCGTCCGTCTTTCAGTGGCGTATCCTGTTTCATCCTGCATTCGCGACAGCGGTCCTGGCTATCCTCGCTGTCGGGGTGGTCCTTTTCGAGATGGATAGGGGCCCGGAACCGACGAGAACCGCGCTTCCAGAGATGGAGAAATACCGGGAAGCGAGGAAGCTGAAAAGTGAAACCTTGGGCGCCATTGAATATGATCATATAGAAGCGGATGAAGCAAAGATGCCCCTGGTTAATTCCGAGAAGCCGGTCCCCGCGGCCCTCCCTGAACCAGCCGCAGGAGCAGGCGCATCATGGAAGGATGAAGATTCAAAATTCGGAGACGAGGTCTTCCTGGAATCAAAGACAAAAGATACGGTGCTTCAGGAGGCGCCGGCGCGACAGGCAAAGAAGATGGAGGCAGGGAAACCTCCTATTGCCAAGGAATCTCGAGACAAGGGACAACCCGGCACCCTCAGCGTGCGCCCGAAGTCCGAGGAATCCTTTCCCAAGACGCCTCGCTATCGCCATGTGGTCCCATACACTCTTGAGGCTCAACTTGAGACAGCAAGGGATGCGATGGCCAGGGAGGACTGGAAGGGGGCGGAGACTATTTATTCCCGGTCTCTTAAGATCATGCCCCGGTTCGAGCCACACAGGCCCGATGCGGAGTTCAACCTGGCTGTCTGTCTCATCAACCTCAAGCAATACCCTGAAGCGCAAACCCAGCTTGAGAAATATATCCGTGATTATCCTGAATCAGGCCGGTTGGACCATGCCCTGTTTTATCTGGCCGAGGTCTATGCTTTACAGGGACAGATTGACAAGGCTAAAGCCACATATCAGCAGATAAAGGAGAGGTATCCCCTGAGGGCCAATGATGCCCAGGACAAACTGGATGCCCTTGAAGGGGACTGATCGTATGAGAGGTCCCGGGATTACTTGCTCCATGCCCGGATGAGCCCCTCCACTTCCTTTGCCATATCCGGGGCAGTGGTTATGGCGGAGATGACGGCAAACCCGGCCACACCTGTCTGAGTCAACTCCGGAACTTTATCTTGTGTGATCCCCCCGATCCCCACCACCGGGATCGAGACCGCGTTTACTATCTCCTTCAGGCGCTCCGGGCCTTGCGGAGCAGTGGCCCGAGCCTTGCTTAAAGTGGGGTAGATTGCGCCGAAGCCTATATAATCCGCACCAGCCTCTTGGGCAGTATGAGCCTCTTCAATGGAATGTGTGGAGATGCCGATGAAAAGACGCGCTCCTGCGATCTGGCGTGCGGCCTTGATAGGCAGGTCTTCCTGGCCCAGGTGCACGCCATCCGCTTCCGAGGCCAGGGCCACATCAAGATGATCATTGACAATGAAGATCGCCTCATGCTCCCTGGTGAGCACTCTCAACTCTTTCGCGGTTTCATAGAATGCGCGTTTTGTGAGGTTCCTGGCCCGAAGCTGGATGATTCTGGCACTGCCTCGGAGCGCGGCCTCGCAAATGGCAAGATGCGATCGGTCCGGCCTTGAGGTGTTATCAACTATTACATATAGACCCCGGATGTCCTCCAGCCGGCTCACAACACATTCCCGGCAATGTATTCCGCGCATTTGGTGGCAAGCGCCCAGATAGTCTCCTGGGGATTGACGCCCAGGGAGCTTGGGAACACCCCTGCATCCGCGATAAAGAGGTTGCGCAGGTCGTGGGATTCGAGATGATTGTCCACCACTGAACTCTTCCGGTGCGGGCCCATCCGGGTCGTGCACATGGGGTGAAAGGCCATGATCAGCCAATCTCCAGGGCGAATCTTGACATCCTGATACCTCTCCACCTCGGCCACAGAATTTATTACCGGCATGGCGGAGCAAGTGACATAAACCTTTTTCGCACCGGCCGCGAAAAGAATCCGGGCTGAAATCAACGCGGCCTTCTTCAGGGTGTTGGAATCATCCTGGTTGGTGTTATATGAGATGATAGGGTTCCCTGAAGGGTCAGACCGCACCCGGCCGCTGGATGATTCCGAGATCATGATCCCGATAGAGGCCATGTGCCGATACTCTCTGGCCAGGTCCCACAACTCCCGGTCAAAGCCCGCGAGACCCGGGAATTCCGATGCCGGCCCGGTAAAGGTGGCCTCCAGCATGAGCCCTTGGTCTATGTAGTCAGCGATGTAAAGGTTCTGGCACACGCCGTGATGGCTGTCAATGATCTCGTCAAATACTCCGATAGCCCTGGCGCAAAGATGAAGCTTGAGGTTTTTTCCCACCTGCCCTGAGCGGTTTGCAATCTTGTTCTGCAAAAGGAGAGTCGGGGACCCGAAGGCCCCGGCCGCAAGCACGACCACATCCGCTGAGATGTCAGCATGATGCCGGAAGGCCCCTGTCTCGCGATCATGCACCAGGCCGTGCACCCCGCTTATCCTGTGCTCGTCATGCAGGATGAGATCGGCGCGTGTGTCGCAGTAGAACCTGCCCCCCGCTTTCACTGCCCACGGGATGTAATTCAGGTGCATGGCCTGCTTGGCATCCTCTCTACACCCGTAACAGCAGTTGCCGCATCCCTTGCACTTATCACTGACATTCCGCCGAATAGGCTCCGGACGAAGGCCCAGCTTCCGTGCCCCCTCCGCTATGACCTGCCCTCCGTGGCCCATCACCTCGGCCTTCACCGGCTGAACGCTCATCAAGTTCTCTACCCTCTCATAATAAGGGGCTAGCTCGGACTCGGAATAACCCTCGACACCCATCTCTTCCCACTGTTTCAATATCCTGGCCGGCGCCCGGAAGCATGTGCCCATGTTTACAACCGTGGTCCCGCCAAGGCATTTGCCAGTGGGAACTATGACCGAAGGGATGCCAAAAGCCGTGTCCATGCCTTGATTCCTGTAGAACTTGAGGAAGGCATCCTTGATGCTTATCCCGAAATCCTTTTGAGTATAATAACCACCCTCTTCCAGAACCACCACCTTGGCCCCGGCCTCGGCCAGTTCCTTGGCCATCACTGCGCCGCCGGCACCGGACCCGATGATGCAGACATCAGCACTCTCGCGAACCGTGGATTTAATATCCTTGCCTTCGATAATTTCTCCCATCTCTTCAGCCCTTCCTCGGATTTCCCTTATTTTATTATGACCTGACCAGCGAAGACTGTCAATGTCAAGGCAATGCACGCGACACAAGAAACCAGCGGCATCTAACGACAGGTCGTTAATTTTCTGAATGGATGACCTTGGCCTCAGGCGATGATCTCAGGTTTCCATGTAACAAGGTCCGTAGAGGTCTGTCGGAGCCGGTCACAAAGGGTTTGGGTGAATGCCTTGTAGACCTTGGCCGCTAAAGCCACATCGGATTCCAGAATCTTCAGAAAGTCGTCGCGCTTGATCACAAGGCATTCCAGATCATTGTAGGCAGAGACCCTGGCCGATGTCCTCGCGTCTTCCACAAGGCTCATCTCACCGAAGTGCTCTCCGGCAAAAAGCTTGACCAGCTCACTCTCAAGCGCCCCGTCTATCTTGCTCACTACCGCTGTGCCGCGCTTGATAATGTAAAGCGCCTGGCCCTCCGTGTTCTCCTCAATGATGATCTCTCCCTTGCCGTATGACAGCTCCTCCGAAATGTCCCTGAACCTCCCTAACTCCTCGTCAGAAAGCTCTTCAAACAGCCTGACCTTCCTTAAAAGATTGATGTTCTCCATGGCACTCTCCTTTGTAAAAAGGTTTCGGGTTTAAGATCTTTTCTCGCTTATTTTATCACCCCAACTCAAGAACGGTCAATGGCTTGTATCATCTTGTCTGATTCATGTCTGGAACATATAATCACACACCCTGTCTCCCACTTCCGAGGTGCTCATTCCCATCTTTCCGGCATCCAGGCTCTTTATGTCTTTCCGGATGACACGGATCACCGCTTTCTCCACGGCCCCGGCCGCGTCGTTTTCGCCAAGGTGTTCGAGCATCATCTGAATGGCCGAGATAGCCGCAAGCGGGTTGATCTTGCCAGTGCCGGTGTATTTCGGCGCACTCCCTCCGATCGGCTCGAACATGCTCACCCCTTGCGGATTGATGTTTCCCCCTGCCGCGATGCCCATTCCTCCCTGGATGATTGCACCGAGGTCAGTGATGATGTCCCCGAACATGTTGTCCGTCACGATCACATCGAACCATTCCGGGTTCTTGACCATCCACATGCAGATTGCATCCACATGCGCATAATCAGTCCTTACATCAGGATACTTCTTCGCCAATTCATTAAAGGCCCTCTCCCACAGGTCAAATGCAAAGGTAAGAACATTGGTCTTGCCGCACAGGGTCAGCTTATTTCGCTTGCCGCGCTTCCGGCAATATTCAAAAGCAAAGCGGATGCATCGCTCTACGCCCTTGCGGGTATTGACAGAATTCTGGATCGCAACCTCATCAGGTGTGCCCTTTTTGAAGACCCCTCCAACTCCGGCATAAAGCCCTTCCGTGTTCTCCCGCACCACCGTGAAATCAATATCATCAGGGCCCTTGCCCCGAAGCGGGCCCTCAACCCCGGGATACAGCTTAACCGGACGAAGGTTTATATACATGTCCATCTCGAACCTGAGCCGTAGCAAAAGCCCTTTCTCCAGAATCCCGGGTTTTACATCCGGGTGGCCGATTGCTCCGAGATAGATGGCATCCATGTCCCGGAGTTCGGAAAGCACTGATTCCGGCAGAACCTCGCTGGTTCTGAGGAACCTCTTACCGCCTATATCATATTCGTGAAGCTCAATATTCAGCGCAAATTTTTCTGCCACTGCCTTGAGCACCTTTAGCCCCTCGGCCACCACCTCCGGCCCTGTGCCGTCGCCTGGTATCACGCCAATTTGATAACTTTTATTACTAGCCATTTTTTTCACCCCTTCGTTTCGGAACCCTTCCCGATAAGAGGGAAAACGCTTGAATCAGGACATGGGGATCAAGCCTGTTTCTTTAGCCTGCGGATAATGCTTGGCATGAGTCCGCCGTCCCGGATCAGCCCCTGCATGAACTCAGGTATGGGCAGGGCATGGTATTCCTGGCTCCGGGTCAAGTTGCGGACCCGGCCTGTGGACAGCTCAACTTCAAGCTCATCTCCGGTAACAATGGACCGGGCCGCCTCAGGGCATTCGAGCAGGGGAATTCCCAGGTTAAAAGCATTCCTGTAGAATATCCGGGCGAAGTTTTCACCGATGACGAGAGAGATGCCACAGCCTTTCAAGGCAATCACCGCATGCTCCCTGCTTGAGCCACAGCCGAAATTTTTTTCTGCAACCACAATATCACCGGGCTTGACCTTACGGCTGAACTCATTGTCCAGCCCCTCCATGCAGTGCTGGCCCAGCTTTACCGGATCGGTCATGCTCAAGTAGACACTCGGGATGATCGCATCCGTGTCAACATCTGCGCCGAACTTCCAGGCCCTGCCTTTTAATTCCAAAACACGCCCTACCTGGTTATGATTCCAGCACCCTGACACAGCGCGGGCAGAGACCCGGGTGATTCTTGTTCGTGCCCACCATGGTGGAATAGGTCCAGCAACGCTCACACTTCTTTCCATCGGCCCGCTCCATCCGAATCCTCAGACCAGGGACTTCCTCGCTGGAGGTGGCAGGCTCAGAAAGCTCCGGAACCAGGCTCAGCTCCGATACCAGAAACAGCTTGGCCAGGTCCTCGTCTCCCTCAGCAGACGGTATAAATGAATGAAGGAATTTCATGTCATCCTGTGTGCCCGAGATCTCCACCCTTGCCTCCAGCGGATGGCCGATTGCCTTGTCCTTTTGGGCCGCATCAAGAACCTTGTTAACCTCTTCCCGGATACCCCACAAACGCGTAAAACGGCCCTCCAGACCCTCGTCAAGCCAGCTATCCTCGGATTCGGGAAAATTCAGACAATGGACCGAGACAGCTTTTCCTCCGGATCCTCCCATTGCCGGCATCTCAAGATACGCCTCTTCCGCAGTGAAGGCAAGGATCGGAGCGCAAAGACGCAAAAGAGCATCCAGCGCAAGCCAGATAGCTGTCTGGGCCGAACCCCGAGCCCTTGAATCAGGAGCCTCGCAATAGAGCCGATCGCGGACTATGTCAAAATAGACTGCACTCAGGTCCACTGCGGCCAGTGTATTAAGGCCGTGATAGATAGTGTGGAACTCGTAATCCTTATAAGCCTTAAGCGCCCGGCGCTTGAAATTCTCCACCCGGGAGAGCATCCAGCGGTCAAGGGGAAAAAGCTCCTTGACCGGGATCGCTTGCTTTTCCGGATCAAAGCCGGCCAGGTTTCCGAGCATATACCGGAAGGTGTTGCGCACCTTGCGGTAGGTCTTTGCGATGCCTTCCAGGATGCCGTAGTCCACCCTGATGTCATTTCTGAAATTCTCGCTTGCAGTCCACATTCTCACTATCTCGGCCCCGAATTTCTCCACCACCTCGTCAACACTAATGAAGTTGCCTGCCGACTTGGAGAGTTTCTTGCCCTCGCCGTCCACGACATACCCGTGAGTGAGCACTGTTCTGTAAGGGGCACTGCCGCGGGTGCCTACGGCGCAAAGCAGTGCGGAGTGAAACCAGCCGCGGTGCTGGTCCGAGCCTTCCAGGTACATGTCGCAGGGCACACCGAGGTCTGCCCGGTTCTCTAAAGCGCCGGCGTAGCTGACCCCGGAGTCAAACCAGACATCCAGGATGTCGGTTTCCTTCTCGAATTCCCTGGCCTTGCAAATGGGACACCTCTTCCCCGCAGGGATAAGGTCCCCGGCATCGCGCTCGAACCAGATATCGCAACCCGCGGTCTCAAAGAGGTCTGCAACATGCTCGATCACATCCGCATCGAGAAGAATCTCACCGCACTTCTTACAGCGGAAGACCACGATGGGCACTCCCCAGACCCTCTGGCGGCTGATGCACCAGTCCGGCCTGTTCTCCACCATGCCATAAATCCTGTCCTTTCCCCATTCCGGGTCCCATTGCACCTTGGGTATCTCAGCCAGGGCCTTCCGGCGTAGCCCGTCACTTTCCATCGAGATGAACCACTGTGGTGTGCTCCGGAAGATGATCGGGTCCTTGGAGCGCCAGCAGTGTGGATACTGGTGCTCGATGTTCTCGGATAAAAGCAGGGCGCCCGCCTCTTTGAGCTTCTCGTTTACATGCTCATTCGCATCGAACACGAACTGGCCGGCGAAGAATTCCACATCGCTTGTGAAGCGGCCGTCGTCATCCACCGGCGAGTAGATCGGGATGTTATACTCAAGGCCGCTCTCGTAGTCCTCGCGGCCGTGTCCTGGTGCGGTGTGCACGCATCCGGTGCCGGCCTCCAGGGTCACATAGTCTGCAAGGATAACCACGGAGTCGCGCTCGTAGAGCGGATGCCTGGTACAAAGGCCGAGTAATTCCCGGCCCTTGAATCTGCCGATTAATTCATAGCGAAGTCCCAGCTTGTCCATCACATAGGCTAAAAGCCCCTCGGCCAGAACATAGACCGCACCTCCTCCGGGGCTCTTGGAATCGGTCCTGGCTGCAACATAGTCAAATTCCGGATGAAGCGCGATCGCCAGGTTTGCAGGGATGGTCCACGGAGTGGTGGTCCAGATCATGAAGTATACCGGGCCGTGATCCTTCTCGAATTCCGCGAGCTTCTTTCGTGCAGGAGTGTCCTTGCCTTTTTCCTTTTGAAGCCGGAACCGGACATAGATGGATGGAGAGACATGCATCCGGTATTCAACCTCGGCCTCGGCCAGCGCGGTCTTGCAGGTCGCGCACCAGTAGACCGGCTTCTTGCCCTGATACACACTGCCCGTGCGCACGAACTTTGCGAACTCCCGCGCGATCAGGGCCTCGTAAGCATAGTTCATGGTCAGGTAAGGTTTATCCCACTCTCCGAAGACAAGGAGCCGTTTGAACTCATCCTGCTGTACCCTCATATATTTATCTGCATATTCGCGGCAGGCCCGGCGAAATGAAAGCGCATCCTCGGTTTTCTTCTTCGGGCCAAGCTCCATCTCCACCTGCCGCTCAATGGGCAGACCATGGCAGTCCCACCCGGGAAGATAGGGGCTGAAGTGACCGGCCATTGTCCTGGACTTGATCACGATGTCCTTGAGAATCTTGTTCATGCCTGTGCCAAGGTGAATGTGGCCGTTGGCATAAGGGGGGCCGTCATGGAGGACGAACCTGGGGTCGTTTTTGTGTGCCGCGAGGATTTTATCGTATATCTTCAGCTCATCCCACTGCCTGAGCATCTCAAGCTCGCGGCGGGCGAGGCGGGCCTTCATTTCAAATTTTGTTCGGGGAAGATTCAGGGTTTTTTTATAATCCATGTCATTGCTCCTTTTGAAATCTTTGTTTATCAAACGCTGGAAGACAGACCGCACTCACGTGGTCCCGGATCGTATTCGCGTTCCCCCCAGGGCAATGACGCGCGGGCAAGAATCCTTGCCCGCCTGAAACCTTCCCCCTTTCATTTAACCGCGAATCCTATAATGTGGGTTTTAGTATAGCGGAAACATCCGCTGATGTCAATTTTACCAAGCCTGAAGTTCCCCCATTTTTTCAGGTATCGAAGAGAGCCATTTGCGGATGCGGT
>CAZOMR010000012.1:0-26617 GCA_964580655.1 uncultured bacterium
TATTATATTAAAGATATAAGTGATTTGTCAAGCCTTTTAATAATCGCGACTTTGCTCAGGATAACCTGGAGGGAAAATTTCTAGAGATTATGGTGCGTTATGACAAGAATTACCTATGGCTTGCGGAATCGCTGGGCCCAAGCAAACCCTCTTCTGTCAAGGCCCGGTAATAGATGCTACCGCCTCCCCAGATGATGTCCACGCCGATGCCCTCCGGATGCCGGGAGAATTCAGACCGGATGTAGACAAGTATGTTGCTTGAAGCCCCAACACCCAACCACTCAACCTCCACCCCCTCGGGCATCTCCTTGCGAAACCAGTCAGAAAAGGCCCAGCTGAATTCACGGCGGATTCCCTCCCAGTGAGGCGAGATGATGACAAGACGGCTCTTCGCCATGCTCTCAGCCGCAAACACAAATGCGGCCAACACAAGACACGCCCACACGATAATGGCGGTCTGGCGCTTCATTTTCCAGCATTATTAAAATACACGCCCCGCCAGAGCGTGAAACTATCTGGAAACTCCTGCCTTTACTTGAGAAAAACTTTTTTGAGGGAACATCATAGCACCGAAAGATGAAAAAAACCCGTGTAACCATTTTTTTCTTGTAAAAAAGGAATTTCTTTGCTAGCATAAATAATAATTAGTGGCCCTTTTTGAAAAAGTGGGACCAGGAAGCCCGCTTTTTTTATAATAGGGGGTAAGGGGATGGGTTCCCTGGAGACAGATTTGGAAGGGATTGTTGATCCGATCCTCCATGAAAGGGGAATGGAGCTTGTGGACCTGGAGCTTATCCGGCAGGGCCGCCGGCTTCTGGTGCGCTTTTTCGTGGATCGGATTGATGGGGGCATCACGATGGAGGAATGCGTCGGGATCAACCGCGAACTGGGTGATGTGCTTGATGTGGAAGACATCATCGAGGAAAGCTATGTCCTGGAGGTGAGTTCTCCCGGTCTGAACCGCAGGTTGAGAAAGCCCAGGGACTTTCAGAGGGTTGTCGGAGAAACCGTTTCAGTCAAGACGCGAGAAAGGGTGGATGAGCGGAGGCGGTTCCAGGGAACCCTGTTAACTGCGGATGAAGGGGGGATCTCCCTGATGGTTGAAGGCCGCCCGGTAGTAATTCCATACCAGCAGATAGCCCGCGCCAAGCTCAAATATGAATTTTAAGAAAAGAGAAAAAAATGCCATCCGAGCTAATTCATATTATTGACACGGTGGTGAAAGATAAAGGCATCTCTCGCGAGGCCATCGTAGAGGCGCTTGAGACAGCTATCTTGACAGCGGCCCGAAAGAAGCTCGGCCCTGATATGGAACTGGAAGTGCATTTCAACGAGGAGATCGGGGAGGTCGAGCTGTTCGAGTTCAAAGAGGTGGTTGAAAAAGTCGCAGACCCGCTGACTCAGATTTCCATGGAAGAGGGAAAAAAGCTGGACCCGGAGGCCGAGAAGGGGGACAGCCTGGGTATCAAGCTGGACACGGAAAGCTTCGGCCGGATAGCGGCCCAGACAGCAAAACAGGTGATCATTCAAAAGGTGCGGGATGCGGAAAGACTGATGATCTATGAGGAATACAAGGACCGTGTCAATGAACTGATCAATGGAACAGTACGCCGATTTGAACGCGGCAACATGGTCATTGACCTGGGCCGGGCAGAGGCTGTGCTTCCTCATGCCGAACAGGTGAGCAGGGAATCATACCGCGTCGGAGATCGCGTTCGAGCATATGTAATGGCCGTGCACAAGGAAACCAGAGGCCCGCAGATCATCCTCTCTCGCCGGGCTCCCGAGTTCGTGAAGAAGCTCTTTGAAATGGAAGTCCCTGAGATGAATGAGGGGATCGTGATGATCGAAAGCGTGGCCCGCGATGCAGGGGTTCGCACCAAGATCGCAGTGCGGTCAATGGATGCAGATGTGGACCCTGTCGGAGCGTGCGTGGGTATGAAGGGTTCACGCGTTCAGGCAGTAGTCCAGGAGCTCCGGGGCGAAAAAATAGACATCATACCCTGGACCAAGGACATTGCCGCAAATGTTTGCAATGCACTCGCGCCCGCGGAGGTCTCGCGGATGATCATTGATGACGAGCAAAAGCTCTTAATGGTCATAGTGGCAGATGAACAGCTCTCTCTGGCAATCGGTCGCAAGGGACAAAATGTCCGGCTCGCGGTTCAGCTTACCGGCTGGAATATTGACATCAAGAGCGAAAGTGAAATGGCGGAACTGACCCGGAACGCCCAGTCTACCCTGGGGAAAATACCCGGGATCGGAGGCATCATCGCAGAGAAACTTTATCTCGAAGGATTTACTTCGCCACAAGACCTGGCGCGGGCAAGCGTGGAAGACCTGACTGCACTTCCAGGTATCGGCAAGGTCCGCGCAGAAAAGCTGATCCAGGCGGTACAGGAATACATCGAGCAGGCAGGGCAAGTCGCAGACAGCGAACAGGAACCCGGCGAGGAAACCAGGGAGGAACAAGAAAAACACGAGGAGGGGGAAAAGCAAGAGGACTCCGCCCCTTAGAATACTTTTCCCTGAATGCAACGCGGTCCGGAGAAATGGTCTCAAGCCACAGGGCCAAAAAAACGGATAAAATATGAGGGTTTATGAATTAGCGAAAGAGCTGGGCCTCGATTCAAAGGAAACGCTGAGCCGGTGTCGGGAACTGGATATTCCGGCCAAAAGCCACATGAGCCAGATCGAGGAAGCGGACATCAAGAAGCTCAAGAAGCATCTGAAGGAGAAAGTGCCTGAGGCCCCTGTAGGAAGGATCGAGGAAACCCGTATTAAACCCAGCGTGATTCGACGCCGCGCTCTAAGGCCAAAGAAGGCACCAGCCGAGGTCCCGGTTGAGCCAGAGCCAAAGAAAAAGCCCGCTGTCAAAAAAAAGAAGAAGGAGCCCGCAGAAGCAGAAGCCAAAAAGAAAAAGGCTGCAAAACCATCCCTTTCAAAAGTCGAGACCGCGAAAAAAGCCGCGCCGGCAAAAGAAGCGGCCAAGGTCAAGAAGGTTCCGACCCGCCGTTACCTCAAGCCAAGCTTGCGCCGTACCGCACGCGCCGCAGAGGAGATACCATCCCTGCCAGAAAAGAAAGTCGAGGTAGCAAAGCCGAAAGAGACGGAGGTCAGGAAGAAAAAGAAAAAGGGAAAGCTTGCCGAGGCCGCAGAGGAAGAGAAGGGATTCCCGCCTGCAAAGAAAAAAGGCAAAGCCGTTGAGGCGGTTCCTAAGAAAAAGGGTCTGCGCAGAAAAATTGCCTTTAAATCTCATCAGGGAACTCTCCAGGATGGCATGGAGCTTATTGATCTGGATAAAATGTATATTCCCGCGCGCAAGAAGCCGGTGGGTAAAAAACGGCCGGCCAGGAAGACCCAAGTAACCGTTCCGAAAGCTATCAAGCGGCATGTTCGTATGGGTGACAAGATAGCGGTTTCAGAACTGGCCAGACACATGGGCATCAAAGCCAGAGAGTTGCTCAAGAAATTAAGTGAGCAGGATGTTCCCGCACAGATTAATACCGAACTGGATTATGAAACAGCATCCTTGATCGCACATGAATTCGATTATGAGGTTATACAGGAGCGCTTTGAGGAAGCGAAAATCCTGGCATTTCCACCGGTCGCGGATCAGCCGGAGAAACTCGCGCCTCGGCCACCTGTGGTCACGGTCATGGGACATGTTGACCACGGTAAAACATCGCTTCTGGATGTGATCCGCAAGAGCCGTATGGTGGACCAGGAAGCCGGAGGCATCACCCAGCATATCGGTGCATCCACGATTGAGACGCCACAGGGGAACCTGGTCTTTATTGACACACCGGGACACGAGGCCTTTACAGCTATGCGCGCACGAGGCGCCGAGGTCACCGACATTGTTGTGCTGGTTGTGGCCGCGGATGATGGCGTCATGCCGCAAACCATTGAGGCCATCAACCATGCACGAGCCGCAGGCGTGCCCATCATCGTTGCCATAAACAAGATTGATCTGGCCAATGCCAATATAGATGCTGTCAAGCAAAAACTGACGGAGCAGGGCCTTGCACCTGAAGAATGGGGCGGGGAGACCCTTGTTGTCACCTGCTCTGCCAAAACAGGTCAGGGAGTGAATGATCTACTGGATGCCATTATGCTCCAGGCAGAGATGCTGGAGCTCAAGGCCGATCCTGATCGGCTGGCAGAGGGGGTGGTGATAGAGTCACGGCTGGATAAAGGAAAAGGCCCTATTCCAACTATCATCATCCAGCGGGGAACCCTCCATCTGGGCCAACCCGTGATATGCGGCAAATTCTCGGGTAAAATCCGGGCAATGATTAACGATAAAGGGCAGATGATAAAGGAAGCCGGTCCGGGGACTGCCGTGGAGATCATCGGGCTCTCCGGCGTGCCTCAACCAGGAGGCAAACTGCTTGCAGTGGAGGATCAACGAAAAGCCAAGATGGTCAGCGAACACCGAAAGGAGCAAAGCCGACAGTCAATGCTATCCGCGCCGATAAAGGCGACACTGGAAGACCTTTTGGAGAAGGTAAAAGAAGGGGAAAAGCCAAAGCTCAACTTGATTATCAAGGCCGATACCAACGGCTCGGTGGAAGCGGTAAAAAAAGTCCTGGCAAAAGTATTTAATGAAAAGGTGGAACTGGATATTCTTCACACCGGCGTGGGAGGAATCACGGAGAATGATGTGCTTTTAGCTTCCTCCAGTCAGGCCATTATTATCGGGTTCATGGTGCGCCCGGAGACCAAGGCCCAGAAGTTGGCTGTGGAAGAAGATGTGGACCTGGATTTGTATCAGATTATTTACGATCTCGGCAAGGACATGGAGGTCAAGCTGAAGGGCTTTTTCAAGCCCGAGGCCAGGGAACGAGTTGTCGGTCATGTCGAGGTAAGGCAGGTATTCAACATCCCGCGGATCGGCAAGGTTGCCGGGGCCTATGTCCTGGATGGCTTGGTCTCACGGAACGCCCGTGCTCGTCTGCTCCGCGATCAGGTGGTGATCCATGAGGGAAAGATCAGCTCCCTGAAACGGTTCAAGGATGACGCACGCGAGGTCCAGGCAGGCTTTGAGTGCGGCCTTACACTGGAGAATTACCAGGACATAAAGCCGGGAGACATCATTGAAACCTTTGTCCTGGAAGAGGTGCCGGCGGAATAAAAACATGGTAGTGGGGGTTCTCCAACTCCAACTGCGGTTGTCTGATGTTCACTCATTAAAAGGAAAACGCGGGCAAGTGAAAAAGATTATTCATCGCGTCCGTAACACCTTCCCGGTGGCAGTAGCCGAGGTCGGCTCTAACGACCTGTGGCAGAAGGCCGAGATAGGGGTGTCCGCCGTGGGCAACAGCGCAAGAACAGTCAACGCCTGCCTTGATCATGTGCTGAATTTTGTCGAGGATATGCACCTGGCGGAAGTGATGGATCACAGCCTGGAGATCATTCATTGCTAGAGGATATAGTCAATGCTACCGTATCGCAGGGCCGATCGAGTGGGAAACCTGATCATGCACGAGATAGCGGAGATGATCCGCAAAGACCTGGACGATCCGCGATTGCATGATGTGAGCATCACAAGGGTCGTTCTCTCTGGTGACCTCAAACGCGCACGAGTGTACTTCAGCATGATAGGCGCCACGGAGGAAAGGGAATCGGCGCTCAAGGGTCTTGAGCATGCCGCAGGCCGGTTCAAGAAAGTCCTGGGCCAAAAGCTTCGCCTGAGATTCGTGCCTGAACTACTCTTTCTCTTTGACTCAGGCCTCGAACATTCCCAGCGGATTGAAGACATCCTTCATCAAATCCATGCCAGTGATAAAGAAGACAGTTAGACAGATTCTGGATGCCATGTCCCGCCACCGTGAATTCGTGGCGGCCTGCCATGTAAACCCGGAGGGGGACGCACTGGGAAGCGCGCTTGCCCTGAGAGCGTTTCTAAAGGAGCAAGGAAAACATGTCAAACCCTTCTGCAAGGACCAGGTTCCCCACATCCTTAAGTTCCTGCCGGGGTCCGAGGCCGTAATCAGCCGCGTAAGCGAACTCGACCTGCCGGAGGCGATCCTGATAGTGGACTGTGCGGAACTCGAAAGAACCGGAGATGAGTTCATGCAGTTCGTAGCCAATTTCCACCGGAAAGCCACCGGGGCTGTTATCAACATTGACCACCATGAGAGCAATACTCTCTTCGGTGACATCAATCTGGTCGAGCCGGAGGCCAGCTCCACGTGCGAAGTTCTCTATGATCTGTTCCAGGACTCTGCACAAGACATCTCCCTTGCAAACGCTACCTGTCTCTACACCGGACTCGTCCACGATACCGGATCATTTCAATTCCCCAATACCACAGCCAGGACACTAAAGAGCGCGGCCTCGCTTGTGGAGATCGGCGTCAAGCCCACGGAGGTTTCGAGAAACCTGTATGAGAACCAGCCCCAGGCCAGGCTCAGATTGCTTGCACTGGCGCTGGCCACGCTCAGGTTCGAGGACAGGGGTCGCCGCGCGGAAATGGTGTTGACGAGCGAGATGTTTCAGAAAACCGGCACTGGCGCCGATGCCGTGGAGGGATTCATAAACTACCTGAGCGCGGTGCAAGGCGTAGAGGTGGCCGTGCTTTTTCGCGAGGACTCTCCGAAGAGATACAAGGTAAGCCTTCGTTCGCATGAGCAGGTGGATGTGGGCAAGGTCGCGGCGAGTCTTGGCGGAGGCGGACATCGCCAGGCCGCGGGCGCGACCCTGGAAGGATCGCTGAAACAAGTGCGTAATTCCGTTCACAACCTGCTGGATCAATACATGGCTCGCAACTCTTGACATCGGTGATACAAAATGCCTGCTGACGGGGTCCTTGTCATAGATAAACCTCAAGGGATAACCTCACGCGCGGCAACCACCCGGATCAAGCGACTGCTCCAGGAAAAAAAGACCGGACACATCGGCACACTTGACCCGCTTGCCACCGGTGTCCTGCCAATCATACTTGGAAAGGCCACCCGGCTCGCTCGTTTTCTGGAGAAATCCGAAAAGGAATATCTGGCCAGGGTCAAGCTCGGAGTAACCACCGTCACTCAGGACGCGGATGGAGAGGTTGTGGCCACGAGGGATGTGGAGGTTACGGAAGGAGAGATCAGGTCCGCGGCCCAGACCATGGTGGGGGAGATTGAACAGGTCACTCCATTGTTCTCGGCAGTGAAGTATCAGGGAAAACCCTTATACCAATATGCCCGAAGCCACAAAAAGGTCACCTGTCCCTCCCGAAAGGTGATGATCTCGGAGCTTATGGTGGAGAGGGTGGAGATTCCGGAGATTGAGCTTCGGGTCATCTGCGGTCCGGGTACATATATCCGGGCACTGGCCCACGACCTGGGAGAAAAACTGGGCTGTGGTGCACATCTTTCCGGATTAAGGAGGATGAGAAGCGGGGATTTCAAAATAGAGCACGCGGCCAGGTTGGAAGGGCTGACCCAGGAGAAGGCCAGAGCGGCCCTGATTCCGCTCCGGTCTCTTTTGTCAGGATACCCTGAGATTCCCGTAAGCGAAGGCCAGGCTCGCCGCTTGCAAGACGGCCAGAGGCTCTCTGCCGAAGAATTTCCAGACATGCAAATCAAGCCCGATATACGCTATCGGCTGTGCCATGATAAACTGATTGCAGTGGCCGAGTCCGTAAAACAGGGCGAACGCCTGACCCTGAGGCCTATTCGCGTTGTGCCCCTTGAATGACAGATTTTTACCCCGAAATGACCCCATTTAGATTTTACTTGACAAATAAAGTTTTTTACTTTATAATGCTAAAAATAAAGAAAATTACTTGAATCGGGGGCCAAGATGGAGATTCGGACCATTGTTGAGAAATATCTCTGGGCATTAAACCTGCTTCTTATTTTCTTGCTCTGTTACTTTGTGGCAGGTGTAGTAAATGCTTACCTTTCATCCCGTTACCTCCCTGCTCACGAGGGAATCTCTCCTGCGTCTGGCCTGGCTGAACCAGCGATCCAGCCTGCTTACCAGTCGAAAACTCAGGCTATCATAGAGCGGAATGTCTTTGGTGTTAAGACAAGTTGGCAGGAAGAGTTCTCCGCGCTGAAAGCCGGAGCTTCAGAGGATGACATCCAGGAAACCACTTTACGGGCCAAGCTTTTAGGGGTGATTTATTTCTTTGAGGGCGCGGACCTGAATCGAGCCACGATCCGCCTCATTCAGGAGAACAAAAGCGATGTCTACCGCGAGGGAGACCCGCTTACACAGGATGTAATGGTGGCCAAGATAGAGATAAAACGGGTTCTCCTGAGGCGCCAAGACGGCCAGCTTGAAGAGTTGAGCCTGGAAGAGATGGACCTGCAATCATCGGCTTCATCAAAGCGGGAAAAGAAGCCCCGGTACGTCCCCAAGGTGTCGAAGATGTCTCCTGAGGAGCGCTCCAAGGCACTGCGTGGATACCGCAAGGCACTCGGGATTGATAACCGGATTAGAAAAATCTCCGATACAGAATATTCAATCGAGCGCTCCGCAATCACGGATGCACTCTCTGACTTGAACACCCTGTTCACGCAGATGCGCCTGGTTCCAAATTTCGTCGGCGAGGGTAATGAGCGAACTGTGGACGGGTTCCGCGTCTTCCGGATCAAGCCGAACAGTCTCTTCCAGAAACTCGGAGTCCGTGGCGGTGATGTAATCCTCAGTGTCAATGGCGTGAAGATGGACAATCCGGAGAAGGGCTTTGAACTCCTTCAGCAACTTCGTTACGAGAATAATTTCTCGCTCTTGATCCAGCGAAATGAACAAGATATGGAAATCAACTACCAGGTGACCGAATAGAAGAAAGGATGACTGAAGAGATGAGGCTGGAAATCATGTTGAAACGCGTGGGCAAGATCATCCCTGCCCTTATTTTAATTCTTGCTCCGCAAATCGTAGATGCGCAGGCCGAGGCGAGCCCGGAATCCCCTGTGCCAGAGGCGCAGGAGGAAAAGAAGCTGATAGAGGAAGACGATGGCTTTAGCATCAACTTCGAGGAGGTGGAGCTTGAGGACATCATAAAGAATTTCAGCCAGATCACCGGCAAGAATTTCATCCTTGAACAGGTGCCAAAAGGGAAGATCACCATTATCTCGCCGGTTAAGATGCCCAAGGAGCAAGCCTTCAAGGTCTTTGAGGCCATCTTGAACCTTAATGGATACAACCTGGCCGAGACAGCAGTTCCGAATTTATATCGCGTCGTGCGGACCGGGGAGGTTATGCGGGCCAACATTCCCATATATCCCGCAGGGAGGCGCCCGGAGGTCAGCGATGCCTTTGTCACACGCTTCATTCCCCTTGACTACCTGAGTGCGCAAGATGCGGCCAATACCATTCAGCCGCTTTTATCCAAGGACGGCGGCAATGTCGTTGCCTATCCTCCCACCAACACAATTATCCTGGTGGACACAGCCCTGAATATCGAGCGTATCCTGCGCATCATCAAGATACTGGACATACCAAGCGAGCAAGCCGAATTTGAAATTGTCCAGTGTCGCTATTCCCTCGCCTCGGAGCTGGCCGGAACACTCAATCAAATCTTCGCGCCAGAGCAAAAAACCGCCCAGCGAAAAACCACCAGAACCACAAGGACTAAAAAGGACAGACGCAAGACCACCACGACTCCTGCTGTGCCCCAGACAGGAGAAATCCCTTTAAAGATAATCCCGGAGGGCAGGCTTAATGCCCTGATCCTGATCGGTGATAAGGAAACCCTGAAAGAGGTCAGGCATGTGATCTCGCTGATTGATGTGGATGTGGGCGAAAAGGGGTTGATCCATGTTTACTATTGCAAGAACGCGGTAGCCAGCGAACTCGCTGGAACACTTGCCAGCCTCGCTGGAGGGAGAGCCACCACTCGCACTGCTTCAAGATCGGCAAAACCCGTGTCCGGGACAGCGACGAGGAGAACAAAAACTTCCGCAACCTCTCGCGCACCCGCTTCCACAAGCCTCACTGGTATCTTTACAGACGAGGTCAAGATCACAGCGGATGAGCCGACCAACTCATTGATCATCGTCGCATCTCCACAGGACTATGAGACCATCAAGATGGTGCTTGAGAAGCTGGACATCCCGAGGCGCCAGGTCTTTATAGAGGTCGCGCTTATTGATGTGACCATGACAACTGACAGGGACTGGAACGCCAGCATGCACGGGGCAAGCCCGCTGGAGGATGAGGGCGTAGTCATGGCCGGCAGTGCTTATGGCACTCTGAATTCCCTGACCCTCATGAGCCTGCTTGCACAGGGCGTAGCCATGCCTTCAGGGTTCACAGTGGGGGCTATGGGCAAAACAGTGGAGACACCGGGGGGAGAGATTTCAATACCATCGGTGGGAGCGCTTTTGCAGATGATAGCCTCGGACTCAAATGTCAATGTCCTCAGCACACCGACCATTCTCACAATGGACAATCAGGAAGCCTCTATCCAGGTGGGAGAGAGGATTCCCGTGCCCACCGGCAGAACCGTGTCCACAGGAGCACTGAGCAGTGTACAAATCTCCCGGGAGAATGTCGGGATCATACTCAAGATCACGCCCCAGATAAACGAGAGCGGAACCATCCGGCTTGAAATTTCCGTGGAGATCTCCGGAGCAGTGTCCTCGCCACTCCTCAGTGCCGAGACCTTCGGCGTGACCACTACCATTAAGACCGTGGAAACAACCGTGGTGGTCAAGAACACGCAGACCATCATCATTGGAGGACTGATGAAAGACAGCCAGGATATCTCCAAGAGCAGAATCCCGTTCCTGGGAGACATCCCTGTCCTGGGATGGCTGTTTAAAAGCCAGCACAGGGGCAAGACCAAAACTAACCTGGTCATACTTTTGACCCCACATATAGTCAGCAGTGATGAGGACATCAGGCGGGTGAGAGATCAAATCCAGGGGGACTATGACAGCTTTATAGAGGAGAACCTGGGAAAGGAATACGAGACCAGGGATGAATACTTCGGGGCCCGCTATGGGGCCGCGTTCGAGCGGGAGCCCGAGCCGGTGATAGACCTTACTGGCGAGGGTGAGAACATCATTCCGCCTGCGCCATCCGAGAGAGGGGGACCCGAAGAGATTCCTGTGCCGGAAGAAAATTCTCCCTTGACCGAGGAAGGAGCCACGGTCCAGAAGGAGGAACCAGAATGAAGGCGAAGGCCAGATACCTCGGAGAGATAGTGCTTGAACGAGGCCTTGTGAACGAGGATCAGTTGATAAAGGCCCTTGAGGTGCAGAAGGGAAAAGGGACTAGGCTGGGAGAAATTCTCAAGGGACTGGGGCTTCTAACCGAGGAGCAACTGCTTGAGGTACTGAGCGAGCAGACAGGGATGCCTTACGAGTCTCACCTTGAGTTACGGGATATTGACACGGCATTGGTGGAGGATGTCCCGATCGGCTATGCCAAGCAATACGAGGTCTTGCCGCTCTCTCGGACCGACTCCACTATCATCGTGGCGATCAGCGATCCATTGAATTTCTACCCGCTTGACGACCTCAGACACATCTTCGGCACCGAGGTCAAGCCCATCCTGGCATCGAGCGAGAGCATACTATCCGCGATCAACCGCGTCTATGACAGGGTATCGCGAACCGCGGAAGGGGTCATCGGCGATCTTGAAGGAGAGAAGGAGGACCTCAGTCTGATCGCCCAGGAGTTAGAAGAGCCGGAGGACCTCCTGGATTCCGCGGACGAGGCTCCCATCATCCGGCTGGTCAACTCGCTTCTTCTGCAGGCGGTAAAGGAGCGGGCATCGGACATTCATATCGAGCCTTTTGAAAAGGACCTGGCAGTGCGCTTTCGTATTGACGGGGTACTCTATGAGGTCATCAGGCCGCCCAAGCGCTTTCAATCATCCATTTCATCCCGTGTCAAGATCATGGGCGGGCTGAACATTGCTGAAAAACGACTGCCACAGGACGGCAGGATCCGGATAAAACTAGCAGGGAGAGATATTGACATCCGGCTGTCCACCCTGCCCACCGCATTCGGAGAGCGCATAGTGATGAGACTACTGGATCGCGGTACCGTCATGCTCGACCTTGCGAGCCTCGGTTTCTCCCCGGATAAACTCGAAGTGTTCAATGGTCTGATACATCACAGCCACGGAATAATACTGGTCACAGGTCCTACCGGCTCGGGAAAGACCACAACACTTTACGCGGCCCTGCAGAAGATTAATTTTCCGGAGATCAATATCATAACCATCGAGGACCCGATTGAATACCAGATTCCTGGTATAGGCCAGATTCAGGTCAATCCCAAGATCGACCTTACATTTGCCGGCGGCCTCCGGTCCATCGTGCGCCAGGACCCTGATGTCATCCTGGTCGGCGAGATTAGGGATGCGGAGACAGCGGAAATAGCCATTCAAGCTTCCCTCACGGGACACCTGGTCTTCTCCACCTTGCATACCAATGATTCCGCTGGCGCTCTCACAAGGATGATTGAAATGGGCATTGAGCCTTTCTTGATCTCAAGCTCCTTGATTGCAGTGCTGGCCCAGCGCCTGGTGCGGGTCCTGTGCCCGGACTGCCGCAAGGAAGAGGTCCCGGAACCGCAGATTCTTAAGCTGTTAGGTCTCTCTGAAGAAAAGGATAAAGGCCTGACATTCTATCGCCCGGGGGGTTGTCCGAAATGCTTGAATACTGGCTTCGTGGGCAGAGCCGGGATATTCGAGATGCTCTTGATTGATGACGAGATCAGGGAGATGATCAACCGCCGGGCAGATTCCAACGAGATAAAGCGGCGTGCCATGGAAAAGGGCATGCTGACCCTGCGGGAGGATGCGGCCCAAAAGGTGCGAGACGGCATCACCTCTATCTCCGAGGTTGTCCGGGTCACGCAGGAAGACCTGGTCTAGGGTCGGGGGACGGGAAAAGCTAATGCCTATCTACCAATATCGAGGCATTGACGCCAGGGAGAAAAAGGTCAGCGGGATAGTGGATGCGGAGAGTCCAGTCTCCGCACGCCAGAAGCTGAGAAAGCTGGAGATATTCCCCACTGAACTGGCCGAGACCCTGGAGAAACAAAGGGAGACAAGGAGATTTCGCTTCCTGGAGTTTGGAGGAGGGGTCAAGGCCATGGAGCTTTCGGTCATGACCCGCCAGCTCTCGACCCTTGTCGGGGCCGGACTCCCGCTGGTCAGATGCCTGAGTGCACTGACCGAACAGGTGGAAAACCAGAGGCTCAGGAATGTCCTGGCCGAAATCCGCGAAGCCGTGAACGAGGGGTCCAGCCTTGCAGACGCACTGGCCAAGTACCCCGGGATATTCTCCGACCTGTATGTGAACATGATACGGTCCGGTGAACATAGCGGTGCACTGGAGATCGTGCTGAAGCGGCTCGCTGATTTCACAGAGAGCCAGAGCGACCTGCGCAACAAGGTGCTTTACGCCCTGATGTATCCGGTGATGATTCTCATCATAGGCTTTCTGGTGGTGATGCTGATGTTCATATTTGTCATTCCCAAGATCACCGTGCTCTTTGAGCAGACACACCAGGCCCTGCCCATCCTTACCCAGGTGGTGATAAGCTTCAGCGGCCTCGTTCGCTCATGGTGGTGGTTTATCGTGATCTTAATTGTCGGAGCGTGGGCCGGCATCCGCTTTTATATTCGCACACCGGCAGGGAGAGAAAGATACGATGAGATCATCCTGCATGTGCCCGTGTTCGGGGGGCTTGTCCAGAAACTCGCCATCAGCCGATTCGCGAAGACCCTGAGCACACTGCTCATGAGCGGGATTCCCCTTCTGCGCAGTATGGAGATAGTGGAAAAGGTCGTGAATAACAGCGTGATCGCACGCGCCATATCGCGCGCAAGAGAGAACATCACGGAAGGCGCGAGCATCGCGGAGCCTTTGCGCGTGAGCGGGATGTTTCCGCCATTCGTGATCCAGATGATCGCCTCCGGGGAGCAATCCGGCGAGCTGGAGTTCATGCTGGAGAAAACCGCTGATTCATTTGACCGCGAGGTGGACGCCGCTATCAACGGCCTGACAGCCCTGATAGAGCCCTTCATGATCCTCGGACTTGCTCTCATAGTCGCGATTATTATACTGTCCTTTCTTATGCCAATACTCCAGATTACTGAAAAGCTAGGCTGAAGGAGCTTGCCATGAAGAGAAAAAGAGAACGGAAAAATGAAAGAGGTTTTACCTTGATCGAGATCATGGTCGTTGTAATGATCATCGCCATGCTCTCGACCATGGTAGGTGTAACCGTCATCAATCGGCTTGACAAGGCGAAGCGTGCCGGCGCCGCGGCACAGATCAGCAGTCTGATGACAGCGCTGGATAGCTACAGGCTTGATTGCAACGTCTATCCAACCACTGAGCAGGGACTTGAGGCCCTGATTAACCCTCCCAGCACAGGCAATCCCTGTCGCAACTATCAAGAGGGTGGCTATTTGACAGGGAATGTGCCTTTGGACCCATGGGACAACCCTTATATCTACCTCAGTCCAGGAGTTAACGGCGAGGACTATACCATAGAATCATACGGCGTGGACGGCCAGGACGGCGGTGAAGGGAAAAACGCGGATATAGAAAGCTGGCGACTAGGAGAATATGAATAGCAAAAAAAATCCCGGCACGGGATTTACCCTGCTTGAGATAATGGTGGCCATTTTCATCATCGGCATGATTGCAAGCATGGCCGTTCCACGCATGTCCAGCATGAGTGGTGCCAAACTGCGCCGGACAACAAGGCAACTCGCGGCCACCATCGGGTATGTCTACGAGATCGCTATTCTCAAGAAGACCAACTTCCGCATCTGCTTTGACCTTGAGGGGTCATCCTACTGGATCGAGGAGCTCTCCGGAGAGGAATATTTTCAGAGTTCGGATGTTCTGCTTCAGACACAGGTTCTGCCGCAGGAGGTTTATTTCAGAAAGGTCATAGTCATGGACAGGGAAGCCGAGCCGGAAGAGGGCGTTTGTATCTATTTCACCCCTTACGGGTATGTGGAGGAGGCCACGATTCAACTGGAGGTTGAAGGAGGCTCCTCGGGCTACACCCTGCTTACAGACACCATGAGCGGCAAGGCGATCATTTATGAAGGCTTTGTGGAAAGAGAAGAATAAAAGGCGAGGCCCTCGGGCCGGGTTTACCCTGATAGAGGTGATGGTGGCCGCGGCGATTCTGGTGGCCTGTATTGTGCCGCTTCTGGGTGCGATCACTCAAGGACTCCGCTCTGCATCCAATGCACGGGACTTTGTTCTTGCCAGTCAACTTGCACGCAACAAGATGGCGCAGTTGGAGCTCGAGCGCTTTCCGGAATTTGAAGGCACGGACAGCGGGGATTTCGGCAGTGACTATCCCGGGTTCAGTTGGCGCACGGAGATGTTCAAGAGTCCGGAACTTGAATTGCTGGAGGATCAGATTCCGGGCTTGCGCACAATGGAGGTGCATCTATATATCACATGGGAGGTAGGGACAGCGCAAAAGGAGCTGGAGGTCTCCACTCTGCTTGCCGAATGATTGATTCCATGAAGGCATCGGATCAAGGGACAGGCTTTACCCTGCTGGAAGTCCTTGTGGCCACGACTATTACAGCATTGATCATAGGGGCCGCGGCGCTCAGCATGAGTGCTTGGGCACGCGCCAATGATCGAGCTAGGGAGCACATGGAACTCTATCGGACACTGCAAAAGGTGATGAACCGTATCTACGATGACATCTCAAGCATCTATATCTCTCCTTACCAGGGAAGTTATTTCTATGTCGGCTTTGAAACCTTTGACCTGGAGACCTTCCGTGAACCCTTTGATGCCTTTACCTTCTCATCCCTTGCGCATCGCAGTTATCGGCCCGACGCCAAGGAGTCCGAGCTTGCAGAGATGACCTATTTCACGGTGGAAGATGAAGAGGGATGGGGCCCGGAAGGAACCCGCATCCTGAGACGGCGAGAAGGAGGCGTGATAGACGACAGGTTCGAGGTAGAGGGGGGAACGGTCTATGACATGGCATACGGCGTGACACACCTTACATTTGATTACCTGTCGCCGGACGGGGACCTCAAGCACGAATGGAGACTTGCAGATTCTGCCGGCAGGCTTCCTTGCGCAGTGGTAGTGAAGATGGGCATCAGCAGTGCCAGTATAGAGGAATTGAATACCTGCGCGGTTATACCTGTATACCTCACCAATAATTCCCCCTGTCGCTACGAGCGCGATACCCTGGAAAAACTCTGCCAGGAATGAATAAGCCCAATTCCAGAAGAGAACCCCCTGATGCCGGGGTCGCCCTGATCGTGGTCCTGCTTTTAGTAGCCATCCTGTCAATCGCTGTCTCGGAATTTCTCTATGAGGTCCGGATAAATGCAGTCCTGACCCGAAACTACCAGGATAGACTCCAGGCGCGATACGTGGCAAAGGCAGGCGTCAACGCGGCGCGTGGTCTGCTCCGGCATGCCGCGCCTTTCGATCAGCGATACCGTGGAAACTTTCAGAACCAGTTCATAAATCTCTTTCACTGCGAGGGTATCAGCCAAGCCTCAGGTGCGACCCCGGACCTGACCGAGGACCAGGTAGATGAGCAGGAAGAGGAATCATGGACTAGATTGAACTACGGGGCATGGAGCATGGACATCAGTTATCCTATTGCTGAAAGCTTGCTGAATCTGCGGATCACGGACGAGCAGGCACGGCTCAACCTCAATGCCCTGGTAAGGAGAGGCATCAATCCCGATGATGACGGGGCGCGAGAGAATCCATTGTTCCGTCCTGTTTTGTTCGAGCTCCTCAGGGGCCGCCTCCAACAGCTCAACATGGAATATACCGATGATGAGATCAACGCGATTCTGGACTTCCTGGCCGATTGGCTCGATTACGGAACAGTGGACGGGTCCTTTGATAGTGATCTGAATCAGTATTACGAGGATGGCGACAGGGTTTATTCCAATAAGAACGGCCCGATGGATACGGTAAGCGAGCTCAGGATGATCCCGTTTGTCACCGACCAGTTGTATCACGCGGTCAAGGATCTTGTGACGGTATATCCCTGGAACGAGGGTGAAGGGACTTTTTCTCCCAGGGTGAACATGCATCTGGCCGGGCAGGAGGTTCTCTTTGCCTTGCTTCGCGGAGCCACTTACAAAGACGGCCAGCCAAGTTATTCGGAAGAGGAAGTTATGGCCATGGTCAAAGCCATGATCGAGCAAGGCATCAGCGAACAGGGCTTCCTGAAGGATCGGCGGGTTCCAAGGGAAATCCGTAATGAGGTTAATCCATTTGAACTGAACCCCCGGATTCCACAGTCGCGCTTTTACCGGGTCCACTCCTCCGGCATGACAGCCGGCGGGATCATTCATACGATCGAGACAGTTATACGCGTTGACCCCGGGGGCCGGGACCTGGTTATGCTCTACTGGCGCGAGGAATGATCTGCGGACTGTAACTCCTTAAGCAGTCTTCTTGAATTGGCGGACCCGGGAGAAATCCGGAGAGCCTGTAGAACATGGTAGGTGGCCTTGTCCAGGTCAGAGAGCTTGCGAAAGCAGAGCGCCAGATTGTAATGGGCATGAGCAAAATCGGGCTTAACCTGCAAGACCTCGTAATATTGAGTAATGGCTTTATGATAGTTGCCATCCTGGGCGTATAGGTTGGCGAGATTGAGCCGGGCATTGCAATCCAGGGGATCAAGCTGAACCGCTTTTTCAAAGTATAGCCGTGCCGCGGCGAAATCCTTCTTTTTCAGCATGGTTATCCCGAGGTTAGTCAGAATGTCAGCGCGTTTGGGCACAAGTTCATGAGCCTTCAAAAGTGCCTGCTCGGCCTTGTCATACTTTTTCCGGCCCACATAGGCCCGCCCCAGGTTGTTCCACCCGACCACAGAGGCCGGGTTCTCCTTCACCGTGGCCTTCCACAGCCCCACATCACTGCCCCAGGCCATTGACCGGATGTTGACCTGGTTTATCATCATTACGGAAAGGATAATTACAATCGGAGAGACAAGCGCGGAATTGATATTATGCCTCAAGTATTTGCGATAAAGCAGAATGACGAGAAAGCAGTAGGCCGCTTGCGATGGCAAAGCCAGGAAAGCCGCATTAAAGAGCTCCCTCCAGGCAGAGCCTGACCCGACCACATAATACCATTGCTGGGATACAGGCTGGGCCGCTTGCCGCACCCAGTTATACCATCTTGAGAAATAATCCGAGACATTGATCTGCGGCAGGGTGTAATGGCCTGTGAGGAATCCATTTGCAAGGGTGTAGCTTATTAGGTAATCAAGGATCAAGATCAAATAGAGGCCTGCAAAGATAAGTCCGACCCGAACAAGCGCCCGCTTGATCTTCATCTCCCAGACACGAAGACCGATGAACACGGGAATTACAAAAATAGTGCTCAAGCCCACCGCGAGAAACATCAGACCGTTCTCAAAAGCCGAAAAGGGCAGCAGGTTCTCCCATAAGATGCCCCTTAAATCAACCAGGCCGTTGTCAAAACAAAGGGGCATGATAAAAAACAGGAGAGCAACCGCAGTGATCTCTGCCATGCCTTGATAACGATGGGGCAAAAGCCCCCTTGGATTCTGGATGAGTTGCTCGAAAAGACCGGCCAAAAGCAGACACATGCCAAGAGAAGGGATATACAGGTAGCGCTCGGCCAGGAAGACATTGGAAGGGATGATATTCATCACGGGAAGAATATTTATCAGAAACCAGGCCAGGGCGAAACTCAGGATGGGGGTCCTTTTTGCAAGGAAAATACAGAGGATGCCCACAATGAGGATTGCGGCGACTGCGATGAAAATCCGGGGCCCAAAGATAGATTGTGAAACCGGGATGGTGTAATCAACGCTCAGATGAACCGGGAAAAATGATAGCCGTAGGTATGGGATAAAGCATTGAATCGAGGTTGCGAGGATCAATGGATACCTGAGCTCAGTGAAATCCGGGGGCTTGAACTGGCCGAAAAGTCGGAAGTCGGGAAAAACCAGCACAAAGGCCAGTGCAGGGATCAGCAAAAAAGGAAAGACAGGGACCAGTCTTCGGGCCAGGGGCTTTTCATTTCGCGGCAGAATCAATTCATGCGCCACGAGTAAAAATGGCAGGGCGAGCGCCACCTGCTTTGAAAGCAGAGCAAGGACATAACATGCGAGACTCAGCATGTATCCCGGGAAGCGGTGTCCGATCCGGAGGTAGCTTAAATATGCGATCAGCAGAAATATCATCGCAAGCATTTCCTTGCGATGAGAAATCCCTATCACGGCTTCCGTATGTACCGGATGCAGGGCAAAGAGAATAGCGCTGATAAAGGCCAGGCGCCGATTTTGAAAGACGGCCTTCAAGAAAAAGAAACAGAGCAGGCTGGCAAGGATGTGAAGAATAAAATTTGTCAGGTGATAGCCGCGGTGATCCAGGCCCCATAAAGCGTAATCGAGCATGAATGTAAGGGCCCTGACCGGACGACCTCCCTGCAAAAGCACTGGAAGGTGATGCCAGTCCCGGATGAAGGGATTGCCCAGGATAAGCGGAATGTCATCGTAGCTGAAACGGCCGAAAAAACATGATTGATAGGCATAGGTGCAGGATATAACAATCAAAAACACCAGTATGAAATCACGGTCTTCAGCCCAACTGATGAGGCGGTCCACGGGGTCCGGATTTTTCCCGGCTGAAAGGAATCCGGCTATGCCCTGTTTCTCAGAAGATAGCATAAATAAAGGGCATGACCGCAGAACTCTCGGTGAGCACGATGAAGACAACCAGCAGAAGCAAGATAACTATAATCGGGGTCATCCACCAGAGTTTCCTTTCACGCAGGAACTGAAAAAATTCTCTAACTATCCCCAGCTTGGCCATGGCTTTGACTCCTTTGAAACTATTATAAACCCGAAACAGGCTTCCTGGCAATCAAGATAATTGAAGTCCCAGCAGGCATATCCAGATAGACAAGCATCCGGGACTCAAGTTCACAAAGGAATAAAAAAAATCTATTCAGCAGGGGATGCACATGATAGGAGATGGTCTCGGTCTTGCTTCCGAAGCGCTTTTGATACAGCTTGAGTAAAAGGGTTGCGGGAAAAAGCAGGCTCATGTAATAGCTCATCCGTATCAGGGAAAAGCCCACACCCATGACCTTGGAGCCAAGCCCCGCTTTTTTATACCGGCGATAGTGCCCCATGGCATGATCATGCGCTCCGAAAAAATAAGGATAGGCCGGAACAGTTACCAGGAGAATTCCACCCGGCTTGAGAACCCGGAAGGCCTCGCTCAGGGCCGCATCATCATCAGCCAGATGCTCCAGCAGGTCTAGCGCACAAACCAGATCAAAGCAGTCCTCGCAAAAAGGAAGCCGCTCGGCCATGCCCTGCACTAAAAGCCCAAGACCCCTTTTCTGGCAGAATCCCAGAGCCAGGTCTGATTCATCAATCCCCCAGGCCTCGCCAAATTTGCCCAGGGAATCAAGATTAGTCCCCGTGCCGCACCCTAGATCCAGGATGGCTGGAGACCTCTGCTCGATAAATCGGGAAAGAATACGGCTGATGGTCCGCTGTTTCCCCACAAACCAGAAATAGGTCTGCTCAGCCGCATACATCTTTTCATATTCTTCCGGCTTCATCACAGATTCTAAAGTTGCAAGTCCTCCAGGCCTGTAGGGCGAAATAATTTTACCGCAGAGCCCCAAAGAACGCAAAGAAGAATTTAAAACTAGCCAGTAGCCAGGAAAATAAATGTGCAAGTTGAGCGTATGCGAAACCTGGAGGGTTAAGGCATGACAATTTCAGCAAGCCCTCATATAGTTTTCAACTGGTATAAAGTCTACTGAATTTCCCGATTTTTTTCACCGCCGCTTTCAAGACCACCTTGCAGGTCTTGTTTTTATTCCAGCATCTGTATCAGTTGTATTCTTGTTCCATCCGGGTCTTCTATGAATGCTATTTTTCTGTCCGGCCGGAGTTGGACAGGCTCCAGCACAAACTTGACATCGTGTTCTTTCAGCCGAGCCGCTTCCGCGTCCAGGTCATCCACGAGAAAAGCCATGTGATACAGCCCGGTGCTCATGTTGATGTCCGGGACATGGCTTCCCTCCATGGCCGGCTCGATTTCTATTCTGGTATATTCATTCCCCACGAAGAAGTAATCATTGCCGAGCACCTGCACGGTCTCAAGGTGTCGGAATCCCAGCACCTTGGTATAGAATTCAACGGCCTTATCCACATCCTTAACCTTTATTCCAACATGGTCAAGCTTCATCAAGATTCCCCCTTTCAGGGCATGGAAAACATCTTAAAGGTTCTTGGCAATATCCTTGAGGTCCTCTTTTTTGCCTATTGCGGCCAGGGCGTAGCTACCCGGGCTGATGATTTCCCTCTCCGTGATCACATTTATCAGGGACGGCTTTCCGGATTCAAACGCGCGTTGGATTGCCGGTTTTATCTGGTCCGGCGAGTTAACCTCTTCTCCGTATCCTCCGAGGCAGGCCACAATCTCGTGGTAAGGCAATATCCCGAGGTCCACGCCGATGGTTCGATCCATTCCGTAGCGAAGCTGTTGCGAGTGCCTGACCATTCCCCATGAGCTGTCATTGTTCACCACAACCACAATGGGAAGGCCCAGGCGCATAGCCGTGCCGAACTCAAAGAAGTTGAAGCCGAGAGACCCGTCTCCGATAATAACCGCAACCCGCTTTTCCGGATGGACTATCTGTGCGGCCACGGCATAGGGAATTCCCACCCCGAGACACCCAAATAGCCCGCTTTCAAGTGTATGACCCGGGTTCCGGTAGTTCCGGACCATTCCCATCCAGACCGATGTGTCCCCGCCGTCCACTGTCAGGATGCCATCCTCGCCCAAGGCCTCGTCCAGGTCCCTGCAGAGCCTCACCGGATGAATCGGCACCTGGTCAGATTCAAGTTGCGCCTTGAATCCGGCAAGGCCCGCGGCATGCGCCTTCTCAAGCTGATCTCTCCAGTCCTTGAATTTCCCAGGCTTTAATTCGCCTTTTCCCGCATCCAGCAACTGCTTGAGCACCTCTCTCGCGTCTCCAACAATGCCGACCTCTATATGCCGGTTCCGGCCTATCTCTTCAGGGTCAATCGTGGCCTGGATAAAACGCGCTGATGGCCCGAAGATCTTTCCGTGAGCGAAAAACAGGCTTATCCTTGTTCCGATCAGCATGATCGCATCCGCCTGAAGCATGGCCGAAAGCGCGGCCCCCGGCCTGACCCCGAAGGCAGGCCCGAAGCAAAGCGGATGGTTGTCCGGGATAGTGCCTTTTCCTATGGAGGTCGTGAAGGCTGGAATCCCGGAGTTCTCGACAAAAGCGATCAGATCATCCGATGCCCGTGCGAACCAGACACCACTCCCTGCGATCACGATCGGCCTCTTTGCTTCAGCCAGGATTTTTATTGCGGATTGAATCAAATCCGGAGACCCGGCTGGCCTTGCAAGCGGCCTGGGCCCGGAGGTCTCGATTTTATCCTCATCAATCGAGTCCCCAAGAACATTGGCTGGAATCTCAAGATATACCGGACCGGGGTTTCCGGTTCGCGCATGGTGGAAGGCCTCGTGCACTGCTTCCGAGATTCTTGTAACATCCACAACGCGCTCGGCCCATTTCACAAGAGGGCTGATGACCTCTATCTGCGGCAGTTCCTGGAGGTCCAGCCTGCCGACCATGTCCGTTGCAACCGATCCCGATATAAGCACCAGGGGCGCATTGGCCATCCTGGCATTCGCGATGCCGGTTAGGGAGTTCGTGAATCCCGGGCCAGCAGTTACAAGCGCGACTCCCGGTTTTTCCGTGAGCCTTCCCGAGGCATCGGCCATCATGACCGCGGCCTGCTCGTGCCGGACATGTTCGAGCGAGATGTCCGAATCAATCATAGCATCGTAGATGGGCGCTATATGCCCGCCGCTGATGCTGAACACGCGTGCCACACCCTCTTTCTCAAGGGCACGCACCACCATTTCGCCTCCGTTTAGCTTTGTCATTTTAACCTCACAATTCCATTAATTGCCCGCCGGTGATATTGATCGCCTGCCCGGTGATATATGAAGCCTGGTCCGATGCCAGGAAGGCTACCAGGTCAGCCACTTCATCGGGTGTGCCGATACGTCCCGCGGGAATCCCTTTAGTCAGATTATCCATTTCTTCATCCAGGGTACTTCCATCGGCGAATGCCTGGAGTTTCCATCCCCAGCGGCCCAGATCGGTATCAATTTGACCGGGGCAGATGCAGTTGACCCGGATGCCGAGCTTGGCGAGTTCAATCGCGAGCACCTTTGTAAGCATTATCACACCAGCCTTTGCTACGCAATATGCCCCGACAAAGGCACGCGGGACCTTCCCAGCGCGGGAAGATGTGTTGATGATGCTTCCGCCAGGCTTTTTCTGCTTGAATACAGGGATCATGGCCCGGGTTACGCGGAATGTGCCATGAAGATTGATGTCTATGGTTGACATCCATGCCTTCTCCTCCATGGCCTCGATTGCCTGCGGCCCGGGCGAGGCCCCGGCATTATTGCAGAGTATGTCCAGTGTGCCGAATTTCCTGTCAATCGCGCCAGCAAGCTCGGCTATCGAGTCGGTGCTGGTTACATCAACCGGATGGGCCAGAGCCTTGACACCGAGCTTTTCGATCTCGGCGGCAAGGGATTCCATCTCATCGGTAGTTCCGATGCGGACATATCCGGGAAAGTCCTCCAGGTCTCTGCCCCTGTCCGCAATCACCAGGTTCGCTCCCTCACGAGCAAGCCGGAGGGCGATAGCCGCACCTATCCCGGTGGGCTTGCTCGCGCCTGTTACCAGCGCCACCTTTCCTTCAAGCATTCCCATAACTTACTCCTTTACTTGATATAACCAAGCGCCTTCAGCCGGCGCTTGATCTCATCGTCCTGGCCCGGCAGAGTTTCGCGGCCCAGGAATTTCTTGTTCAGCCGGAGATTCTCGTCCGCCCAGGGCCAGAGCTCGCTTTCAAGACGCATGAATTCCGGGTGCTCCGGGCTGTAGAGATTTTCTGTCTCGGCGTCATCCCGAACAAGATCATACAATTCGTAACGCCTGGTCTCCTGGTGCCAGATCAGCTTGTATGATTCATCCTGGATGGATTTCATATCCTCGAAAAACATGGTTGCCTCGGAGAATATGGCCCTTTCACTTTTAGGCTCTCCCCGGAGCAGACCGAGCATGCTTTCTCCCTGGAACTCCTCTGGCACGGGAATGCCCAGAAATTCCAGAAGGGTAGAGGCAAGATCAATCAGTGCGACCGGATTTTCAACCTCTTTCGGAGGCAGTCTCGCTCCCCAGAGGATCAGGGGCACATGTGTCAGTTCCTTGTGCAGACTCTGGCCGTGTCCCCAGTCCCCGTGCTCCCAGAACTCCTCGCCGTGATCAGATGTGAAGATCACCAGGGTGTTTTTATCAAGACCCCTCTCCCTGAGCAGATCGAGCAAGTCCCCGACCCTCTCGTCAATGTAGCGGACCTCGGCGTCGTAGAGATATTGAATGAAGGCCTTATCTTCATGGGATAGGTGGATTATGCCCATGCGAATGACTTTCTCCTGCGGGTCGGCATAGTCTCCCTTGATGTGCCAGGGATTGCTCGGGGCAAAGGGCTTTCTGAACTTGGTCTGGAACCTGCGTTTGACGAGTCTATCCGGTGGATCATAGGGTGCATGTGGGTCCATGTAATGTAGCCATAGAAAGAAAGGTTGGGGAAGACCTTGCGAGTTTAGAAATCTCTCCGCTTTTCTGGTGAGCGTGTCTGTCAGGTCCGGAAAGAGTGGAAGGTTGAAGGCGCGGCAATATAGATAGTGTACCTTGAACAGCATGAACAGGGGAAGCAGGATGTTGAGATGATGATACTGATCGAAGACCTCGGACTCATCAAAGCCCTGCACAAAGCCGGAGGCCTTGCCAAGGCTGTAATTGCCCATCAAAAGCTTTGTGAAGTAGCCGGAGGAATGGAGGGTCTCGGTGAGGGTCGTAAGGGAGGGTGGGAGTTTGTAAAGCCCTTTGTTCTGAATGACCGCCGGATACCGTGAAGAAATAGCCGAAAGCATGGAGGGAAGGGTCCACGGCGCCTGGCTGATGGCCTTGGTGAAGATCACGCCCTCGTGGGCCATCCGGTCGAGATTAGGAGTAGTGTTATCGCCCCCGTAGATGCTAAGCGCATCGGCCCGGCAGGCATCAGCGATAATCACGATGACATTGACAGGATTAGCCGCGGGCGCGCCCTCTTGCACTCCAGGCTTATTCCGGCGATGCGCACTCAACGGAGAGATGACAAGGATGAAAAGAATTGCTAACCAGGCATATTTTAGCCCGCGTTTTTTTGATTGGACCCAATTCAATCCCAGGGCGAAGAAAACTGCGGCCGCCATGGCCAAAAGCAGAGAAGCAAGGATCAGGGTGTATCCAGTGAGCTCGGTCGAAATGAGCAGGGACAAAAGCCCATGATTAAACGCGAATCCGCATAATACAAGGAGAGCGAGAATACTTGAAGGTCTCCTCGGAACAGGGTGGTTTTTCAGCCATGCGAGCACTACTGCTACACCTGTTCCTGCAAGGAGACCAGCCGCGGAGAAGAACCCTGCCTGGAGAAACATCTCCCAAAGATAGACAGGCGGCACAAAGCTTTCCATGAGGATAAACACCAAAAGCCAGGCAAGGATTCCTGAAAGCACCACATCCTGATATTCGAGTGCCCGGATATGGGGCCTGATTTTTTGTGTTATGAAAAAGACTATGGATATGATCAGGGTAAGGGCGAGGATCGGGGGAACATAAACGGCAAGGCTTCCAAGTTCGACCTTAATCCAGATGGCCACTCCTTCAACGCGGTACCAGGAGAAACATCTCAGGGTGCTGTAAAGTGATTCGGTAAGCGCGAACAGGAATCCCCACAGAATCCCGATCTTGACCCCGGTCAAAAGAGCATTTGAGCCTGAAACGGGTTCTCCTTGTTCCGCATTCATCGTGGCTTATTATATAGGCCATTTCAACTTGATTCAAGGAATCCGCGCTCCTGGACATTCCCCGAAATTTTGGGTTACAAATGCTACTCTACGAAGCACGAGTCAAAGGGGGAGGGAATTAGCTGACAGATGTCAACTATAAAGTGTTCTTGTTAATGTGTTGTAATTTGGAATGTTCAAAAACCAGACTCAAGGAGGGAAAAGGATGAATCAAATAATCAAAGCGGCCATGACTGTCGGATTGATTTTATCAGCGGTCTCGTCCGCTGAGCAGGCTGAAGGTTCTCTTGACCGCGCCCGCGCTGAAATCGAGCTTGCCGAAAAAGCGGAAAAGGAAAGCTATATCCAGGCACTGAACCATTATCAAAAAGCCCTGGACATGGTTGAGAAAATCATCAATGATCCGGCAAAAGCCGACCTGGCTGAGAAGATAAGATCAGGCGAGCAAAAAATCGGACCCTACACCTACCAGCAACTCAAAGGAGAAATAATCCCAAAACAAAAACGAAAAGCTGAAGCTGAAAGCGATCCGCTGGCATGTTCTTTCTTCATAATAAGCAATGTTTATAAAAATCCTTATTCAATATCTCGCGATTCTATGGAGCTAGCACTTGCTTATTTTCGAGTAGGTGAAAAAGAAATGTCTAAAAAGATTTTGCCTTTTGCTTTAAACCCAAATAATGCAGTTGCCATTTTTTATTTCCCCGCCCAACTGCATCG
>CAZOMR010000013.1:0-26364 GCA_964580655.1 uncultured bacterium
GGGTTAAAAAAATGATTCACCAAATATGTCGCACACCCCGGGAGGATGCGTCCCTTTACAGGTCTGAGAAATCTGAGGTATAATAAAAAATCCTGACTTCGCTTTTTGGGATAAAAGAGGCGCGATCCGATGAGAAGAATTTGTATGCTGTGGATTTCTGTTTTTTGTTTTCTGGTGTCGCTTTTGGCGTTCCCGGAGGGAAAGAGGGTTTACGGGTTCAAGGGCGGGGTGAAGGCGCGTGCCGAGAAGGGTCTTACACGCGATGAGACAGGGTTTCACGATGCTGAGGGAAAGTTTTTCAGTCAATCGTGGACTTTCGTCTATTACCTGGATGACAGAAGCGGGGGCTATCTTCAGTTCACCTACATGCGAATGGGCTATTTTCTGGAGAGACTCTCAGGCCAGCATTCTTATTTTGGTCCGGATGGAGAGCTTCGCTTCTCTGCGGAGCCTGCAAGCGGGAGCGACTGGTGCTTTGAGCTTGAGCCGTGGCGTCTCCGGATGGGCAGGCAGGAGCTAACCGGCTTTTACCCTGAATTCACTGTCAGGTCGGAGATCAAGGGTCTGGCCACTGATTTGCATTTCCTGTGCAAGGTTCCTGGCTGGCGGCCCGGTGAAGGGCCTGCTTACTATGGTTCTCCGGATGGAGACTGGTATGATGTTTATATAGTCATCCCCTGGGCCGAGGTTTCCGGCACGATCACGGTTGATGGGAAGACCCGGAGTGTGCACGGCTTTGGCTACATGGATCATAATGTCCAGACGGTGTTTTTTACTGCCCAGGCCACAAGCATCAATGCGCTGAGGTCCTTCTCCGATCACTACGCTATCCACTTTCTTGAATATGTGGCGCCTGAGGGGGTTGAGCCCAGACGCCTGGCGTGGCTCTTGATAATGAAGGATGACCGGATTCTATTTGCCACGGATAAGTATACGATCGAGCCATCGGACTATGTGGATGACGACAGGGCGGACTATCCATATCCGACGCGGATAAAGGTGAGTGTGGACCTTCCGGAGTGCATGCTCACAGGCACTATCCGCTGTATAGGGTTCATGGAATTTCTCGATGTGATGGACCAGATTCCCGAATTCCTGCGCGGCATCGCGGACCGCATGTTTAGACAGCCGGCTTTTGTTCGCCAGCTAGCGGAGGTTGACTGGGAGATCAAGCTCAAGGATATTGATGAAAACATCCGGGCAGAAGGCATCTTCGAGGTGGCCTTCGTCAACTGAAAGGATCATGAACAAGGACCCCTTAAACCCTGAGAGAATCCGGGCCTTTTGCGAGGCCAGGGCCGAGGAATTTCCGATCCAGGAATTTCTCAAGCTCCCTGCAGAGGATCAGGAGTTGTGTCTCAAAGAAATGATCAGGCGCGAGCGCGCGGATTTGCTTTCTGCGCTGAATGAAATGGCCGGGTCTCGCAAAGAGGCCAAGGCGATCCGCAGGGCCCTGCATCAGCTCCGCTCGCGAGGGGTGATGGTGGAGGCAAAAGATGAATCAAGGAATTTTGTCCTGCCAAGGCCGGAGGTATCAGGGGACAGGGCTTATGTTACGCCGGTAGGCGCCGGCGGAGACCAGGCTGTCTGGCTGTTCCTCGGTCGGCGCGGCAGAGAGGTCATGTTCCAGGCCTTTGTGGATGATCATCGGGGATTTCTTGATTTTACCGCCGCGCGACTTACCCGCAAACGCTTTGAAAAGTTTATCAAACAGACAAAAAAGGATGCCGATGAGATACCTGTCTTCGAGACCAGCCCGGATCATGCCAGGTGGCTGATCAGCCGTGCAGAGGACAGATCAAGGAATTCAGGGTCTGAATTACCGGAAGAATTCAAGGAATTCCGCTCCATGATCGGAGCCTTGCCAGAGGCTGATAAAGGGCATCCCCTTCAAGAAAAACTAAAATTCCAGGGCATCAAAGACAGGAGGGGATTATTGCATCAGGCCTCGGAATTGCTGGGCCATTCCTTTTTTCTCGGATGGCTTTTTCCGGGGGATGCGGTCAAAGCATGCGAGCTCAAGCTCAACGAGATAGAGGCCAGCCCGATCGTGATGAATAACCTTCAGAAAAAGGATCGGATGGAGAGGGTTTTTGAGGATGAGGCCAGGAAGGCTGTGAATGAGGAAGGCCGCGGACTCTGGAAGGATCGCTTGATCGAGAATGCATATCTTCTGCTCATGCAGGGTGAGGCGGACAAGGCGGAGCTGGCACTTGCAACAGCCCTGGCAATGGATGATGATGTTCCGCCGCCTTTTTTTGCGGCGATGATGAAAAGGAGTTTTCAAACTCAACCACGCGAGAAGAAGCTTGAGGGAAAAATTATCATTCCTTGAATTCTTTCCAAGATAGTTTTTCAACGATCATCAAGATAAACTTTAGAAATCTTCAACAGGGGTTCGGGTTGCTGGAATTGAAATGAAAGGGATTAAGCTAAATTCTATTGGCAAAAGAATTCTGGATATGATTCAGAATTCCCAGAACGCGGCTCCGACCGTTCTTGCTGTGATTGTCGGCCTGCTGGCAGGTTTCGGGGCAGTAGCCTTCCGGTATCTTATCAGGGCGATGCACTGGTTGTTCTTCGATTGCGGGGGTATGTTGAGCGCAAAGCTGGCCTTTCTGCATGTGGAAGGATTGCATATCATGCTTCTGCCCGCAGTGGGTATGCTGTTTGTCTCGTTGATTGTCCGGAGATGGGCATTGGAGGCCAGGGGCCACGGTGTGCCCGAGGTGCAATACGCGGTCAAAATTAAAGGTGGTCGAATTCGTCTTCGTGTCGCCTTTGTAAAGATATTTGCCAGCGCGCTGTGCATTGGCTCTGGCGGGTCGGTAGGTCGTGAAGGGCCTATCGTTCAGATCGGCTCTTCTCTTGCCAGTGCCGTAGGAAGGGCTGTCCGTCTTCGTGAATCAGATGTCAAGCTCCTGGTAGCAGGCGGTGCGGCTGGTGCGATCGCTGGAACCTTTAATGCACCCATCGCTGGAGTGATGTTCGCGCTCGAGGTTATCCTGGGGAGTTTCTCGGCACGGTCTTTCGGGCTGTTGGTGATATCCTCTGTAACATCGGTGGCCTTGTGCCAGGCATTCCTGGGCAAACATCCGGCCTTTGAACTGGTCCAGCCGTTTGTACTAAACAGCCCGCTTGAGTTTCCCTTATACATTGTTCTTGGTCTCATTGTGGGCGCTATTTCTATAGTGTATGTTTTCTCGGTATATTTTTTCGATGATCTGTTTGATCACTGGCATTCAAATGCACATATCAAGGCCTTTTTAGGCGGTTTAGCCATAGGTGCACTGGGGTTCTTTGGCAGTCAATACATCTTCGGGGTGGGCTATGGAGGAATCGAGATGGCTCTTCAGTGCAATTTCAGCATAAAATTATTGCTGATACTGCTCGTTCTTAAAATTCTCGCCACCTCGATAACCCTGGGTGCAGGGGGCTCGGGTGGTGTCTTCGCGCCTGCTTTGTTCATCGGGGCAATGGCAGGTGGAGCATTCGGTCTGACAGCCAATCAGCTTTTTCCCTCTATAGCGCTGCATCCTGGAGCCTATGCGCTTGTGGGGATGGCGGCTATGTTCGGCGGCGCGGCCCGTGCGCCCATTACTTCAATTATCATCATTTTCGAGATGACGGACGATTACAAAATTATCCTTCCTCTGATGCTGTCAGTAGTGGTCAGTTACCTGATAGCCTCAAGGTATAGTCAAGACACAATCTACAGCAAGAAGCTTCGCAGGCTGGGCGGGATGGCGGCTCCCAAGAAGGAGATCAGCATTCTCGAGATGATCCTGGTAATGGATGCAATGGATACGAATTTCAGGGCTGTTAGCCCGGAACTGTCCATTGCCGAAACTGCTAAATTCCTTCGCAAGAACCTCATTCGAAGCTGTCCGGTTGTGGATTCGAACAATCGTCTTATCGGAATTGTCACGGAATTCGATGTAAAGAAAGCTGTTGTTGAGGGCAAGGTTGAGGGCTTTACTGTCTCCGACATCATGACGACAGACCTGATCACCTGCACCCCCGACGAGAATCTTAGAACTGTGCTGTTTCGATTCAAGGAACAAGATATTCATCAGATCCCGGTGGTTGATAAAAAGGACCCGAAGAAACTCCTGGGCGTGCTCCTACGGAGTGAAATCCTTTGGGCCTACAACGAGCTGGTTGAGGAATATAAAAAACTCGCGCATAGAGTAGATATGGACCTCTCCGTTGATTACAGTGATTGTGTTCAGGCGGAAATCCAGGTCCGCCCAGAGCAATCAAGGATCAGCTTCAAGAAAATCCGGGACATACAAATGCCAGGTCAATGTCTCATCGGGATGCTCCGCCGCGGCGATCATGTGATTATCCCCCGTGGAGATACAGTCATTGAACCCGGGGATGTCATGGTGCTTCTCACGACCCATTCTCGCGAGAAGGAGCTTCGTAGATGGATCGCGGAATTAGAAAGTGAAGCATGAAAAGACAGTGCCGAGGATATGGCGGCTCTTCCGCTATCACCATCACGCCGGACAAGGTGCTGGGCATCCTGCGTCAGGATGGCCTTATAAAGGCATATAACCGGGAGATCATGCGCCGCAAAAAGATCTGACCGTAAAACTGCATTTTTCGGGTTTATACCTTTAACCGGTTTTCGTAACAGGTTTTTGGATGAAAAGATGCACTTGAACCCTTTAGACCTGGCTGTGCTGGGCGTATATTTTCTGATCATAGTGATCATCGGGGTATGGGTAGGAAGGAGAAGCAGGGACACCGAGGATTATTTTGTGGGTGGAAGGAAGGTGCCGGGCTGGGCGGTTGGTCTTTCTATCCTTGGGACATGCATATCGAGTGTTACCTATGTAGCTTATCCTGGGATGAGTTTTGTTCGGGACTGGCAATATCTGGTGCAGGGATTGATGCTTCCAGTGCTTGTGCTATGCGGCGGACTGGTGGTTGTTAAATTTTACAGGCACCATGTCCGGACCACGGTGAATGAATATCTTGAGACTCGTTTCGGCCCCGGGGTCAGGCTCTATTCCCTGTTCGTGCTTGGAGTCTCGGAGCTGGCCCGGCTTTCAATGGTGATGTATCTTCTTTCGCTTGTGATTCATACCATCAGCGGGATCAGCATAGTCTCGGTCATACTTATCATCGGGACTATCACGATCATCTATACGGTAGCCGGCGGCATAGAGGGGATCATCTGGACTGATGTGCTTCAGACAGTGGTGCTATTCAGCGGAGGGATTGCCGCCATTTGTGTAGCGAGTGCAAAGCTTCCCGGGGGCTTCCCCGGGCTTTTGGAGACAGCCTGGAACGCGGATAAGTTCAGGCTTTTTGATTTTTCGCCGGAGCTTATACGCCCGACATTTTATGTGCTGGCCTTGAGCGGTCTCTTGAACTTTTTCTATTTTCTTTCCGGAAACCAGAACCAAGTCCAGCGTTACCAATGCGCGCCTTCAGACCGGGAGGCTAAACGGGCCGCGCTGATAGGCTCTCTGGGCAGTGTGCCGGTCTGGGCCTTGTTTATGCTGGTGGGGACTTCCCTGTATGTCTTTTATCAGTATCAACCTGAGCCTGCAATCGAAGAATTCCTGGCCCAGGACAAGGGTGACAAGGTCTTCCCTTATTTCATCGCCACACAGATTCCCAAGGGTCTTGCAGGGCTTCTGCTTGCCGGAATATTTGCCGCGGCCATGAGCAGTATAGATTCATCCATGAACGCCCTCAGCACCATGTTCATCACGGACTTATATCGGAGGTTTGTCAATCCCGGAGTAAAGGAAAAGAAGGCTTTTTTTCTCGCGCGCCTGCTCACATTATTATGGGGAGTCGTGGGTGTTTTTCTGGCTCTTGCCATGATGCGTGTGGGAACATTTCTGGAGTTCTATTTTGAGGTGGTGGCTATTATCGGGGGAGGAATTGCCGGGATATTCTTTCTTGCGCTGTTCACAAAAAGGACTCATACACGCGGCATGGTGGCCGGGATCATCGCGGGGTTGCTGATCATGGCCTGGGGAAGCAGTCTCTTCTGGGAGGCATTTTTTGAAAGCAGAGAATGGCTTCGTTTTCCCTGGGACCCTATCATGGTGGGAGTTGTAAGCTCTGCGGTCGTGGTAGTAACAGGATATTTTGCAAGTTATATTATCCCTGCGGGTACTCGCGTGCGCAAGGATTTCCCGGTGATCTGGGAGTTCTGGAGATAAAATTTCGAGTTAGAGGTTTTTTATACATAGCAGGCGCAAAGCTCGCAAAGTGCGAAGGATATGTAGGGGATTCTCATGGCAGATGATCATGGCCCGCTGATTTCCGGCGAAGAGAGCCGGTTGATCGAGGAAGAGGAGAGGATGATCAGGAGACCGGGGCTTGTAAAGAACCTCGTTCCTTTTTTCATCGCCGCGGGAATACTTTATTTTGTGCTCCGGGGCCAGGACTGGGAGAAGATCAGGGACGCGATCCAGAATTGCAACCTCGGGCTGTTCCTTTCAGGCGTTCTGATCTACGGGCTTGGGTACTGCCTGACCGACTGGATTTTCAACCATGTCATGTGGAACCGGATCCTTGTCCGGATCAGGTTTGCTGAAGTTGCCAAAGTGAGGTCCGCCTCCATGCTGGTCCAGCTTATCCTCGCACCCCTCTCCGGGATAATGACCTTGATCTACATGGTGCGCAAGAAGCGTGTGCGGGTCTTGCCCATGCTCAGCGTGACCCCGCTTCTTATGTACTGCGATTTCTGGCTCATGGCCCTGCAGATGGCGATTGCGCTCGCCGTGATGCCGGCTTTGCCTGCCTGGGTCTACTACCTGTTCGCGGGCCTCCTTTTCGGCATGATGCTTGTCACATGGTATTTTGCCGGCAGGGGCGGAATTAAACTCTTTCCGTGGTTTTATCATAACCAGATCAATTATGCGCTGAGGGCGGCAATGCCCCGGGATTACATGGTGCTGTTATGCCTGCGGGGCACATGGCCGGTCTGCCAGGTGCTCGGTCATTACCTGGCCCTGCGGGCAATGGGCATCACGGCCCCGCTTCCGGTTGTTATCGTGGTCGTGATGTTTATGACCCTGACTACCTTCCTGCCGATCAACTTCCTGGGTCTGGGAGCGCCGAATGTTGTGGCCCTGTCCTTTGTCGCGTATGCGGCGAGCGAGGTGGTGAATGCATATAGCCTGCTTTTCCAGGCGAGCTTTTCTTTTATCAGGTTTTTAGTAGGGACACTTTTTGTATATCCTTTCTGGAGGGAAGCGATCCGGGATCATCGGCCCGGGTTGGCTCATGTGGAGCGAGAAGGAGAGAAAAGCATCTCAAGCCCTTGATAGTATCATAGCTCCACTTGGGACTTAACGATTGAAATGTAAAGCCCTGGCACCTTTGTCAATGTCAATGCTGTCATAAGTTGAAAAGATTCAGCTTTTGCTCAAGGCTCTCTTTCAATAAGCTCGAAGATGTTGAATTGATGATAGGGCTGGTTGTAGGCGCTGACTTTATAAGTGCCCAGCTTGTAGTAATTGCCGTATGCAGAAGCTATCAGGAAATCTCCGCTTGCAGGGTCAAAAGCGGCCTGGTAGATGGTTTGAGCACAGCCCTTGTGTTCAGGGTCTTCTTCGCACCGGCTTCTATAGTGCTCTCGCATAATCTCCATTATCCGCACCAGGGTGATCTCTCCGTATTCCGCCTCATGGCGGGCTCGCAGGTCTCTATATCTCACTGCCGTGGCTGTCGGGGACCCCTCAAGTCTTCCCTTGTGATTCTCGATCAATTCTGTGCTCAATGGATGATTGGTACGAATGACCAGCCCCTCAAGCGGCTGATATTGATAGGACTCATTCCTGTATTCATAGCTGTTGCTCTCCGCAGAGCCATCCCAGGTTCCCACATAAACCTCCCTCGCATCCATCTCTATCGCAACCGCTTTCGGAATCCTGCCGTCCCCCACCAGGAAGTTATAGCCTCCCTCCAGGGGTCTCTCGGTCATCAGCTCAATGGCCTGATCCAGATTTTCTGCCTTGGCAAGGGTCTGCTTGATCCGCCAGACCATTGGAAGCCCAGCCGCAACCTCATACTCCGAGGAATTCGTCATCTCCGAGACGCAAATTCCTTTTGTATTCATGCCTGCGACTGAGCCGAGAAAACCGGGCCAGGTAAAGCTTATATACGGAATGCCGTTCCTGGGCTTATAGACCGCGACCAGGCTCTGGTTCTGCATCGGGGTCCCGGTCTTTTTGTCAATGAAGCCGAGCGGGTAGTCAAGACTCCGGGTCTGGTAAAGCTTGCCGTCCTTTGTGGCAGGGCCAAACGCGGATGTCCCGGAGCAACTGGCAAGGAATATGGCTGAATGCAGAGCCTGAATATCCTTAAGCGGAAATCCGGCGGCATCTGCCAGCCCTTGCATCTCCTGCTTGTATTCCAAGGGCACATACGGGTCTTCCTTTTCATAATAAACCTTATGGAGCATGATATTGATCAGCTTGAAAGAGGCTATCGGAAGATAGTGCTTTATCAGGCCCTTCATTGAGCGTATAGTGATCAGGCACTCCTCTCCAAGCAGTTTCCCCTGTTGATAACCCATGTCGTAATAAGTGCCCTCCAGATGAAGGATCAGGTATCCCGATTCGCTCCGCTCCAGCCAGCCGGTTCCGCTCTCGGTCTCATAAACTCCAAGCACCTCGGCGTGAAGCCCAGAAGCAAAGCTAAAAGCCAGAAGAATCCCCACAAGAAACAGGCAACACCTCTTCTTCATCATGGCTTTCCCCTCCTTTTGATGCCCGGTCAAAATCTTTACCTTTATATCAAAAGCCCGAATCCAATTGCAAACCAGCATCCTGATAAGCATATAACATTTTTTCTTAGGCTAAACAATAAATTATTAACACGGATCATGCAGTTGAGAAAAGGTTTTTCTAAACCACCAAGGCGAGTAGCCAGTAGCCGGTAACCTCAGGTCTTAATCCCCAAGCCTGATTTTGCCACCACCACCTTTGCCGGACAGAGCAACTTGCCGTTGCGCTTGAAGCCCTGGTGCAATTCTTCAACGATGGTTCCCTCGTTTATGCCTTCCGCGTCAATGACCGCGACCGCCTCGTGCAAATTCGGGTCAAAGCACTCTCCGATAGCTGGAATTCTTTCGATTCCGTATTTCTCGAACATCTTTTTCAGGTCCTTCTGCACAAGCTCAAGCCCTGCAACGATCCCGTCATTGCCCTTGCGCTCTCTTGCCGCACTGAGTGCGCGCTCAAGGTGCTCGGCAATGGGGAAGACCTCTGTGAGCACGGCTTCCCTGCCATCCTCCATCAGGCGATCGCGCTCGGCCTCTGTATTTCTCTTATAGTTTTCAAAATCCGCTTTCATGCAGAGACAGCGGTGTTTCCAGGTCTCCGCGCTTTCCTCTAAAGAGCCAGGAGCATACTCATCTTCCAGCTTATCCGGTTCAGTCAAATCCGGTTCCTCTTTGCGAAAATCATCATCGCTTTTTATCGGGATTCTCGTCAACATCATATTCCTCCAATCTAGACTAGGTGCTTGCGCGGATCATCTGTCTCCAGGGTTCTCAACTCCTCCAAGAGTCTCCGAGTCCGTTCATCAAGCTGTTTCGGCACCTGTATCTGGATATGCACGAACTGATCGCCGCGGCCCCCGCCCTTGGGATGCTTCACGCCCTTGTTGCGCAGGCGCATGGTCTGGCCGCTCTGTGTTCCGCGCGGTATCCTGAGCGTGGCCTTGCCGTCAACAGTTGGCACGGTTATTCTTGCGCCCAGGGCCGCCTCGGTTATAGTTATCGGGACATCGAGGTGAATATCGTCTCCGTCGCGACGGAAGAACCTGTGTGGCTGAACATGAATCCGGATATGAAGATCGCCTTTCTTTCCGGTGCCATTGGTAATTCCCTTGCCGGGTATCCGGAGCCTCCCGCGGTCGCGCACCCCGGCAGGAATTCGCACAGTGAATTTCTCCGGCCTCATCACATGCCCGCTTCCGGCGCAAGCGCCACAAACAGAGCGATTGACCCTGCCTGTCCCGCCGCATGAGTTGCAATTCTCCGGCACGCCCAACTCAAGGGTATGAGTCCCGCCGCGTATAGCATCCTCGAAGCTGATAGTCATCTCGGCCTCAATGTCCTGGGGGCCAGATTCAGCGAAGTCGAATCCCCCGTGGCCGAACATGTCGGAAAAGATGTCTCTGAATCCTCCCTTGCCCTTCCTGGAGCGACGGGGTCCCGTGAAGCCGCCAAACAGGTCTTCCAGGTTAACCCCGAAACCCTCCGGCCCGGTCGAATAGCTGTAGGTATAACCAGGGCCCGGTCCGGGGCCTGCCCCTGGGGGATTCCCCCCGTAGTTGGCATACCCATGGCCAAACGCGTTATACTGGGAGCGCTTCTCCGGGTCGCTTAAAACCTGGTAGGCCTCGTTGATGTCCTTGAAGCGGTCTTCCGCAACTTTATCGCCTTTATTTCTGTCCGGATGATACCTCTGTGCCAGTCTGCGATACGCCTTCTTGATCTCATCGGAACTCGCATCTTTACTCACACCCAGGACTTCATAAAAATCCCTTTTACCCATAGGCCTCTGTCCTCAAACCTCCTGTTTATAATATAAGCTCTCTTTTTTCCAAGTCAACTTCCGGAAAAATCTGAATTTCCCCTGCAATGATGAGGTTGAAAGCTATCCTGGTTTTTGAGATAATCAATAAAGGGGGAGCAGTTGAAGGATCCGGATTTGAAAAACTTTGAGCCTGAGCGGATTTTGATCATCCAGCTCCGGCAGATGGGTGATGTGCTTTTGACCACGCCGGCTGTCCGGGCGTTGCGCAAGCGCTATCCCGAGAGCCATATAGCATATCTTGTGGAGAGGGTGCCCGGGCAGGTTCTTAGATATAATGGGCACATCAATGAGATCATGATCCGTGATGATAAGCGTGGCTGGAGAGAGTCTCTTGAGACCCTACTCAGGGTTCGCAAAGGCCGGTTTGACCTTGTCGTTGACTTCCTGGCGAACCCGCGTACAGCGCTGATCACTTACCTCAGCCGGGCCAAAGTCAGCATATCCTACTCAAACCACCGCAGGTATTTTGCCTACACACATCCTGTGATGCCGGAAGGAACATTCTCCGCTGAACATAAGCTCAGTCTCCTCAGGGTCCTCGGATGTCCCCTTGATTCGCTTGAACTGGAGATGAAAATTCCTGCTGTCGCTCAAGAGTCTGTCCGGAATTTCATGAGCCAGCACGGCCTGGCCCATGATCGGCCCATTATCTGCATGTATCCTTTTCATAAAAGGCCGGTGAGAGAGTGGCCTCCTGAATATTTCGTGAGCCTGGCAGACCGGCTCAAGCGAGAATGGAACGCCGCAGTCATATTCCTCTGGGGCCCGGGCAGAGAAGATGAAGCAAGGCAGATTCTGGACATGGCCACGGAAAAACACTTTCTCGTTCCTCCGATGGACATCTTTGAACTGGGCGCTTTCTGCCGCGAGGCGGACCTGTTTGTAGGCAACGACGGCGGGCCCAGGCATATCGCGGCCAGCCAGAGCACCCCTACATTTATCATCCTCGGACCCTCTGACGATGCATGGACACCACCCGGCAGGATACATACCACCGTGACAGAGGACGTCCCCTGTCGGCCTTGTAACCTGCGTTATTGCCCTGAAAAACATCACGCGTGTATGAGGGAACTCAAACCGGATTACGCGTTCATGCGCCTGGAGGAGTTCTGGAAACTACTGCAAAAGAGGGAACAAGGGGACGCGGAAAGATAGTGTCCCGCACACAGGAGTTGAGCATGTCCGAAGGATTTGGAGGAGCCCCACGGGTGCTGTTCATCCGTTTCGGATCAATAGGGAACGCGGTGGCCGCTATCCCTGCTGTGCGGGCAGTGCGGCGAGCATGGCCCCAGGCATACCTGGCCATTCTCGCGGACCCTCTCACCGCCGAGCTCTGGCAGGGATGCCCTTATCTTTCCGATCTGATAGTCTATGATCAAAAGGCTTCTCACAGACCCGGGCCAGGATACCTCCGGTTGATTCAATCGCTTCGCCGCAGGAGATTCACACATTCCATACATCTCCGGAGATTCATCCGGAGTGAATTGATAGGATTTCTTGCAGGGGCAAGTGAACGGATAGGCTTTGAATCCGAGGCCCGCATACAGCTTCTCACGAGAAAGGTGCCCTACCGGGAAGGGGTCAGCGTAATCGAGCTGGGTCTCAGGCTCATAAGGGAGCTCGGGATCAGCGCGGATGATAGTAGCCTTGAATATTGGCCGGGCCAGGGCTACCCCAGGGTCCAGCAACTTTATGAGTCGCTTGCCGGAGATGGTCCGGTGGTGGTGATTCATCCCGGGGGTGCGACACAGAGAGACCGGCTTTGGCCTTATTACGGGGAGCTTGGAGCCGCACTCCAGGAGAAATATCACTCCCGCATCATCCTGCTTGCCACTCCGGAAGAAAAGGGGGTTCTTCAAAGGACCGAGGACAAGATGTCAACTCCGGTTGGCAAGGCGGTCGGGTTTTCTTTGAGCGAGGTTGCGGAGGTTCTCCGCCGCGCACAGGTTTTCGTGGGCACGGACTCCGGGCCGTGCCATCTCGCGGCCATGGTGGGCACCCCCGGCTCGATCCTCTATGCCCCGCACCAGAGCCTTTCTGACCATCTCAAAAAATGGAAGCCAGCCGGGGATAAATACCTGGCCTTTACCCCGGGGAAGGACTGTGCGGACTGCGCGGAGCATCCATGTTCTACTGCGCGACAGAGGGAGTGCGCGGCTTCTATTCCACTGGCCGCGGTGCAGGAAGGGCTGGAGAAACTTTTAGCCAGATAAAAAAATAGGAGGGAAAGGATATGGCAGAGACATTGGGGAGTCTGATTGACAAGCTCACGATAGCTAACATCCGGCTATGGCATTTGGAGGACATCCGCCGTGACAGGAGTTTGTCTGACAAAAAGCGGCTTGAGGCCGCGGATAAAATAGCAGTGGTAAACAGCGAGCGCAACAGCCTGATGGACGAGATTGACGATTTCCTTTACAAGGCGATCAGGGGAAAGGTCAGGATACGCACGCCCAAGATGAAGATATACAAGGAATTCAAGCTTCAGGGCAAAGCAAAGCCGAAAAAGAAAACAGCCGATCGCAAAAAGAAAAAGAGCTCTTGATTCGTGTAAATTGAATATTCAATTATCCAGGGGCGGGCAAAAATGGAAGGGTTCCCTGAAGGAGTTAGACTAACAAGTGAATACCAGTCGCCAAATCCTTTAAAAAATAAAATGGAAAACAACAAAGGGCTCGTAGGGAAGTTGAAGGGGTTAATGTTTGGCTCTGCTCCTATTTTTCTTAAAGCTAAGGAGCGGAGATTTTGAAACTTAAGAAACTGCTCAAAAGACTTGGTGAGGGGTCATTGCAGAATGTGGCCTTTTCGGATATTATAAAGTTAGTGGAGGGGTTTGGTTTCAGATTGGCGCGGGTGAGCGGAAGCCATCATATTTTCACGCACCCGGAAATTCCGGAGCTTATTAACCTGCAGGAAGTTAAAGGTCATGCCAAACCTTACCAGATTCGACAGGTTCTGAGCCTGGTGGAGCGTTACAACCTCAAATTGGAGGAAGAGCCATGAGCGACTATCATATCAATATTTTCTACAGCGAGGAGGATGGCGGGTACATTGCGGACATCCCGGACCTTGAATCCTGCAGCGCCTTCGGGGAGACCGCGGAGCAGGCCCTGGCCGAGGTGAAGAGAGCCAAGGATGCATGGCTGGAAGCCGCCCGCCGGGAAGGCAAGCCCATCCCTCTGCCCCGGTATCGGCCTTTGATCTATCAGGCGGGCCGCTGAGCCATCCAGGGGGTCAGAGAAAAACAGAAGAATATTTATCCACCGATTACACAGGTTACACAGATTTCAAGGATAGTCTTTAAACCTTAAACATTACTTGAACCCTTTTTCTGGATGAAAATATTTTTCTTGAAAAATATTCACGGATGTGATAAATTTACATCATGACGTGAGCGGCGAGGAATGTTGAAAAAACCCGACTGCGAGCAGACCCCGTGATGTTTATTACTTCATCTTCTTGAGGTATCTCTTGATGGCCCTTGTCTCATCCTGCTCCATGGAAATGCGGACTATGCTCTTATCTTTCGGAGCAGTGAGTATCCTGGCCGCGGCCTTGACTGCTGGTGTGGGATGCTTGAGTTTTTTATCAAAGCCACTGAGTATCTTGAGCGCAAGGGCATCCCAAGCCTCGCGGTCTCTGGCAGGAAACTCAAGCGCGGCATCCTTGATCCCGAGAAGGTAAAAAGACTTTTCTTTTACCGGCAGGCTCAGCTCCGGTGGGCTTGACTTTTGTATCTCCCCTTCATCCGCCACCTCAAAGACAGTGAAGATGCCGTAGTGATCTGAAAGGTGCATCTGGCCCCTCTTCGTCTTTAGTTGATTCTTCATCACGACCCGCGACTCTACCGGCTTGAGATATAACCCCCGGGTTCCCTCATAGTTCTGATACAAAATATGGTCTATCCTGCTTCCCTCAATGGTGGCAAACTCATTGGTCTTTATGCAATATGTGGATGGGTTCTCCCCGGGGTGCATCTCATCAAAGCTGTTTCTAAGCCCGCTCAGGCGCATGAGCAGTTTATATTCGCGCATCTCAGGCGAGACATTGAAATCCCCTGCCGCGATAATAGACCGGGCCCCCGGGCCGCGCCTTTCTTTGAACATCCGGCTGAGCTCATACATCTGCAAATACCGATATAGCTCCTTCGGGTCACCCTCTATCAATTCCATGTCCTCCGTGAATATCAGATTCATCCTCGGGATGGAATGAGTAGAGTAGAACTCCAGAACTCCCCCCGGTGTCCGGAACACCGCCCTCAAAAGGCCCCGGCACGCGAGCCGTTCATAAGAATAGATGTCGCCCACGGCCCGAAATTTCTGGTATCCTATCTCCTCAGCCTCGAACCTGGAGATGAGAAGAATACCTGTGCCATAACCGCAGTCCTGATAATGCCATGTCCGGATCGGATACCCCAGTTCCTCAAATCCCTCCCGGAGCGCCTTATGATCCTGTGGCCGAAACGCCTCTTCAAGATTGATTATGTCCGGGTCAAGCTGAATGATCGCGGCCGGAATCTCGGCCACCCGTGCTGGCCGGTATCTCGCGCTGATAACGCCCCAGATATTGTAAGCGAGAACACTGATCGTGTTGCGCTCCGGGGTCCCTGCCGCAAGAGAACAGGGCATGATGACAAGACCGGCAAGAACAAGAATCAGGAAACACACCGTGGAAAAATTTTTTCGATCCCTCATTTTCAGTTAAACCTCCATATAGCTTATTACTCCGAGCACTATATAGTTTACATTTTTTGATCTTTGTTGCTTCGACTTTTCCCTCCCTTGATGGGAGGGGATTAAGGGGAGGGTGTTTATCTATGCGCAATTTAATCACCCCCACCCTGACCCTCCCCCATTCAGGGGGATGGTAATTCAGCCGTTAGTGTAAACTATTTTGTGCTCTCATTAATAATACTATTTGAAAAAATTTTTCTCAGCGAAGGATAGAGCGAGCGATAAACAGGATAAAGCTCCTTGTATTTTCTCGCGTTTTTTTTGTTCGGAAGAATCTCTCCCCCTGCGCTTTTCGGCTTGAGCTTTAGCGTAACATCAGCGGCCTCGATAGTGGTTTTGAACACCCCTGTTCCGACCGCGGCAAGGAGGGCCGCACCAAAGCTCGGGCCCTCATCCACTGCAAGGCGTCTGATCGGCTGGTTCAGAACATCCGCCACCATCTGGGACCAGAACCTGCTTTTTGCACCGCCGCCCGAAAGATATACCGATCTGACCTTTGTCCCTACATCCTTCATCAGCTCAACCGAATCTCGCAGACCAAATGTCACGCCCTCCATGAGAGCGCGGACAAGGTGTCCGAGCTCATGCTTGAGGCTCAAGCCTGAAAATGCTCCGCGAGCCTCCGGGTCAAACACCGGCGTGCGCTCTCCTGTCAGATATGGAAGAAATAAGAGGCCCTCCGCGCCTACGGGGACTGACTCAGCCTTTTTTGTCATTACCGGGTAAGAGATGTCCTTGTCCAGTTCCCTCATCATGTTTCTCAGCCACTGCAATGACCCTCCCGCGGATAGCATCACGCCCATGGTGTGCCATAGGCCCGGACTTGCGTGGCAAAAGGAATGCAGTCTTGCCTGCGGATCAATGAGCGGTCTCCTTGATGCACTGAAGACCACGCCGGAGGTCCCGATGGTGATGAGGATAGGGCCTTCTTTGACTATGCCGTTCCCAACAGCGCCCGCGGCCTGATCGCCGCCTCCTCCTACCACCGGCGTGCCCTGGGCCAGGCCGGTTTCTCTTGCGGCTTCATTTGTGATCCTTCCGGTTATCTCTATGGACTCATGGCATTCAGGAAGGATCGCAGGATCAATCTGAAGGAGCTCAAGCAGTCGCTTTGACCAGCGTCGCTTCTTGACATCAAAGAGCAACATGCCCGATGCATCAGAGACATCCGTTGCAAGCTCGCCTGTTAGCTTGAGGCGGATGTAGTCCTTGCTCAGGATAAGGTGTGCAAGTCGCTGGTAATTCTTCGGCTCGTGCCCTTGAAGCCAGAGCACCTTGGGCGCGGTGAACCCGGTCAGGGCCCTGTTCGCGGTGAGCCGCACAAGATTCCTGAACCCCACTTTTTCCGTTATCTCATCGCACTCATGCGAGGTGCGCGAATCGCACCAGAGCAAGGCTGGCCGGATCACTTTCAGGTTCCTGTCAAGGAACACCGAGCTGTGCATCTGCCCTGTAAGTCCGATTCCCTGAATATCCTTGCCCGAAATACCGGCTTTCAAAAGAACAGCCCTGATCGCACTCCGGCTGGCTTGCCACCACATGTCCGGGTCCTGCTCGGCCCAGCCCGGCCGGGGCGTGTCCATGCCATACTCAAAAGTCGCTTCAGCCTTGATCCTTCCACGCGGGCTAACCAGAACCGCCTTTGTCCCGGAGGTGCCCACATCAATCCCCAGCAGATAGCCCATACTCATCCTCTCTCATGGATCAAGGAAAAAATCCCGGACATGAATTCAGGACTAATGGGGAATCCCTCAGACCTTATACTCTCCGGCCTCGGCCGCTATCTGGGCAACCCTCTTTTTGGCCGCAATCAGGTTGAAGGAATCAATCTCGCTCAGCTCCTCCAGATTCTTGAGATGCTTCTTGACATCCTTCTCTTCGGACACGCTCATAAGGAGTTTTCTCCCAAGGTCCGCGATCCGGGCATGGCCTTCAAAGCAGATAATATGGGTCAAAAGCACGGCCAGTTCCGAGGATTCCTGTCCCCTCTTCTCGATCATCTGCAAAGCCCGGCAGGCCGCGGAGTCCATGCAATAACAGTCAATGGCCATGTTCGCGAGCATCTCTGAGACTATTTGCTCCTCAATGAGTTTATCCGAGTATTTCTGGAACGCGACATTGGTGCAGTAAAACATGATCCTCTTTCCAAGCTCGCATGCCAGCACTGCCTGTCCGAGCGGCCCTTCATCTGCTTTGGGCAAATTCTTGTCTTCCAGTTCCTTGCTCAACTGCTTGATGAAATCCAGGATCGGAACCTTGCCTTTCATCGCGGCGCGCAGGAGTGAGCCCACGATGATATAGCGGTTAATTTCGTTTGTGCCCTCGAAGATGCGGTTGATCCGTGAATCCCGATACACCTTCTCCGCGGGGTATTCCTTGATGTAACCGTATCCGCCGTAAATCTGGAGACAGTGGTCTGCGACCATGTCCAGGGCCTCTGACCCGAAGGCCTTGACCACGGAGCACTCCGGCGCATAATTACCGATGGCCATTATCTTTTTCTTTCTCGCTTCCGGATCATCCGCCGGGATTGCCTCCAGGGCCTTGTCAATCAGGTCTGATGAGCGGTAGGCAATGCTCTCTGTCGCATAGATCAATGCCATGCAATCAGCTATTTTTCTCCTGGTCATGCCGAAGTCAATGATCGCGGTGTTGAACTGCTGGCGATCCTTTGCAAACTGAATCGTTTCCTTGAGAAGCCACTTGGCCCCGCCAGCGCATGCCCCGCCGACCTGCAGGCGACCCATGTCAAGCACACTGAATGCGGCCCTGCCCCCCTCGCCGATCTGGCCGAGAAGGTTCTCCACAGGCACCTTGCAATCCTCGAAAACCAGGGCCGTGGTGGAGCTTCCCGTGATTCCCATCTTGTTTTCTTCCACCCCGGAGGAAAATCCCGGGAACGTGCGTTCCACGAGGAATGCCGAGAATTTCTTGCGGTCCCCGTCCACGCGGGCGAACACGGTAAAGAGGTCTGCTATTCCGCCGTTTGTGATGAACTGCTTGTCCCCGTTTATGATGTAGTATTTGCCGTCATCGGAAAGCACAGCCCGTGTCTTACAGCTCATCGCGTCGGAGCCGGCGCCTGTCTCGGTCAGGGCATAGGCCGCGATCATCTCTCCCGATCCCAGCCTGGGCAGATACCTCTTTTTTTGCTCATCATTGCCGAAAAATATCAGGGGCTGTGTGCCGATGCAGGTATGGGCGGCAATAGTGATAAAGGAACTAGCCTCAGGCGCCAGGGATTCAGAGACAAGCACAAAAGTGGTCTTGTCCATGCCCAGGCCGTCATACTCCTCGGGAATGGTAAGCATTAACAGGCCCAACTCTCCTGCCTTCTTTGTTATCGAGACCACAAGCCCTTCCTCTTTGTGGTCTATCTGCTCCTTCTGCGGTAACATCTCGTTCAGGCAGAACTTACTCGCTGTCTCTGCCATGGCCTTTTGTTCATCACTGAAATCCTCCGGCGTGAAGATCCGGCGCGTGCCGGCTTTCTCCACCATAAAACTCCCTCCCGCAGGTATGTCATTTCCCATTTCTTTTACCTCCTTTTTATTTGACTACAGTCGGAATGAACTCTACTTTTTTATATCATATACGGCAGGAAAATCAAAGCAGATTCAGATCTGGACTTTCCCCGAAAAATTGAGATCCCAATAGGATTGCCTGAGGAGAGAAGATCAGTGCTGTCCCGAGGGGCATTAAGAATTGGCGGCAATCCAGAGCGAGAGAAGCGAACGAGTGGTGAATGGCGAAAAATCAACGACCAGAATAATTACCAAAAAGCACATGGCCAGAGCCATATAAAAATAAAAAGGAAAGGTGCGCGAATAACTCTATTAAAACACCAAAAAATCATTCCTCTCCCAAAATAATCGCCCATAAAACCACTCCAACCCGCTCGCAGTTGACATTTTATCCCCCCCAGAAGATAATAGCCAACAGCATCCAACCAGATCAGTCATTATTCAAATAAGCTATGAATAAGGTAGGTTCAAGGGCCTTTGGCAGAATTTTAGAGGGTATGGAAAGAAGGCGAAAGTGGTAAGCGCATCCGCAAAGAATATCTACGGGAAATCCGGAGAATACACCATCGCAGTCCGTGTCGTAGACCTCTTCGAAAACGACGCCTCGGCAACTGTAAAGGTAAAATTGAAATAATCCTGGACAGATTATAAACCTGAGGAGGGACAGGATGGCCGAGAAGGTTGTGTTGATGCTCGTTGCGCATGCGGATGATACCGAGTTCCTGGCTGGCGGCACAGTGGCCAGACTGGTGAATGAGGGCTATGGGGTCTACGAGGTGATCACAACGAACAACGAACGAGGGAGCTTCGAGCTTGACCGGGAGACGGCGATCAGCGAGAGCATAAAGGAGGCGAGAGAAGCGGCCCGTGTATTGGGTAAAAAGGATGTTATCTTTCTTGACTATCCGGATGGCATGCTTTCGGATTATCCTTTGAATGAGCTCCGTGAAAAATTCATCCGGCTTATCCGGGAATTGAGACCTCGGATCGTGTTCACCTTTGATCCCTGGGCGCCTTTCGAGCCGCATCCGGATCATCGGGCCGTAAGCATGGCCGCGGTGGAGGCTGTGGGTTTTGCGCACATGCCCTTGTTTCATCCCGAGCATATAGAGAATGGTCTCAAGCCTCACCTTGTGGCCGAGCAGTATTTCTTTGCCAAGGCCCCGCTACATGCGAACAAGGTGGTTGACATCACGGATTATATTGACAAGAAGGTCGAGGCCCTGTGCGCGCATGTAAGCCAGATGAAACTAACCATTGACGACCTGAAAATGTCGCTTGAGGACGCTAGTTTAACGCCGGAGGTACTCAAGATGCTGGACCGGGATAACTACAGGCCGGCAATCGAGCTGATGGTCAAGGCCTATGCGCAGGAGGTCGGGAAGAAGGCAGGGTATCAATACGGCGAGGAATTCCGCCATGAAAAGGCGGGCGGAGTAATCGCGGACGCGGTGCGCGCCTTTGCCAGAGGAGGCTAAGCTATGAAAACGAGTATAAAACTTATCATGGTGCTGATGCTGATGAGTTTCGCATCGGCTCAGGCAGAGGATGTCTCAATCCCTCCTCCACAGGACATGACCGAGGTCAAGGATATGATGAGGATCACATGGGATCAGCACATCCTGCCACCGGGGGCTGACCCAGAGGTATTGAAGGCCCTTCTCCAGGTAGGCGAGGTAATCATCATGAACGACAACCCGCCGGTGGTGAGATGGATGAGTGCCGCTGGTGTGCTGGTGGATGCGCCTCCGGAAACGGTTTTCTCCGTGGTTACTGATTTTGAGCACTATCCTGATTTTGTTCCGATGACCTCGTCTGCGAGCGTAAAAGAGCTCTCGCCGAATCTGGAAAAGGTTAATTTCAATCTCAGGATCCAGGTGGCATTTATCGGATATACTTATAAGTATGGTATCTATCACTATCATCGTCCGCCCCTTCGCACCGACTGGTCCTTGAGCTATGGAGAGTTCGACATCTGCGTAGGTTTCTGGGAGCTTATCCCGGTGGATGACGGCCTTCGGACCATGGCCTTTTACTCTGTATATTCCGAGCCCAGCTCCGGTTTTGTCAAGGCCATCTACAAGCGGGAACCATCACTTGAGATGCTGACCAATGTATCCACAGCCACCATGGTGGTCCGCGCGGCCAAAGAAAAGGCCGAAAAGACATATTCAAGTTCACCGAGCTATGTGGCCCCGCCAGAGGCCGGCCCGAAGCAGGCAATAGACAAGGTCCTGCTCCGCGATCCCAGGACACTGAAACTGCTCACGGAGAAGGGAAAGCTCTTGATTCTCGAAGACGGCCCCACTGTCTATGTAACAGCTGGCACACTGGTATCCGCACCGGCTGAGAGAGCCTTTGAGATAGTCTCGCGCTTCGGGGATTGCCCGTCCTACATACCGGGTGTCAGGAAGGTGGAAAAACGCGGCCAGGGGAAGGCCGGGCCGATCTACGACTGGGAAGTTTCGATGGATATGGTCTTCCTGGAATACCAATCAGAATACACACTTGACTACAACTTTGACCGGCCATCGCAGATCACCTGGATAATGCCCCGTAAGACCGGCGGGAACATCCAGGGCTTCTGGAGGTTTATCCCTGTTGAGGGAGGCTCATCCTGCCTCATCTTCAACGGAAGCACTGCTGACATCCGCGACATGGGCTGGTTGCCCCGCTATGCCTTGAAGGTTGAACCCACTCTTGAATACGCCCTCCTAGGCTCTCAGGGCACACTCACGATCAACAGCACAAAAGAAAGGATAAACTCTCTCTGCTCAACTCCCTGATGCGGGAAAAGGGAAGGGTCTTATCTCTGGTTGGTGTTCGAGGCCTTTTTCAGCAGTTTAAGGTCCGGGACCACGAAGCGCCGCACATTCATCCGGATCAACTTTTTCCTGCGCATCTCCGCGAGTGTCAGGCTCACTGTTTCCCGGCTCGCCCCGATATAGTCCGCCAGGTCCTGGTGGGTTATCCGGGCAGTTATCACCAGGCCCTGTCGGTCCCTGCGGCCGAAACTCCGGGCTAACTTGAACAAGGCGCCGGCCAGTCTGGCTCGAACCTCCTTGAAAACCAGGTCCTCCATCTTCTCTCGGTAAGCCCGGCTCCTGCGGTCAAGCAGTTCCAGCCAGGCATGTGCAAAACCCGGGTTATTGTCCAATAGACGCGAAACCTTCTTGCGATCTACCCTGATAACCGACGCCCGGTCCAGGGGCCGAGCCTCGGTATCCTGGGCCTCCGAGGACACCAGGCCATCCTCTCCTATAAGCGAACCGGGGGAGTAAAAGTCAATGATAAACCGCATGTATCGGCCGTTGGACTTCGTAACCTTTATCCCGCCGGAAAGGATCAGGTAAATATATTCATTGGGAATCCCCGGCCTATACAAGACATCCTTGCGCGTTAGATTGATCTTGCTCGCTCCATCAAGCAGAGAGTCCAGTTCCTTCTTGCTCAGACAACTAAAAGGGAATGCGTTTCCCAAAATCTCCTTGATCTCTCTCATTACTTCCCTTGCCCCTCGTTTAGCAAAGTCTCTTTTTGCAGGAAATTAAGCCTCGATGCCCGGAAAAGTAAAACCTCGGAACCTGCAAAGAGCATAGAGAAAACTGAAACCGATTGCAAGTAAAAAATGAAGGGGATGAAAAAAATTTTTGCTAAAATCCTGAGAAGGGCTATCTAAGCTCAAAGCGCACCGGCTGGATGATACGCATGGGCAAGGCCCGCCCGTTTTCTAAGCCGGGAAGAAATTTAAACTGTTTAACCTGATTAAGCGCGGCCTCATCCAGAACCTGATACCCTGAAGTACTGACCAGGTACACATCTCCCACAGTCCCGTCGGAGAGCACCTCGACATTCAATTCCACAACCCCTTGCCAGCCGCGCTGGCGCGCCAGTTTGGGGTAGACAGGCGGAATTCTGTACAAAAGCCTAGGAGGGCTGTCCAGCGAGGACAGCCGTGATAGCGAGTCAATATCCTGATCATCACCGAACCCTTGCGCCAGTTGCAGGCTGGATTCCACATCAGGATTCTCCTGGATCAGTCTTTGCTCACTGCTGTCCGTGCGCTCGATCCGAGACTCCGGATCAGGCCGGGAAACCCTCGCACTCCTCTGCCGGTCAACATGTATCTCGTCCACGGCCTCCGGAACATTGGGTTGGGCTGAAACCGCGAAACGGAGCTCATCTCTCTGATCCTCCGGGAGTCGAAAGGCCTCGGATGCCCGTGGATACATAATGCCCGTCTTTGGCACTAAAGACAAGCAAATAATGTCCGGCAGTCGGTTGACACCCGGTGTCCCTCCAACCGCACCGGAGATAGCCACAAGTAGCAAAAGATGCAAGAGAGCCGAGAGAAAAGTCAAAAGCCCTATGCGAAAGAAGGGCCTTTCTATAAAGCTGATCTCGCGTGTCATCTTAAACAGTCACCTCCGGCACCACTAATGGCCGGCCTGTCCCGGGGTGGATCGAAACATCTACCGCCACACCGTAAACCGAACCCAGAATATCCCTGCTCAGCACCTTCTCCGGTTTTCCCTCTTCAGCCTTCCGGCCCTCATCCAGCAGAATTAAGCGATCGCAGAACATCCCGGCAAGGTTCAGGTCATGGGATGATGCGATCACGGTCAGACCCTGCTCTACCGTGAGCTTCTTGATAAGGCGATATATCTCAAGCTGGTGCTTGAGGTCTAGAAATGTAGTGGGCTCATCCAGAAGCAAAAGCCTCGGGTCCTGTGCAAGTGCCCGCGCCAGGATCACACGCTGTTTTTCCCCGCCGGAAAGCTCCCCCAGCCTGCGCATGGCAAAGCCAAGGGTAGCCGTGAGCCGGAGCGCCTCCCGGGCCTTTTCAATATCCTCCGTTCTTTCAAAAGCGAAGCGGCCCAGATAGGGAGCGCGTCCCATAAGCACGATCTCGAGGACCGTGAAGGGAAAAGCAACCATTGTCTCCTGGGGCACCACGGCTACTTTGCGGGCCAGGTCCCTGCGATCATACCGAGAGAGAGCTTTTCCTTCAAAAGTCACTGTGCCTGAATGCGGCAGGAGCGCTCGGCCAAGGACGCGGATCAGAGTGGTCTTTCCTGATCCATTCGGCCCGATGATCCCCAGTAGCTCTCCGCGCTCTACTGAAAAGCTCAAGTCCGAGAGAACCGGCTTACCGGGCTGAAAGGCAAAGCTTACATTATGGACACGGATCACCTCATGCCTCCACAAACGCGGCTTTTCTGCGCCGGCGAAGTAGCCAGATGAAAAAAGGCCCTCCGAGCAGAGCGGTTATTACGCCCACCGGTATCTCGGCTGGAGCGATCAGGCTTCGGGCCGCGGTATCGCAGATCATCAGGAAGATCGCACCGACGAAGAGCGAGGCTGGAAGCAGGAGCCGATGATCCGGCCCGAGGGTCAGACGAGTGATGTGCGGCACTATAAGCCCGATGAACCCGATTAAGCCGCTTACCGAAACCACTGCCCCGGTTACAAGGCTCGCGGCCAGAAACACGATCAGCTTGACCCGCTCAACCGATACCCCGAGATGATGTGCGGATTCCTCGCCAAGGCTCAAGATGTTAAATGCCCTGGCCTCGCCGAAAAGGATTACTGATCCGATCGCCACATACACCGCTATGCCCAGGGTCGTTGAGTAGCGCTCGCTTGATATGTTGCCCATCATCCAGAAGACCATGCTGTGCACTTTCTCCTGGCTTGTGATGCTGATCAAAAACATGATTATAGCGGATAGAAAAGCGTTTGCGATCACTCCGGCAAGGAGCAGTGTATGGGTAGGAAGCCGGCCTTGCGTGCGTGCGATGGAAAAAACAGCAAGCATTGCCCCGAACGACCCGGCAAAAGCGAGGATCGGTCTGATGGAAAGCCCGAGAAAGGTGGCCTCAAGTCCGAGCAGGATCGCGATGATGGCCCCAAGTGCTCCTCCGCCGGAGACCCCCAGGATGAAAGGCTCAGCCAGGGGGTTACGAAGGATGGCCTGAAAGCTCGCCCCGGCTACGGAAAGCGCGGCACCGACTATCCCGGCCATCAGCACCCGCGGAAGCCGGACGCGAAAGAGTATGGTGGCCGCGGCCCCTTGATCCTGACCTTTAAGCGCGGCTAAAAGCCCTGGAAGAATCTCTGATCGAGAAATCTCCACCTCGGTAGGCCCGATGCCCACGCAGATCACCATGACCACGATTGCCAGGAAAAATAGCAGGCTCACGCGCCAGAGCCATCCTGAAAGTGTGAGGCGACTCCCCATATCCTTCTTACTCAAGGCCGGGACTCCTCCGGGAAGCACTCCGGGTGCAGGCTCTTTGCCAGCATAATAAGACCTTCAAAGAGCCTCGGGCCGGGCCGGGCAAGCAGGTCCTGGTCAAGCACATAAATCCGGTGCGCCTTCACCGCGGGAATTTCCGGCCAGCGCGACCAGTCCTTCTCCGCGGCCATCTGCGCCGCGGCATCCGAGCCCATGCTTACATCAATGATTACCTCCGGGCCTCTCGCAAGAACCTCCTCCAGACTGAATTGCGGATAGGGAATCCTCGAATCAGTCGCAATATTCGCTCCTCCGGAAAGCCGGATCATGTCGTCCGCAAATGTACGCTGGCCAGCCAGGATCATGGGATCCCGGCCGTAAGCAAATAGCACTGGCAGGACGGGAGCACCGCGCACCCGCTCTTTCACCAGGGACATCTTGCCCCGACACCCCTCTACAATGGCATGAGCCTGGCTCTCCCTGCCAGTCACCCTGCCCAGAACCAGAATCTGCTCAAGCACCTGTTCCAGTGTGGCTGGCTGGTAGGTCGCTATCCTGAAGCCCAGTCCTTCCAGCAAGGAGATGGTGCGTTCGGAATTGCCGTCCCGCGTGGCAACAATCAGGTCCGGGTTCATGGTAATGATTCTTTCTACATCCCCGGAGATAAAACTGCCCACCTTGGGCTTTTTCATCGCGCGATCCGGAAAGTTGCATTGTTCGGTAACACCCACTATCCTGGAATCCAATCCCAGGGCAAAGAGGACCTCTGTAATGCTCGGGGCAAGGCTCACGATCCGCTTAGGAGGACTAGGAGGTGCTGGCTTCGTGGATACCTGCTCTTCGCGGGGAGCCCCCTGGAGGGGCTCTACCTGCCATGCCAGGATGATCAATGCGATCAGCCCGGCCAGCCCGATCCCTATATATGTCCTTTTCTTCATAAAAAAATCCCCAATTCCCTGCCCGGGAAATTGGGGATGGTTTTTAGGCCAGCTCCATTTTCCCTGACCGCGGGGAAGAATGAAGCGCTTCCAGGCAGGTTTCCTGACTTACGGCATAATCTCCCGGCCTTCCCGGGCTTTATAGCCCAGTGGCAAAATTCGAGAGACCGTCACCGATCACAGTGGCGGGTCCGTGATGGCTTCTCACCATCTTCCCTTTTAATCCCTGCGGAGCCTCGGAAGCGGGTATTTCAAATAACCGAACCTATTATAGTGCGCCTGCTCACAAGATGTCAAATAATTTTTGCCCAATAAAAAGAGCTATCAGTGCAGAGTTCAGTAAAGCGCTAT
>CAZOMR010000014.1:0-26195 GCA_964580655.1 uncultured bacterium
TCATTGTGACACCCCCTTCTTTGTCTTTAATTATATTATATTAAAGATACAAGTGATTTGTCAAGCCTTTTAATAACTGGACTTTCCCCGAAAAATTGATATCCCAATAGGATTGCCTGAGGAGAGAAGATCAGTGCTGTCCCGATGGGTATTAAGAATTGGCGGCGATCCAGAGCGAGGGAAGCGAACGAGTGGTAAATAACGAAAAAACAGGATGATTTTCGGGGGATGTCCTGTTCCAAGAGCGGTTGAATTTACCCGTTTATTTTTTTCATCCCCTGTAAAGAGCGCTCCGCGAGGTTCTGGTAAACCTTTTTACCCATTCCCCACATCTGGCGCTCAATATCCTGGATGGGCCTTTTTACTTTGACCGGTTGTCCCAGGGCCATGACCTCGGCCGGGACCTCCTGCTTGTTGCAGACAAGGCCCATCTCCGCGATGATCGCCCAGGTCCCGATTCTGGCATAGTCGCTTATTAAAGCACGCATGCCTATCACCGCGTAGTCCTCGATGACGGCGTTGTGGATCAAGGCGCCGTGGCCCACGGTGACCTCCTTGCCGAACACAGTCTTGCCATTGGGACGCGCATGAACAATCACGCCCTCCTCGATCGCCGTGCCCTCGCCGATCTCGATAGTTCCGTAATCCCCCCGCAAGATCACGCCCCAGCCAATATAGCACCTCGGGCCAATCCTCACATCGCCGATCACATCAGCCGAAGGCGCCACCCATGTGCTGGGATCAATGCGCGGCACTCTTCCCTCGAATTCATACAACGGCATTACATCCTCCAGAATTCCATTGAATTACTTGCTTCCACTTAAAAATAGCAAATCTAATTGGTGATATGCAAGTAAAAGATGTTGAATTGGTTGACACGATTATCCGCCTGCAATTACAATGAGCACGGTTGCATCAACAATCCTTTTTCTTGGAGGTTGAAAGCATGGCGAATGCAAACCAGATATTGCAGAAAGCCATGAACCAGGGCAAATGAGTATTCCGTCTAGCTCCTGACTGGGTTCCCCGGGCGTTTTGTATCCCTGGCAGGCGCTTGAAATTACATCCCGATGATTACTATGCCTTCGGCGCTCATCGAGGCGGGATAGATGAACGCTGGTTCGCATCCACGACAAAGGCGGATAACGGACCGGAGACCTTGCCGGATGAAGGGTTGAGCTATATCTATATGCGAGATGGTTCCCGGGTAGAAAAGGTCCTTTTAAGAGATGCGAGCCGAGGGACACGAAGAACTTTTCGTCTCGTATAATTCTGAATACTTTTCAGCGAAAGGACTCACTGTTCTTCCCAAACGCACCGTGACCATTAAAGACCATGCCGCCTATGGGGCCATTGTCATACAGGGACACGGGAAACTCGGCGCACTTGATATAGAATCACCAGCAATGATCCGGTTCGGAGAACTGACGAATGATGAGGTCTTTGTCACCGCCAATGTCGCGCAGGAAGGCCTTGTGATCGCCAATGACAGTGACAGGGATAATCTCGTGTTGCTCAAGCATTTTGGGCCAAAGGTCGCTACCACCTGATCGCACAAAAGTGTTAGACGCCCGGTCTGCATCGCTCTTGACTCTTAACCCGTCAAGGGAATAAAATGCTTGATATGAAAGAACCCCGCCAGCCTTTGATCTCAGTGGTATCCCCTGCTTTTAACGAGGCTGAGACCATAGCGGATGTGGTAAAAGAATGGATCCGGGTGCTCGATGAAAACGGCTCGGGATGGGAGATCGTAATCACCGATGACGGCTCTACTGACGGGACAGGTGAGATACTCCAGGAACTGAATGAACCACGCCTTCAGGTGATCCGCTTCGAACGCAATCATGGCTACGGACATGCACTCTCCGCGGCACAGGCCGCGGCTTCCGGACAATATCATGTTACAATTGATTCCGACGGGCAGTTTGATCTCAAGGAATTCCCTGCTCTCCTGGAGAAGCTAAAGAAGGAGGGACATGATCTTGTCACAGGGTACAGGCGTAAGAAGGGGGACACCGTGATCAAGGTGGTTGGCGACAGGATATTGAACCTGATAGTGAGAATCCTTTTCGGGCTTGACCTTACCGATACCAACTGTGCGCTCAAGGTCATGAAGCGCGAGGTGGCAGATGCCATAAACATTGAAGCCATGGGCTTTCCCACTCCCACCGAGATCGTGGTCCGCGCGGCTTATATGGGATACCGGATCGCAGAAGCACCGGTCAATCATCTTCCCAGGATGGGAGGAAAGAGCAAGCTTGGCGCCCTCAGGAGCAGTGTCGAGTTCCTTGTCTTCCTGGCTTATCTTCGAGTCCAGATAAGCCTGACAAAATGGAGGGTGATTCGGGAGAAGAAGGCATGAGCACTGATAGAGAAATTCTAGGAGTTATCCTGGCCGCGGGTAAAGGTTCCCGCATGTATCCCTTCAACGAAAGACTCCCCAAACCTCTTTTGCCAATCCTCAACAGGCCACTGCTTTCAATTCAGATAGATCACATGGCGCGGATTGGAATCAGAAAGGTAATCATCGTTATCGGTTACTACGGGTTCGAGATTGTGCGAGAGATAGGGGATGGCAAGGAATGGGGAATAGAGATCGAGTATGTTGATCAGGAAGAGACCCTGGGCATAGCTCATGCGCTGGGCTACCTTGAATCCAGGATAGATAAGCCTTTTCTCTTATTCCTGGGCGACATCTTTTTTCACACACAAGACATGAGCAAAATGGTCAAGCCTGTGCTTGAAGGCCGCGCCAATGCTGTCCTTGGAGCCACGCACGAAGCAGACCTCTCTGCTGTCCGGAGAAATTTCGCCATCATTCAGGGGCCCCGTGGAAGGGTTGAAAGAGTGATTGAAAAACCGCGTTATGCCAGGACTACCATCAAGGGATGCGGGCTTTATGTCTTTGACCTCAATATCTTTGATGCCGTCAGACGCACTCCCCGCACCGCGGGCAGGGACGAGTATGAGATCACTGACTCCATTCAGCTCATGATAGACGACGGCTTTCAATTGGAGGTTATGGACGACATAAAGGACGACATCAACCTGACTTACCCTGAAGACCTCCTGTTAGCCAATCAACTGGAACTGGATCATCGGGGAATCCCCCGTTGGATAGGGAAGGAATTCAATGGCCCTCCAGAGGATCAGATCAAGCGGTCCGTCGTGGGCGACCGGGTCAGGGTTCCACCATCTATCCATATCCAGGACACAATCATCTTTTCCGGCGTGGAACTGGATGATTCAAGGAATCTCAATCGCATGATTGTCACTCCTGATCAACATCTTTCCCTGGATGCTGTTGCTTCTCGATCATAAACTATAACCGCCCCGGGGCCAGCAAGTCAGTTCGGTGCGCACGGTAACAGGCTTTAACCCGCTCTCCCCTAGCGGAAAAGCTTGATGAACCTTCTAAAGATCACGCCAAGTTGCTCCCGGCTCTTGAGTAGCCTCACCAGGTTCAATATCCGCCACGGTCTTGAATAAAATCTTATATACGCATACTGATGAAGGCGGAGCAGGCTTGGGGCCGGAAGACCCGGAAGGGAGAGAGAAGGGCTGTCAATGGTAAGATGCTCTGGGTCCAATCCTCCGCGAGGAATAAGACCCTGCTCCTCAAGCTCATTGTATATCATGGACCCTGGAATAGGGATGAACAGGCAAAAGTGGGCATGATGAATAGGTAGATTCACGGCGAACCGGATAGTATCCTTTACATCGGAGAGCGACTCGCCAGGATAGCCCATAATGAAAAACCCGGTCACCTGTATGGAGGTGGTGCGCCGAATCAAATCCACCGTCTGTCTGATTTCGGCTGTGGTCTGCCTCTTATTCATCCGCGAAAGCGTGTCGTCAGAGCCGGACTCTATCCCGAGCGCCAGCGTAGAGCACCCCGCACGCTCCATGGTCAAGAGCATCTCGCGGTCAAGGCTGTCCACCCGCACCCCGTTGGGAAAGGTGAAGGCTATGCGCCTCGGCCTATCAGCCAGGGCTTCGAAAAGCTCCATCGCCCGTTTACGGTTGCATGTGAAGCTGTCATCAACAAAGGTGAAGGTCCGCACTCCGTAATCCCGCTCCAGGAGATTTATCTCCTCAAGCACCCCCTTGACAGTCCGATACCTTATCCGTTCCCCCATGATATATCGAGAGCCGCAGTAAGAGCACCGGAATGGACAGCCCCTGCTCAACATCATAGGCCCTGCCGGGAAAAGCGGAACAAATATCCCCGCGGCCTCGTCCGGGTACTCCTCCGGAGGAAGAAGGTCCCAGGCCGGCATGGGCAACTTGTCAAGATCATCTTCAAAAACAGGATCGCGAATCTCCACCCCGGACGAGCCCCTGTAAGCGATCCCATGAATCGAATCTGGAAGCGGAACTCGACTGCCACCCTTCACCCAGAGCGCAAAGTCCCTGAGACTCCACTCTGACTCTCCCATAAAAGCATAGTCAACAGCAGGCATGGCTGAAAGGGCTCCCGCGGGATCCATCGAGGGATGAGGGCCGCCCACAATTATCATGGCATCAGGATGACTCTCGCGAATGACCTCCGTCATCCGTTTTACACGGGCAACCTCGTGAGAGTAACACTTGATGCCCACTATCATAGGTCTCTCCACCCGGATATATTCCCCCACACGGCCGTAGTTCCACTTGTCCTTGCGGAGGTCCTTCAATGACACATCTAATCCTGCATCCCGGACAGAGCTTGCAAGGTACATCAAACCCAGGTCAGGAATTATCTGGTAGCTGAAAGGATCAATCGCTGTCAACAATAATACATCCATGATCTTCACACTATCCTGTCAATAACCCCCTGATAACATGCAGACAGGACCACCCTAGAACCATGCAAAGAATTCGAGATGACCCGCCTTCTGAAAGCAAACCAATATCATCATATTATAATCTCAAAATCAGTTTTATTAAAAGCTTATGGCTTTTTATCGAAATATCTTGACAGCGAAGCATGTTATCTGTTATAAAAAGCCACAACATCTTAATGTAGAGAAGACATCCCGGCGCAGGCAGTCAATCCCTGGTATAAAAGGAGGAAAACCAGAATGATACCGAGAGAGGTTTTCTTTACAAAGGGGATTGGAATTCACAGGGACAAGTTGCAGAGCTTTGAGCTGGCCTTGAGGTCATCCGGCATCGCCAAGAGCAACCTGGTTCATGTATCGAGCATCCTCCCTCCCGGTTGCAGGATCATCAGCCGTGACAGGGGCGTTAAAAAGTTGTCCCCCGGGCAGATCACCTACTGTGTGATGGCGCGCAATTCCACTGATGAGCCGAACCGGATGGTTGCGGCATCCATAGGGCTGGCCGTGCCCGAGGATAGGTCTACCTATGGTTATATTTCGGAGCATACCTCTTTCGGCGAGAATAAGAGAAAAGCCGGGGACTATGCCGAGGACCTGGCCGCGACCATGCTGGCATCCACCCTGGGAATTCCTTTTGATCCTGACATAGCATGGGATGAACGCAAGCAGGTCTACAGGATGAGCCGGAAATTGGTTACCAGCCGCAACATCACTCAGACAGCCAGGGGAAACAAAAACGGGCGCTGGACAACGGTATTGGCCGCGGCTGTCTTCATCACGCCCCATCCGGAAGGGAAAAAATAGGGATGGCGAGAGACCCTTCTCGGTGGTTAAATAAGCCGTGTATTCCCCCGATGCGGCTTGATCCCGGAATGAAGGTCACGGACCTGGTACAGGCATATCAGGAGTCCGGATCGTTTCAGGCAGGCCGCCTGGCAGATGCGTGCCGTATTTACAAGCGAATGATCGAGGGCAAGGCCGGAATAGCACTCACCCTGGCCGGGGCCATGACCCCCACGGGCATGGGGGGAGCGCTGGCCCGGATGATTGCGCACGGCGCCATTGACTGGATTGTCGCAACCGGCGCCAATGTGTATCACGATCTACACTTCGCCCTTGACCTGCCACCCCACCAGGGAGAATTCAATGTGAATGACGCTGAGCTTGAAAAGGACGGCGTGGAGCGTATCTATGACATCTTCATAACCGATCGTATCATGTATCAGACCGACTATTGGTTCTACGAGGTTATGACCGCGCACAAGGGCAAGACCATGTCAACAGCCGAGCTTCACTACATACTGGGCCAGGCGCTTATCCGGGAAGGCGTGGACCCTCTTCGGTCATTTATCGCGGCCGCGGCAAAGTATGATGTGCCGGTCTATACGAGCTCGCCAGGAGATTCAGGGATCGGCCAGAATTTCGTCAACCTTGAAATTCACGGCATACCGATCAAATTCGATCCCAACAAGGATGTAATAGAGACCACAGCCATAGTCAATGCGCTTGAAAAGAACGGGGTGGTAATAATCGGAGGAGGGTCCCCGAAGAACTTCTACCTCCAGACTCAGCCAATGTTGGACATGTGCCTGGGGATCAAAAAGGGAGGCCATGATTACGACATCCAGATAACTACCGATGCTCCTCACTGGGGAGGTCTCTCCGGTGCCACTCCCGAGGAAGCCGTGTCCTGGGGAAAGATAAACCCTGAAGAGCTGAAAAACAGCGTGGTGGTATACTGTGATTCCACGATTGCTGTGCCCATCATCTTTTCTTACATCCTGGACCAGGTTCCAGAGCAGGACCCGAAGCGAATATATCCCCGGATACCGGAAATGGTTGAGAGACTTAAAAAAGAAACCACCAAGCCTCTTTACGCCACTTGACAGGACTGTGAGTCGTACAAGAAGACCTCTTTTTGACCTTGATATGAGATGGGCCGAATATGACCGGGCCCAGGTAGTTGTCATTCCAGCGCCATACGAGGGAACAGTAACCTACGGTAAAGGCACAATGCACGGGCCTGGCGCCATTCTTTCCGCATCATACCAGGTCGAGCTTTATGACATGTACCTGGACCGCGATGTCTACAAGGTCGGAATCCACATGATCCCGCCACTGAGAATTCCCCAGGCTCCCGGGCGCGCAATCGCGGCTGTAAAGCGTTCCACAAAAAAAATCCTGGCCGCGAAAAAGTTCCCGGTCCTGATCGGGGGAGAGCACTCTTTGAGCCAGGGATCAATCGCGGCGTGCATGGAAAAATTTCAGGGCTTGAGCGTGCTACAGCTTGATGCGCACGCGGACCTGCGGGACAGATATGAAGGCACACCCTTTTCCCATGCCTGCGTGATGAGAAGGGTTGCTGACATGGGCATTCCATTCGTCCCGGTAGGGATAAGGAGCATGAGCCGCGAGGAATCCGACTGGATCAAGAGAAACAAGCAAAAGGTCTTTACTGCCGAGGCCATCAAAGGCAAGAGGGCCTGGATCAAGGATGCCCTTTCACTCTTAACCGACAGGGTCTATCTTACCCTGGACATGGATGTGCTGGACCCGGCAGAGATGCCGGCAGTTGGCACGCCGGAACCCGGAGGGCTCACTTACACGGAGGTTATCCATATCTGCCGCGCACTCGCCCTGTCCGGCAAAAAATTAGTCGGCTTTGATCTCATGGAGCTGGCCCCGATCCCGGGAATCCACGCCCCGGAGTTCCTCGCCGCAAGAATTCTCTATCACCTCATCGGACTCTTTGGCACTGAAGGCCGATCAGGCCGAAGGCGGGATTAAGGAGGATGGAATTATGAGAAGGATATTTTTGGTTCTGACCGGGCTGATCTTGATCGGGATCATCTCGCCCCAGGATGCCCGGCCCACATCATCAGGTTATTACCAGATCCGGGATGCGGAGGGAGTGCCGTATCTTTTTGAAAATGGCATGCCGTATTTCACGAGGTTCCAGGAAACGGACCACGAAATTCTTGACCTTTCCGGGATATGGAAATTCCAGCCTGACCCGGGGGCAAGGGGAAAATCCGAGGGATGGTATGAGCCGGATTATGATGATTCCGGATGGTTTGACCATCCCATCCCGGGAGTCTGGCAGGCGCAGAAAGATGAATGGGTTGAGTATATTGGCCACGGATGGTATCGCAGGAGCTTCAATGTGCCGGAAGGATTAAGAGCCCGGTTCAATCGGCTGGTGCTGGACGGCGCGGGTTTTCAGACCCGGGTCTGGCTGAACGGCAGAGAGATAGGCCGCCATGACGGCAATTACTCCCGGTGGAGTCTTGATGTGAGCGAGGAGCTTCGCTACGGCGAGGATAATCAGATCACGGTCTGGATCAGTAACCTCTTGAGCTACTGCGGTGTGCCGCCGTGTCTGAGCCCTGGCCACAGGCTCGGGTGGTGGGAGTTTGCGGGCATCGGCAGGCTGGTTCAGATAGAGAGTTCGCCGCATATAACCGTAAGCAAGCTCGCGGTAAAAGCCCAGCCGCTGGAGAAAGGGAAGGGCAGGCTTGAAGTTGTCTCTCTGATATACAATCACGGTGAATCAGAAGACATCGCTAGAGTAAAGATAGAGCTTGAATCTCTATCAGGCCGGATCATTGCAAGGTCGAATTATTACGAGGAGGTTATTTCGGGTCGGGGAGTCAATGTAGTCCGCTGGAATGATGAGCTAGATGGGATTTTGCCCTGGTCTCCGGAAGACCCGGGGAACAGGTATCGGCTTATCCTGAATGTAGTCGGCCCGGATGGCTCCGAGCGGCAGGGCCATGAGATAGGGTTCAAGAATTTCGAGGTGCGCGAAACACGGCTGTATCTGAATGACAAGCCCTATTACATACGCGGTCTGAACCGTCACGAGGACGACCCTGAAACCGGTCTTTACCAGGGCGATGCCCGCCTGAAAGAGGACATCGCGTTTCTAAAGGACCTTCATGTGAACCACATTCGCGGTGCCCATTATCCTAATGATCCTCGCTGGCTGGATATTCTGGACCAAGCGGGGATCAGCTTTTGCGAGGAGATTCCGCTTTACCAGGCGGACAGCGGAAGCCATGCCTTTTACAAGAGGGAGAAGAATCCCTTGAGGCCCGGGAGGTTCCAGCCGCTGAGCCAGCAGAAGAACCCGGAGCTTATAGCGAACGCTCTGCAACAGCTTCTGGAGACGATCGAGCGGGACAGGAATCATGCGTGCGTCATCATGTGGTCCATGGGCAACGAGAACCTTACTTATATCCCGTCATCGCGCCGGATATACGAGGCCGAGATCGAGGCGGCCCGGCGGTTCGATCCGGACAGGGTTCTGACATGGGCACTGCTTTCCGGGCCGGTGATCTCGCCCTTGCTTGAGAGAACCGCTGACCTCGCGGATGTAATCTCCATCAACCAGTATTATGGATGGTATGTCGGCAAGGTGGAAGGGGCCGGACCACTGTTTGACCGGTTTCACAAGAAGTATCCCACGAAGCCGCTCTTGATCTCGGAGTTCGGCGCTGATGCGAGTTATGGAAGGCATGATGAATCCGAAAAGCCTGAAAAGTTCTCCGAGGAATACCAGGTTTACATCCTGGAGAATACCTGGAAGCAGATGCTTAATCGCCCGTTTATTGTGGGAGGAATGCCGTGGATATTCGCGGACTTCCGGTGTGGATGGTACGGGAAGATGCACCCGGTATTTCACATGAACGAGAAGGGCGTGCTCAGCCACGATCGCAGGAGAAAACTGGGGTATGAGGCCTTGAAGCAGATATATGCCGGGATCGAGGACAAGCAGAAATAACAATTGAATTGTTTTCGCGTTTGATTCCTGAAAGCATGTGCATGGCAACTCCGCACGCTTTATGCTATTCTTTTTCTAAATTAAGCATCTGAACATGGATAAGTCATTTAGGAGGTAATAATGGCCCTGCTGGAAATAGTCACGGTCCCGGACCCTGTATTGAAACAAGAGGCCGAGGAGTTGAGGGATTTTAATCCTGAGATTGAACGGGTTGTCAAGGACATGGCAGAGACCATGTATCATGCCCCTGGCATTGGCCTGGCCGCGAACCAGGTGGGGCTTCTCAAGCAGATAGCTGTGGTGGATGTGTCTCCTCCGGAAGAAGAGAAGAAGCTGATAGTCCTTGTAAACCCCAGAATCATCTCCATGGAGGGCGAGGATATTGCGGAAGAGGGGTGCCTAAGTGTTCCGGATATAAATGTCGAGATCAAGCGTGCGTCAAGGATCAAGGTGATTGCGAAAAACCTTCGTGGCGAGGATATTGAATTGTCTGCCGAGGGCCTTCTGGCCAGGGCGATTCAACACGAACTCGATCACCTCCAGGGAACGGTAATCCTGGACAAGGCAAGCATTCTCAAAAGGCGCAGGTATCTTAATAATCTCAAGAAAAGCAAGACCCCCGCAAACTAGCTCATTTGTTAGACAGGCAAGAAAGTGGTAAAATACAATACTTAATATGTCTCGTCAGCAGAGATCGAAACGCCATTACCTGATCGTAATAGTCGTCGCGATCTGGGGTTGCACCCCTGTCAGGTCAGGCGCACAGGAAGCGGATGTGGAATTCTTCCCGGCCGAGGATCTGCCCGCCATTCTCATCCCACTTGAGCAAGCCTGGTCTGATGCGAGGGAAGCGATTCTTTCCGGTGATATGGATCAGGCCTCGAAGTCCCTGAACCGTGTTTTAGAAGCCAAGTGGGACGCGGGGATAAGGGACCTGCCTGCACATTCCGCGGCATTATTGAAGCTTGCCCGCAGGTTGAAAGAGCAAAGGCAGGATGTTGATGATAAAGAGCTTCTTCAATTCAGCAGGAACCTTGCTCCAAATCAGCTCGGGGCAGGACTCGCGCGCGCACGCTACTTTCTCGGGAAAGACACCTTCTCGCCGATCCGCGCCATTAAGCAATATCTTGCCGTAACATTTCATTCCACCGATGACTTTGAGATGGCAAAACATATGCTCGCGTCTCTGGGATGGTCAGGCATGTTTTGCGGGCTAATCGCTTTTTTCTCGTTCGCACTGATCATCCTTGCAAGATACCTGCGCCTCTTTATCCATGACATCCGGGGCATCTTTCCCTCCGGCTTTCTCTCTAACTGGATGATGATCGCCCTGCCTCTGTCATTCCTTTTTATCCCCCTGTTCTTCGGCGCTCCATATTGGATTCTTTCGCTTTTCTGGATATTGCTCTTTAGTCCATACATGAAGAAAGGCGAGCGCATCATAGGGGCCATCCTCATCTTGAGCCTTCTTGCCGTCCCTTTATACTTCAGCATCTATACCGCGGCATTGGGCGCTTGCGAGAATCAAAAGCTCACAGCCCTGCTCAGGATCCGCAATGGCATCTACTCAAAGGATGATGTTGAAACACTGCTCAAGGCACAAAGGCAGGATTCCACGGATCAGGCATCGCTTCTCAGTCTGGCTTTTGTAAGTAAAAAGAAAGGCCGTTTTCAAGAGGCCGCGGAATATTACTCCCAGGCTCGAAAGCTACCATCTTACCAGGATGTCATATATAACAACCTGGGAAACCTCTATTTGGCCGTTGGTCAGACCGAGGATGCGATCAATGCCTATAAAAATGCCGCGTCACTTAATCCTAAAAGGGTTGAGCCGATTTACAACCTCAGTCAGGCATTTTATGAACTCCGTGATTTCGAAAAACAGGAGCAATTCTATCACCAGGCAGAGAGAATCGCCAAAAACAGGGTCAACGAACTCGACAACATGGCCTATCAATACATCACCCGCACCGTTATGGATATTCCTGTGCCGGTTGGACTGCTGGTCAAAGTGATGATGGCTTCCACTCCTCGATTGGAATTGATCCGGAAAGCATTGTGGAACAACTCTTTTGGAATTCTCAGCCCGAAAAGCTTTCCCCTGTTAGGCATCCTCGGATTGCTGATCCTGGGATTGGCATCCTGGACAACTCGAGGGCTTTCCCTTTCTAATGCCTGCTCAAGTTGCGGACAGCCCATCTGCCAGAGATGCAATCCCCCAAGCCGAAACCCTGATATTTGCTCTCCATGCTATTCCGCCTTTTATACCTCCGGAGGACTGGACCCGAAGATGCGCATGGAAAAGATGATGTCTGCCCGCAGATACCGTGCATGGATTAGAACTATCGGCTGGCTTTCCACCATTCTCTTGCCCGGAACCGGGCATCTCTTCAAGGGCATCCCCGGAAGAGGCATACTCTTTCTCGCCATCTCTTGCCTGATTCTCGCTTTTGTCTTTTCTCCACGATGGCTCTGGTTATTCACTACTCCTGCTGAATTCCTTGCAGTGTCCCCTGCATTTATCCTCAAGACCGCGGCATATCTGATCCTGATACTTGCGGCCTCGCTCAACTATCACTTCGCCATCCGCGAGGAGGTCTGATCTTCCATGGCATTGAAAGGCTCACTCCACGATTTCGGTATCTCAGAGATCATGCAGATGATCGGACACCAGCATAAGTCCGGGGTGTTGACGGTTCGGGAAAAGGGCTCGGAGGTGAATATCCTTTTCCACGAGGGCAACATCGTGTCCGCCAGGGCGGAGCCCCTGCCAGAAGAACTGGAATGGGGCGAGCTTCTGGTCCGATCCGGATTGATCTCAAGATCCCAGTTTGAATTGGTGGAGAAGATGAGCAGGGAAAGCCTTCAGTCCCTGGAATTTGTCCTGGTTAAAACCAAGACGCTCTCCGAGGATGAACTGAAAGAGGTCATCAAGTTGCGCAACCTGGAGATCACGAACAGCCTGTTCCTGCTCAATACCGGGGAATACGAGTTCGTGCCCGGCTCGGTTAGCTACTTTGCCCAGTTGACCATTCCCATCAGCTCCGAACAGGTGCTCATGGACGGATACAGGATAAAGGATGAATGGCCACACATCTCCAGGGAAGTCCCTTCTATGGAAATGCGCTTTGCCAAAAAAGGCGGGGAGTTCTCTGTCGCAGATCGGCTACCCGAAGACGAGAACAGAATCTACCGCATGATAGACGGTGAGCACACCGTAAGGGACATGATCTTCCTTAGCCGAATGGGAAAATTCGAGGTCTGCCGTATCCTTGCCCGGCTCAGCGAGCGAGACCGCATCCAGCCGGTAAGCGAGGCTGAGCCCCCTCGTCCATCAGTCGCCCCAGGGCACAAAAGGCTTTTTCAGGCATTCTTTTATCCGGCTTTTGTTATCTTGACCCTGCTTTTGATTAATGGAATCAGGATCAACCTGGTTCGGGAAAAGGCAGCCCCCTACAGTCGCTATTTACAACAGCGGTATCAAATCCAGAGAATCGAGCAAGCCCTGGAGGCTTACCGTCTAGCTTTCGGGAATTATCCCAGGCAACTTGATGACCTGGTTCAGGAAAAATTCCTTGGTCAGGATGAGATCAGCTTTCCATGGAAATCCGAAGGGTCTGGCGGACATGAATATGACTACCAGAAGCATGGAAACCTTTATATCCTCCGGAGTCCCGTTCTCCGTAGTAGGACTACTACGAAGGATGAACCGCCAAGCCCCTCAAAGAAGGAGCACAGATGAAAGCCTCGAAGAGCAGGGCCCAAGCCAGCCGGCAGGTTATCCTGGAAGATAATAACCTGACCCGCATGCTTTGCGGCGAACATCATCGCCACCTGAAACTAATCCAGAGGCTGACAGATGTGAATATCCACGCCCGTGGAAATGCGCTCAATCTCTCCGGGGAAGAGACTGCGGTCCAGGCCGTGGAGACCCTGATCCGTCAACTCTACCGTCTTCTTAAACAAGGATACGCTCTGGACGAGAGCGACATAGAACCTGCGGTTAAAATGCTTCTTGAGAATTCCGATGAAAAGCTGGAGCGAATTTACCATGACGGCATCGCCCTTCCCGGCCGCCGCAAGCCGATAACCCCAAAGAGCACACAGCAGAAAGATTACCTGGAGGCGATCCGAGACCATGACCTCATTTTCGCCATCGGACCTGCAGGAACCGGCAAGACCTATCTGGCAATGGCTATGGCAGTGCATGCCCTAACCCAGGAACAGGTCTCCCGCATCATCCTCGCCCGCCCCGCAGTGGAAGCCGGCGAGAAGCTGGGTTTTCTTCCAGGGGACCTGGCGGAAAAGGTCAACCCATATTTGCGCCCGCTTTACGACGCGCTCCATGATATGATGGATTTCGATAAGGCCGCCTACCTGATCGAGCGCGACATCATCGAGGTTGTGCCACTTGCCTTTATGCGAGGCCGCACCCTCAATAACTGCTTTGTCATCCTGGACGAGGCCCAGAATACCACGGTAATGCAGATGAAGATGTTTCTTACTAGACTGGGGTTCGACACCAAGACAGTAGTCACCGGCGACATCACCCAGATTGATCTGCCCGATCAAGAGCCCTCCGGCCTGGTTCATGCCCGGCAGATTCTGTCTGACATCCAGGGAATCCGCTTTTGCTATTTTACCGAGCGCGATGTGGTCCGCCATCCACTTGTTCAGGAAATCATCAAGGCTTACGAGCAAAATTCACGGTCCGAGCCCTCGATTCCGGAGAATAACTCTTAACAAAGGAGCAGAACATGGCCTTGCGCGAACCAGGCAAAGTGAGCAAGCTCCCGGAAGTACCTTCCCATGACAGGAAGGAATGGCAGAAAAATATCCAGCATCTCTATCGGAGGCATCCCGCATCCATCAAGTGGGCTATTAACCTCATTACCAGCCTGTTCATCGTCATCATTGTGCTTTATCCTCGTGAGCCACAATCCCTGAAAAGATTTGAACACGAGGGCATAGCCACCAGGACCATACGGGTATTCAGGAATATGGATGTCGAAGACAAGGCAAGCACTGAAAGCAAGAGAAAAGAGGCCGCCGATTCCGCACTGGCTGTATATGATCTGGACACCAAGGCCCGGGCCAACACAAAGGACCGCCTGGGAAAATTCTTCAATGACTTTCGGGAGCTTTATCCCCCTGAAACCAGAGACAGAACTGGCGAGACCGAAAGGATCCATGTGCCCCCGGACTTCCGCCAGGAACGCTCAGACCAGATTCTTAAAGAGTTGAATATCTCCCTGACCCCGGCTCAGATTGAAGCCTTGAAAAAAGACCACTTCTCTTCAAATCTGGAAGCCGCGATAGTCGCATCTCTGGAACCCATCCTCACTCAGCCACTTGTTATCAGTCGTGAGCTTTTGTTAAAGGAAAAGGGCAAGGGCGTTATAGCGCGTAAACTCCCGGGGGATGAGCGATTGATCCTCAAGGACCTTGAGGGTGTCCTGGACCTGGACGGAGCCAGGGAGATTATTGAAACATCTCTTCGGCAAAGTCTGAAAGGCAAATCCGAGAACCTGTTTGCCGCGGCCCTGGAACTCGCCCGTCATATGTTAATTCCCACGCTCACCTTCAACAAGGATGAGACTGAAAAGGAACGCGAAAATGTGGTGGCACAGGTCAAGCCGGTTTTTTTCAAGCTGAAAAAGGGTGAGATCATCGTGCGCAAAGGCGATCGTATCGCCGAGCCCCAGTTGAGCAAGATAAAGGCTATCAGCGAGGTCCAGCCCTCGTCTAGTTCCCCGCTTCTCTTCTTCGGCCTCTTTGTAATCACCCTCTTCATGCTCGCCACCGTGTTCAACTTCGCATCCCGCAACATCCGCAAGTTCAGCTTTGATTCCCGGGACCTGGTATATCTATCCTCGGTAATGGTCTTCAGTCTGCTCGCGCTCAAAGGGCTTGAATATCTTTCCGGCCCACTGCGTGAAACCCTTACTGGAATTCCAGAGGGAGTGAAATTTCATTACCTCCTGGCTCTGGCAGGAAGCACCATGCTGGTGCGTCTTGCGCTGAATTCCGAGGTGGCATTGATCTTTGCTCTCCTGATTAGCATTCTCGCAGGTCTGGTGGCAGAACAAAGTCTGCCGTATGTCTTCTATACCATGGTCGGAAGCTTCGTCGCGGCTGGCGAGGTCGGGCAGTGTAAACAGAGGAGCACAATCCTGCGGGCCGGCCTCATACTCGGAACAGTCAACCTCGTAGTCATACTCGCTCTCTCCCTGATCGAAAACCAGGTCTTTGATGCAAGAATAATTCTCTATAACGGCCTCTTTGGCTTTATCGGAGGAATATTTGCATCCATCATTATCACCGGGGTTGTCCCGATCATCGAGTCCATCTTCGGATACGCCACTGACATAAAATTACTTGAATTGCTGAACCAGGATCACAAGCTATTGAAGGATATGGCCATTCACGCCCCGGGAACTCACCAGCACAGCATACTTGTCGCCAACCTGGCCGAGGCCGCGACCGAAGCCGCGCACGCCAATCCCCTGCTCGCACGCGTGATGGCAATGTATCACGACATCGGCAAGATAAACAAGCCCGCCTACTTTGCGGAAAACCTGTGGGACCGCGAGAATCCGCACCTCAAGCTCAAGCCCACCATGTCAGCGCTCATCATCACCAATCATGTAAAGGAAGGCGTGGAGATGGCGGAGAAGCACCACCTGCCCCAGCCCGTGATAGATGGAATTCAACAGCATCACGGCTCAAGCATGATCAAGTATTTTTACGACAAGGCCAAGGAGGCAGAGGACCCGGAAATCGAGACCATCAACCCCCAGGATTTCCGCTACCCTGGCCCCAAACCGCAGACGCGCGAGACCGGCATCCTTATGCTCGCGGATGTAGTAGAGAGCGCGGCGCGCACCCTTCGCGAACCGAACCAGGCGCGGATCCAGGGCATGGTGCAAAAACTGATTAACAGGGTCTTTATCGACGGCCAGCTTGATGAATGCGAGCTCACCCTCAAAGACTTGAATGCTATTGCAAAGAGCTTCAATAAAGTTCTCGCCGCAATGTATCATCAGCGGCCGGACTATTTCGAACCTGTGCAAAAAGGAGCTGAACCTGCAAGGAATAAAGATGCGGATCAGGATAAGCGTACAGTCAAGACGAAAAATAGCAAAGCCCCGGATTCGGAAGAGGGTGAAGAGTATCTTAAGCGCCTTGGAATGTAACGAGGCTGAACTGAGCTTGCTTTTTGTGGATGACGGGGATATGCTCAGGCTCAACCGCACCTGGCGCGGGAAAGACAGGCCAACCGATGTGCTAGCCTTTTCCCAGCAGGAAGGGCTCATCCCTCCGGGCCAAGAAAATTTACTCGGAGATGTCGTCATCTCAGTCGAGTCAGCAGGGCGCCAGGCTAAAGAGCGCCGCACCAGCATTGAGCAAGAACTGGATGCTCTTCTGGTTCACGGGATACTTCATCTTTTCGGGTATGACCACGAGGCCAGTGCCAGCCGGGCCAGGGCAATGCGGAAGAAAGAAAAGGATATACTTGAAAGACTACAAAGAAGGGAAAAATCATGACACGCCGCTCCCTGGCTTTAGCCCTGGGCTCCGGGCTGATCCAGATTCTCAGCTTCCCGCTTTCGGGAGGCTTCTCCTTTGGCTTCCTGGCATGGGTGTCCCTTGTTCCGCTTTTTCTTGCCATCGAGGGCAAAACACTTAAACAGGCTTTTCTACTCGGTGGTCTTTCCGGCATGGTCGCCTTTGCCGGCCTGCTTTACTGGATCGTCTACTGCATGGACATCTATACTGATATGCCCTTCATCGTGGCCATAATGGTGTTCCTCCTTCTAGTCCTCATTATGGCCGCACTCCAGGGCCTCTTTGCGGTTCTGTTCAACTGGCTGTCCATGAAGATACCGCTATTCTCACTGGTCCTCGCACCCTGTATCTGGGTCGCACTGGAGTTGCTCCGCACCTACTTTCCACTAGGAGGATTCCCCTGGGACCTGATGGGCATCTCGCAACATCGCATCCTCCCTCTGATACAAATAGCAGAACTCACCGGCGTTTATGGAATATCCTTCGCCATTGTCCTTGTCAACCTGGCTCTTGCAAGGGCAATCTCAGCTCGCTCCCGGAGCCAGCCAGCCTGGAGAGAAATCATCCTGAGTCTTGCAATAGTGCTTTTACTTGCTATCTTCGGATACCTCCGGATATTCCAGGTAGACCGGGCATTTCAAGACCAGCCATCCTTGAAGGTCGCCATTGTTCAGGGAAATATTGACCAGGCTGTCAAATGGGATAATGACCTGTTCTGGCGAAATCACTTTATCCATGTCCGGCTCAGCGAAGAAGTTCTCTTGGAAAAAACCGACCTGCTCATCTGGCCCGAGGCGGCCATCACTACCTACCTCAAAGATGAATGGGAAAGGCGTTCCGCACTTATCAGGAGCATCAGCAAGTTTGATGCTTATTTCCTGGTGGGAAGCATAACCCGCATCCATGATAATAACCGTCAATATGTTTATAACTCAGCTTACCTCTTTGCGCCATATGCAGAGGAACTCCTGGGCCGCTACGATAAAATCCACCTTGTGCCCTTTGGTGAATATGTGCCCATGAAGAAACTGCTCTTTTTTGCGGATGTCATTGCAGGCGGAGCCACCGGAGATACCGACCCCGGGAGCGAGGTCTATGTCTTTGACACCGGGAAATTCCGCTTCGGATGCGTGATCTGCTTCGAGGTTACTCTTCCTGATCTGGTGCGCAGATTCAAAAAGGCCGGCGCCGAGTTCATGACCACGATAACAAACGACGCCTGGTTCGGAAAGACCAGCGCACCATACCAGCACCATGCAAATGTAATCCTGCGCTGTGTGGAAAACAGGATATATTTAGCCCGCTCGGCCCAGACCGGAATATCATCCATCGTTGATCCTGTAGGAAGGGTGGTCACAAAAAGCCGGATTTACGAGCCTGCATCCCTGCGCGGAGAAATCCGGCTTAGTTCATACAATACTATCTATACCCGGTTCGGGGACTGGTTCGCTTATCTGGTATCCATCATTACCGTTATGGGAATTGTCATTTCTGCAACCCGATCCCGGAAAAATAAATTCTGATTGGAGGGTGATCATGATTTTAGAATCCCAGGAAAAGGTGAAGGTGCTCCACGAAGAGATTAACGAGATCAGGGGGTATCTTTGACCCTGAAGGCTGGCAGAAGCGCATTCAAGAATTAGAGGGAAAGATGTCCGCGGCTGATTTCTGGAGCCATCCGGAAGAAGCAAAACGAATTAACCAGGAATGTACCCGTCTTCGGGAGCGCCTCGATAATTGGCGGAAACTAGAGCAGGATTTCGATGATGCGAGGGTTCTGCTTGAGCTTGCTACGGAGGAGAACGACGAGGCCAATCTTAAAGAGGCCGCGGAAACCCTTGCCCGAATAGATGCCCGAGTCAAGGAGGTCAAGCTTGAGAGTCTGCTCTCTGACAAACACGATGCCAGAGACGCAATCCTGTCTTTGAACGCGGGCGCAGGCGGCACCGAGGCCCAGGACTGGACGGAGATGCTTTTGCGCATGTATCTGCGCTATGCGGAGCGCTCCGGTTTTAAGGCCAGTATAGTGGACATCCTTGCCGGGGAAGAGGCTGGTTTGAAGAGTGTTACCCTTTCCGTCACCGGCCCTTATGCATACGGGCGCCTGAAGTCCGAGAGCGGTGTCCACCGTCTTGTCCGCATCTCTCCCTTTGACGCGAACAAGCGCCGTCACACATCCTTTGCCGCAGTCTTTGCCATGCCGGACATCGAGGATGATATAGAGGTGGATGTCCGGCCGGAAGATATTCGCGTGGATACCTACAGGGCAAGCGGCCACGGGGGCCAGCATGTAAACAAGACATCATCCGCGGTACGGATTACCCATATCCCCACCGGCATAGTGGTCCAGTGCCAGAACGAGCGATCCCAGCACAAGAATAAGGCCATGGCCATGAGGGTGTTGAAGGCCCGTCTATATGAACGCGAGCAGGCAAAGCGCGATGAGCAGATCAGCCAGGAATTTCATTCCGACAAGAAGGACATTGAATGGGGAAGCCAGATTAGATCGTATGTGCTACAACCCTACCAGATGGTGAAAGACCTGCGTACCGGGCACGAAAGCCCCTCCCCACAGGATGTTCTGGACGGAAACCTCGGACCATTTATCGAGGCCTACCTCAAACACGAGGCCGCTAAAAAGATAATTCCAGGAGAGAGCTGATGCCGAAAAAACCGGGATCCTGGCCGTTCATGGAGGCCCAGAAAATCTCAGCCCGGCTGAAAAAGCAGGACCATCCTGACCCGATAGTGTTCGAGACAGGCTTCGGCCCCTCCGGCCTTCCTCACATAGGGACATTTGCCGAGGTCGCCCGAACCGTGTTCGTAAAAAACGCGTTTGAACATCTTACAGGACGGACGGCCGTGATATATGCCTTTTGCGATGACATGGACGGACTCCGCCGGGTGCCAAAGAATTTGCCAAACCAGGACATGCTGGCCGAGCACCTCGGGAAACCCCTGAGCGCTATTCCTGATCCATTCGGCTGTTGCGAATCCTACTCCGACCACATGGAGAATGAACTGGTCAAACTACTGGATCACTACAGGTTCGACTACCAGCTCAAGATCTCGACAAAGGAATACAAGACCGGTGCCTTTAATCCCGGCCTGCACCTTATCCTGGAAAATGTGGAACCGATAAAGCAGATCATCATTCCCACTCTAAAGGATGAAAACAGGGAGAACTGGTCTCCATTTTTCCCGGTCTGCGCAAACTGCGGTCGGATATATACCACCCGTGTCAGCGGATATTTCCCGGACAGGGACTCTATCTCATACGAGTGCGTGGAATCCTTTGGAGAGGGGAACGGGATCAAGGGCTGTGGCCATAAGGCCGAGACGAGCATCCTGGACGGATCGGTCAAGGTGGGCTGGAAGGTGGACTGGGCCTTGCGCTGGTTGTCCTATCATGTCACCTACGAGATGTACGGCAAGGACTTGATTGATTCCGCACGTCTGTCCGGCAGGATCCAGCGAATGCTCGGGGGCCAGCCCCCCGAAGGCATGACCTATGAGATGTTCCTCAGTGAGGATGGAAAGAAGATATCTAAAAGTATCGGCGAGGGCCTGACCATTGACACCTGGCTGAAATATGCGCCGATAGAGTCCTTGCTATTTTATCTTTTCCATAATCCGAGAAAACAGCGCCGGCTTTACTTTGATGTTATCCCGAGGAATGTTGATGAATACCTGGCCGAGGTGATGCGGTATCCCGGGCTTCCTGAGAAAGAGAGGTGCGACAGCTTTCTCTGGCAGATCGAGCGGAGCGGCCACGATGTCCCGGTCTATACCTCGAACATAAACTTCTCCATGGTAAACAACCTCATCTCCGCCATGGGCGCGGACAATAAAGACCTGCTTCTCAATTACCTGAAGCGCTATGATCCGAGTGTGAGTGATAATAAAAAGATAGTCTCCGACCTGGTTGATTCGGGCCTGAATTATTTCCGGGACTTTATAGAGCCGCAAAAGAAACACAGAAAGCCAACCCAGAATGAAGCAGAAATTCTCAGGGAACTAAAAGACCGCCTCGATGCATACCAGGGCGAGGATGAGGATGAAATTCAGGCTATGGTCTTTGATGTAGCAAGGGATAAAGGTATAGAACCAGCGGACTTATTCAAAACCATATACCAGGTACTGCTCGGACAGGACAGGGGACCCCGATTCGGAACATTCACAAGGCTGATCGGAAAAGACAGAGTGAAAAGCCTGATTCAGGAAAAACTAAAAGCATAACAAACGCAATAAAGTAAAGCCCTGGCCCCAATTCCTACTTCTTCTTCCAGGTTCCTCCAGACTCTATCCTCCGTTTGACATGCTCGGCCACATTGGGAAGGTCCCGCGAGGTGATATAGTTCTGTATGAACCCTGGCACCTTCAGGCCTGTCTCAACCTTGGTAACCGCGTAGATGAAAAGAGTGGTCTTGTCATCCTTCTTCTCGAACCGGAAGAATCCGGAGGTTTCCTCCAGATCGTGAGGCCTGCTTTTATCCAGGTCATAGTTAATCCGGTGCTTCTCATGGTCAATCGTGTACTTGATGTAGTAGGATATTTCCAGGACATAGAACTCGAAAATCTTTTGAATCAGCGCCTGGGTTTTGCTTGATTCAATGACCACGGTGCCCTTCTGCCTGGGAAAATATAAATGATGCTTGTCAAACTCGCAGAAGATCTTCCAGCATTCTTTTATCGGCGCATTGATCAATATCAATGACCGCGCATACCCGCCGGTCGTGCCATCAGCATTCTCGGTCTTTACATACTCGTAGACAGCCTTCCCGGCTTCAAGGTCCTTCTTCTGCTCGGGCTTGAGCTTCTCCCACTCCCCAGACATGGAAACCGCACTGGCAAGCAGAAAGCCAAGATAAATCGCAAAAACCAACATAACCCTTTTCATGATTCTTTCCATCATCCAATATCCTCGACTGACAGGTCATATATAATTAAGATTCTATCAGTCTCTCAAGACCTGTCAAATTTTTCGCTTGACAAGAAACCCTGTAAGATTGTATAATTTTTAATAGATATTGAGCAGGCGCATAATGTTTGTATGTGGCTTTTGCAGGGGAAGATCATGAGGATGCGGAAGGCTAAACTCAGGATAGCGCTTGGTTTATGTCTTTTCTGCCTTCCATTGCTCCAGGCGAGGGCGGTAAGCAAAGCCGAGCTTGAGCAAAGAACCCAGGAGCTTGAGAAGCGGATCGAGGAGCTTTGCCAGGAACTGGATGAATTGAACATCCGTCTGGAGATGATCCTCAACCGGATGGAAACCCTGGAGAAAAGCACTCTGCCCTCTCCTGATGCCAGGACCGGGGAGAAGGGAGCATCCCCGGTGCCGGATTCTCGCGACCTTGAGGTGATCAAGTTGAAACCAGAGCCAAGAGCTCCAGCTTCAGTAGCTTCTCAGCCACCTGCTCCTAAGCCTCGCCCCAGGATCACCCCGACCCCATGGCCCAAGGACCCTGTGCTCCGTGTCGGCAATGTTACCATGTCGCCTCAACCACAAGCGGAAGGGCCTTCACTCCCGGATAAAGAAGAAGCACTGGCCATCTACCAGGAGGGAGTGCGGCTGTATGAAGACAAAGATTACCAGGCCGCTGTTGAAAAATTTGAAGATTTTATCTTTGAGACCGGGGAAGACAAAGACCTGGATCGAGCATATTTCTGGCTGGGAGAGTGCTATTACAATCTAGGAGATATGGAGAGAGCACTGGAGAGCTTTGGGAGGATCACGGATGTTTACCCTGAGAGCACCAGTGCTCCCGAGGCCCTCTTTAAGATCGGACTCATTTATATTGAGCAAAATGCTGATTCCAAAGCGAGGGATGCTTTTCGTGATCTGACTATTCTCTATCCCTTCAGCGACCTGGTTCAGGATGCCGAAAAGAAGTTAAAGGAGATCAAATCCCGTGATTAATCATGACTTGGCCCGGAAGGCGCCGGACTGAGAAAAAGGAGGACGAGATGAAGAGCAGATGGATGCGGATGGGGATCACGGCCGTGGCACTTATTTTTCTCTGTTGGGGCATGAATTTGCTGGCGCAGGAGGAAGAGACGACGGAGACAGAGGATGTGTTGAAGCCCGAATTAGAGGTGAAGGAGTTGCCAAAGGCCGAAGAGGAAGCTATTGAGGAGGCGGAGAAGACCGAGGTGCCGATTGAACGACCGATGGGCGAGCTATCCGGGGAAAGGGCCGAGGGAATGAAGGAGTCGCTCGGACTCGGCACCACTGAGGAATCTGGAGTTCAGAAAGTAATCTATGTGGTGCAGACAGGGGACACCCTGTGGGATATCGCCAAGCGTTTTATGAACAGCCCCTATTACTGGCCGAAAGTCTGGGAAAGAAACGCCTTTATTATTGATCCCGATCTTATATATCCTGGTGATGTCTTGAATTTATATCCTACTGGAGAAAAACTCAGCGCGGAATTCGCAGAAGCGGAGATGGTCACTATCCCTGAACTGGGTGAAGGCATGGATACCGGCATCATCACCAAAGAGGGAAGAATTCAAAAGGTGATTTACAGGGAGACATCATCCACAGGATACATCGAAACAGGAGAATATGAAAAGGCGGGAATGATTGTTGATAGTCTGGATCACAAGGAGCTTCTGGGGGAACCGGACAGGGTTTATGTTAATATCGGGGAAAACCTTGGTGTGAGTAATGGGGATGTGTTCAGCATCTTTGAAGCCGCCAAAGAGGTCAGGCATCCTGTCACAAAGAAACTCCTCGGTTATAAGATCATTAATCTGGGAGAGTTGAAACTCATAGATACCATGGCCGATTCCTCCGAGGCCCAGATAATCAATTCTTATAGGGAGATAGAGACCAACGACTTGATCCGGCCTTACTCTGCGCCTTTATCGGTAGAAATACCTGTGGTGAAAAGCACCCTGCAGATCAAGGGATATATTGTCGAGCCAAAAGAGAATGCGGTTACATTTGGACGCGGGGACATTGTGTATATTGACAAGGGCAAGGAACACGGTATTGAGCAAGGAAATGTTCTGGACATCTACATCCCCGGAGAAGAAATCCCCAAGAAGGGTTTGGGGAAAAAGTATAAGGCACATCTTCCTGATAAAATCATCGGTAGAATAATCGTTGTGGACCCCAGGACCCGCACATCCGTGGCTCTCATTACCGAGAGCATCCGCGAAATACAAGCAGGAATGGCATTCTTTCTTGAAACTCAGCCCTGAGCGACTCGATTACTAAAAAAATCAAGGACTGCGAAAACATGATCTGCAGTCCTTTTTTATCCAGAATTTTGAGGGCACCGCGAATCCTTCATAGATGAGTTGATTTAATCTTTTTTCTTCGAGTTGAGCATCTCCTTGATCTCGGCAATCTCCCGGATGACTCTCTCCATGCTGTTCTCCATCTGCTCTATGCGAATGCGAAGCTGATTCAAATCCTTGAGTGTGGCGGCTTGATCCTCGATTTGCTCATAGGCCTTCTTGACCTCCCCCTGAAGCTCCAGTCCTGCGGAGGTCTCTTCCGAGATCAGACCGGGCACGGGCTCAACCTCCATCGGCTTCTCATCATCCGCGCCCTCAAGAGGCACAGGCTTTTCCATATCCTCCAGGGTGACCTCCTCGATCCCCTCTTCCGGTTCAGGAATTTCTTCCATGGTCCGGGTCTGACCCGGAAAAAAGTCATCCATTGAAGGCTTGGCCGCAACTGGCTCTGAGGGGGGTGGAGAGGCTTCAAGGTCTTGAGGATTTAATTCTTCAATCGGCTCGTGGGGAGAGGTATCCAGAGGCGGGAGTTCCTCCGTGGAGAATTTTTCTCCCTCCAAAGTTTCCGAAACCTCAAGCGGAGGAACTTCCACAGGGGAATCCGGTTCCAGCGGAGTGGGGGGCTCCTCGTTGGTTACTCTTTCTTCCCCGGATGCAATCTCCTGTGAAGGAGCCTGCTCAGGCTCGACCGGAGGTGACTCCTCAGCCGCGGTTATATCAAGCGCTGGGACTTCGGAGGGCACCTCGGGTTCTTCAGCCGATGGGGGTCCCTGCTCAGGCTCGACCGGGGGAGACTCCTCAGCCGCGGTTATATCAAGCGCTGGGACTTCGGAGGGCACCTCGGGTTCTTCAGCCGATGGGGGTCCCTGCTCAGGCTCGACCGGGGGTGACTCCTCAGCCGCGGTTATATCAGGCGCTGGGACTTCGGAAGGCACCTCGGGTTCTTCAGCTTGCGAAGATGAAATCTCCCCTTCAATCGGCTCCGGGACGATTGACGGAAGCTCTTCCGATCCCTCTGCTTCAAGAGGAACCGCCTTGATTTTTTCTCCACCAGCCTCATTTGAAACTTCAGGGACCTCCGCGGAAGGCATCTGATTTGGCGCAGGAGGACTCGGCTCAACAGCCTCTTCCTCCATCGGCTGGATGTCCCCATCCTGGTTTCGGCGGAATGCCTTCTTCACCGGCTGGACTACTGCAACCGAGACCTTCTCCGGGAGCTTCCGTATCCTGGCATCAATATCGCTCTCAGTTGCCAGCACAAGCCGGACTGACTGACCCGTTATCTTTTCCAGTTCCTCTTGTAATTCGGGTCTGTCCGGTTCTGCAACCGCCATAACCAGGGTGTCGCCATCCTGCTCCACGGGCACAGTGAGATAGGCGCGGCCCTGCTCGCGAGAAAGCAGGCCCAGGACTTCCGAAGGTATCTTTTTTTTCTTGAGATCAACCAACTCAATCCCGAGTTGCTCGCCCAGCACTTCATAGAGGTCTTTTTCTTCCAGGTAGCCCAACTCCATCAAGCTTTTGCCCAACTTGGTCTTCCATTTGCGCTGATGGCTCAGGGCCGCTACAAGCTGAAATTCATTGATCAGACCTTTCTCTTCAAGCACTGCACCGATTCTTTTCCGTGCCATAGTCAGAGTAATTTTAGCACAGCATGAGGCATATTGCAAACAATATTCAGGTTTTCACCCCCTGGGCCTGCGACATTAAAGAGGGGTTTAGCCGTTGGCGGCTTTTTGCTCCCAGAATTCCTCCAGGCGGCCGGAGAGGTG
>CAZOMR010000015.1:0-25768 GCA_964580655.1 uncultured bacterium
GCTTGCGGAATCGCTGTGCCATGGCAGAGTGATTGACTGTAAATGATTCGGGCCTTATAATCTTAGGTAGGAGGGATAAAAATATGGTTGATAATAAGAGGTATCAGGTAATAATTATTGGTGCCGGGCCTGCTGGTTTGACCGCCTCGATCTATGCCAGGCGTGCGGGTCTGTCCTGCCTGGTGATAGAGCGGGGAGTGGCCGGAGGCAATATGTTTGTCGGGGGCTGGATTGAGAACTACCCTGGTTTTCCAGAGGGCATTTCTGGCTCGGAACTTTCTCAGCGCATGGATGATCAGGCAAAGAGACTGGGCGTGGAATTCATTCAGACAACGGTGAATGGGCTGGGTATCAAGGACAAGGTTAAAGAGGTGAATACGGATAAGGGGGCTATTGAGGCATCGGCTGTTATAGTGGCCACAGGGTGTCAGTATAGAAAACTGGGAGTTCCGGGGGAGGGCAGGCTGATCGGAGGCGGGGTTTCATATTGTGCCACGTGCGACGGGAACTTTTTCCGGAATCAGCGAGTGGCGGTTATTGGCGGAGGGAATGCCGCGGTTCAGTCTGCGCTCTACCTTGGCAAGCTGGCGAGCGAGGTATATATCATTCACCGCCGCGACCAGCTCCGCGCAGTCAAGGCACTCCAGGAAATGGCGTTTAAGAGCCCGAACATACACATGGTCTGGGATACCGTTGCCGAGGCCATCGAGGGACAAAAGCAGGTGGAGAAGCTCAAGCTCTTGAACAAGAAGACCGGCGAGCCTTCAGAATTGGCTGTTGAGGGGGTTTTTATCTATGTGGGCATAAAGCCGAATATTGAGTTTCTCAAAGGGCTTTTGGACCTGACCGAGGATGGCTATATCCGGGCGGGCGAGGACACGCGCACCTCTGTCCCGGGAGTCTTCGCGGCAGGAGATGTCCGGGGAAAGCCTGCCCTCCAGATCGTTACCGCAGTGGGCGACGGGTGTAGTGCGGCCGGGGCTGTTGAGGAATACCTGCTTGAGATAGAAGCGACCCCCTGAATCCATGACCAGGATGGCAGAGAAGAATTTTTCTTCGCCGCGGCAAGAGGCTGAGTGGCTCCAGCTATGCCTGTCCGGGCCAGTGCCTGCCCTGGACGCCTTTTCTGACTTTATCTGCGGCTTGGGCGCGGCTGGCTCGATCTTCTCGGAAGACCCTGAAAAACGGAAAGATATAGAGGTCATTACATTATTTATTCCCAAAGACAGGAACCTGCAAGCGAGCCTGGAAAAGATACAGGCATTCCTCAAGAGTCTGCGCGAGCTGTGGCCCAGTGGCTCATTAGGTGAGCTTGAGACCAGGGAATTCATTGAAAAGGACTGGCTTCGCGAATGGAGAAAATCTCTCAAAGCCTCCCAGGTAACCTCCCGCATCTGGATAGTGCCCACCTGGTTCGAAGAAGGATCTGGAGTACCCGAACCACCGAAAGAGGCAGAGCAAAAAGGAATGTCCGAAGGATATGGAGAAATAGTCATCAAGCTGGACCCTGGCATGGCATTTGGCACCGGGATTCATGCCACGACTAGGCGATGCCTGGATCTGGTTGAGTTCCTGGTGCCTTTAACCTGCAACTCTGTCCTTGATGTCGGCACCGGAACAGGTATCCTGGCAATGGCCGCGGCAAGGCTCGGGGCCAGCAGGGTTGTTGCCATAGATGTGGACCCGGAAGCGGTCAGGACAGCGGATGAGAATCTTAAACTAAACCGGCTTTCATCCAGGGTCAGGCTGAAGAGAATGAGGGCGGACACAGGCATAAGGCCAGGGTGGAAAAAGTTTGACCTGATCATAGCCAACCTGTTTTTACGGGAGCTAACCCGGATTCTAGATTTTTTCCATAACCTCCTGCAAAATAAAGCAAAACTTGTCTTGGCTGGCATTCTTAAAGACCAGGAAGAAGACTTGCTCTATGTTTATCTCAATCAGGGTTTCATCCTGAAAGGCCGCTTTGAGGATCAAGCCTGGATAACCCTGCTTATGGAGAAGGTCTGAAGGATCCGGGGAAGATGACCGAGCCCAGACACAGGATTTTTCTCAAGGCCAGCCGGGTTCATATTTCCGAAGGATCTGGAGGAGATAAAGATTCAGCATGGGCTGATATAGACCCGGACAATGTTCATCACCTCCGGCATGTGCTGAGACTCGGACCGGGCGCAATGATCAGGATATTTGACGGGTCCGGCAGTGAATACGAGGCCCGGATAGTTGACTCAAAGCCCAGGCGCATGACCGCCCGGATATTAGGCTCAATCAAGCCGGAAACCGAGTCCCCGCTCCGCATCACCCTGGCCCAGGCCCTGATCAAGGAAGACAACTTTGACCGGATACTCACATCATGCACCGAGCTGGGGTGTGCATGCTTTATCCCGCTTATCACCAGACGCACTGTGGTCAAGACCAGGAAGGCCGACCTTACCGGCAAAATGAGACGGTGGGATAAAATTCTTGAGAGGGCCGCGGCACAAAGCGGCAGAGTCAAGGTGCCGGAGATTGATGCCCCGAGGAACCTGGCTGAGTTTCTTGCAGAAGATCGGCCAGGTTTGAAGCTCATACTTTCTCCGAAAAAAGGAGAATCCGGGATCAGCAGGATTTTCGATGAAAAGGAAAGAATAAAGGAATTGGTGATTATCTCCGGCCCTGAGGGAGGGCTTGAGGATGACGAGGAAAGACTTGCCATTGATTCAGGCTATCATGCGATCAGCCTCGGACCGAGAATCCTCCGTGCCGAAACCGCAGGCGCCGCGGCGATAGCTTTGATCCAATACCTGATCGGGGATGTGGATTAGTCTCTTACAGATGATATTTTGATCTTGGTGTTCTGGTGGTTAAATGAATAAAGGGATCATTATGGAAGAGTTCATCAGTAACCTGCCTTTTTTCAAGGGCTTTGATCGAGAGAATCTTTCCCGTCTGATCGCGGAGTCTCAAGAGGAGAGCTATGCCTCAGGCGAGGTGATCGTTGAGTTCGGGCAACCCGGAAGATTTATCGGGATAATGCTCAATGGCCGGGCCCAGGTTGTTGTGGATGATCCTGACAAGGGAAGGATCAGGCTGGGCTGGCTTAATCAACGCGACTTTTTCGGCGAGATGGCCTTGATGACCGGTGAGCCTGCCAGCGCTTATGTTATCGCGGATGAGCCCTGCAAAGTGCTTCTGGTTCCGCTGGAGGTCTTTGCGGCACATCTTGCGACCGATCCGGATGCGGTTCGGCTTATTGCAAAGACTATCACGGAGGGAATTCGGAGCCGGGACCAGGATGAGGATGAGCAATGCAGGGTGAAAGATTCCTGGACGCGGCATCCGGACCCATACGGTCTCAATCTTCAAACCTCAAGGCCAATAAAACTTCTGGTGATAAACTGCGGAAGCTCCTCGCTGAAGTATAAATTCTTTGATACCGATAATCCTGAAAACAATGCTCGCGGCCTGATTGAGAGGATCGGGGAGCAAGGAACCCGGCATCAGTATATCTCGGAAAAGGGAAAGCTCGGTCTTGAGCTTGAAAAAGGAGACCATGGCTCAGCCTTTGAGTCAATGGTCAATCTTCTTACTGATCCGGAACATGGTGTGATCAAGGACCTTGGCGAGATATGCGTGGTCGCTCACCGGGTGGTTCACGGGGGCGACAGGTATCACCAGGCCATACTGGTTACGGAAAAAATTCTGGATGAAATATCGGAGCTGTCGCATCTGGCACCTCTGCACAACCCGGTCAATGTGATGGGCATCAAGGAGAGCATGAGGGTCATTCCAGATACACGCCAGGTGGCCGTGTTTGATACGGCTTTTCATCATAATATGCCGACACATGCCCGTGTTTACGGCCTGCCTTTTGAGTATTACCATGACCATGGCATACGGCGCTATGGTTTTCACGGGACCTCGCATCAGTATGTAGCGCTCAGGGCCGCGGAGTTCTTGAAAAAGCCTTTCTCGGACTTGAAGCTCATCACCTGCCACCTGGGGAACGGCGCCTCTATCTGCGCCATTGACCACGGTCAATCCGTGGACACGAGCATGGGCATGACTCCTACCGAGGGCCTGCTGATGGGCACTCGCTCCGGAGACCTTGACCCCGCAATTATCCTCTACATCCAGCGGAACATCGGTCTTTCAGCGGAAGAGACTGATGACCTTCTCAACCGGCAGAGCGGCCTGAAAGGAGTCTCCGGCATATCAAACGACCTCCGGGAAATTGAGAGCGCGGCAGGGAAGGGCGACCCACGGGCTTTGCTTGCAAAACAGCTCTTCTGCTATCGGCTCAAGAAATATATCGGTTCATATGCATCGGCCATGGGAGGGCTGGATGCACTGATCTTCACAGGAGGCATCGGCGAGGGAAGCGCAGGCGTGAGAGCAAGGGCCTGCCAGGATATGGATTATATGGGAATATTACTTCACGAGAGCAAAAACCGGACTGCGGCTCCTCTGAGCGGAGAGATAAAGGACATCTCGGATGAGGATTCACATGTTAAGGTCCTGATTGTTCCCACGGACGAGGAGAGGATGATAGCGCGTGAGGCCATACGGACTCTTGCTTTCCGGGACCTGGCTGAGTCTGTGATGAGGAACTGGGATGACATGCCCATTCCCATTGATGTGTCCGGGCATCATGTGCACCTCTGTCGGGCTGATGCTGATATGCTCTTTGGCTCCGGATATGAACTGACCTTTCAATCATGGCTGTCCCAGCCCGGACAATTTGTCTGCAATGAGACCGTGAACCTGGTTGGACCAAAAGGCAGGGTGGAGGGGGTTAGCATCTTCGGGCCTTTGAGAAAGCAGAGCCAGGTGGAGCTCTCGATTATAGAGGGGTTCAAGCTCGGCATTGACCCACCGGTCAGGCCCTCTGGCCAGCTTGACAGGACTCCCGGCATAACCATGGAAGGCCACGCAGGAAAGCTGATAATACCACAGGGTGTGATCCGGCCCCTGTCACATATTCACATGAGTCCGGAAGATGCGCTTTTACTCGGTCTGAGAGATAGCGACATGGTAAGGATCAGGGTAGAAGGAAAACGATCCTTGATCTTAGATGATGTCATGGTCAGGCTCAATCCGGATTTCAAATTGAACATGCACCTGGATAGGGACGAGGCAAACGCGGCTGAAATAAAGACCGGCATGACAGCAGTGATCCAGGCAATACTTGATCGAAGATAACCTAACCAGGCCTTGATCAAACCCGGATGATGCAGGTGTGCTGAATTGAATTTCATATATGATAATGTCCTTGGAGATTTGACTTGTTTCAGTGATTCCTATATAAAGAGAGCATCAAGTATTTTCTTGTATCAAGAGAGGGATGTCCGATGCAAAAGAGATTTTTTATCGGGATAGTGACAATGGTCTTGATTCTTCTTCTTTTTGGTTGCCGGAGTTCCCGGGAAGACAAGGAAGAGCTTATCCAGATGCAGATACAGCTTCTGGAAGAGCAGGTCAAGGCACTGGATGAGCACCAGGAGAGCATGAAGAAATCCCTCCACTCCATCCAGCTTGAACTGGACCAGATGGAAAACGAGGTAAACAGGATCGAGCCGCGCATTTATGCAAGCCGATCATCGCTGTCCGCTCTAAAGGAACTCACCTCTGGCATAGAACGCGAGAGCGACTTTATCTGGACCATGCGTAACCTTTCTGTCAGCACATATGTTGTGCTCTGGCTATTGGTGCTCTGGTTATTTTATCGCTTTTATAAACAGGGCCAGGACAAAGAGACACGTGCTGTCCAAACACAGGTCCAGCCTGTTACTCCTCAAGCCCCTGCACCTCCTGCAAGTTCAGCGCCGATGGAACCCGCCACCTCCAGGCCGACTAAGAAAAAGGTTCCAGACACCAGGGCCAAAGAGCGAAACAGGGTCAGGGAAAAAGGATGCAAGGTCAAGGGATGTCCCAACAAACACAGGAGCAAGGGCTTCTGCAACAAGCACTATCAGCAGTGGCGTAGAGGAACTCTTACCGAGCCGATAAAGGAATGAGCCGTGGCAGACCGCCGCAAGCTGGGACAAATCCTCGTTGATGCCGGTGCAATCACACCAGGGCAGTTGAAGGAAGCTTTAGAGGATCAAAAGCGCTACGGGGGCCGGCTCGGAACCATGCTCCTGGAAAGGCGCCACATTGATGAGAAAACCTTTTTCAGGGCCTTGTCTTCACAGCTCAATATCCCGGCATTGGATTTCACTAAAAGCACTATCCCCGAGGCGGTTATCAAATTAGTGCCAAAGGATCTGACCGAAAAATACCAGGTCTTTCCAGTCGCCACGCGTCGCACCATGAGCGGGAACATCATTGTGCTCGCAATGGCTGACCCGACCAATGTCGAGGCGCAGGATGAAATAAGATTTCGCACAGGATACAAGGTCGAACCCTGTCTGGCACTGGAGTCCACCATCCGGCAGGTGCTCCGGGAATACTGGTATGAGCAAGACGGGAAAGGTGCTTACAGGTATCAGCCCGATGTAGACCTGGGCACCGGCAAGGCCGAGGAAGAAAGCGTGGAGATCATCCGCGATTCCTCTCAATATGGCGTGGCCTCGCCCCCGATCACGACCGAGAGCGACATGGAAATCCAGCCGGAAACCACGGCGCAACCTGATGCACCTCAACTCACCCGGGAGCTTAAAGCCCTGCTCCGACTCCTTGCCAAAAAGGGCATTATCAGCCCAAAAGAATACCTCGATGAATTCAATGAGACCTAGATCCTCTCACTTTCGCCTCCCGCCCGGACCGCTTTATATGGGGCCGGGTGATCCTTGACAGATGCAAGGCATGAACCAGGACCGGGTTTGCAAAAATGGATAAGTTCATCATAGAAGGAGGGCATCCCCTGCGGGGCGAGGTCACGGTTAGTGGTGCGAAGAATTCCGCACTGCCTCTCCTTGCCGCAACAATCCTCGCACCAGGCCAACACCAACTCTCCAATGTTCCGAAACTCCTTGATGTCAAAACAACGGTGCATTTGCTCAGGAACCTGGGCGCAGAAGTGGATGATTCAAGACTTTCATCCGAAAATATCCTGGCCGTGAATACTGATAATCTGGATAATACAACCGCTCCCTATGAGATGGTCAAGACCATGCGAGCATCCATCCTGGTATTGGGGCCTCTTCTCGCACGCAATGGACAGGCCGAGGTCTCCCTACCAGGGGGATGTGCGATCGGGGCCCGGCCGGTGAATCTTCACCTCAAAGGCCTGGAGGCACTTGGTGCCAGGATACAGGTGGAGCATGGCTACATAAAAGCTAGGGCTAAAAAGTTGAGAGGCAGGGAGATACATTTTGATACATCCACTGTTACCGGCACGGAAAACCTGCTTATGGCCGCGGTGCTCGCCGAGGGCACCACTGTGCTTTCCAACGCGGCCATGGAACCAGAGGTTACCGAGCTTGCCCAGGTGCTAGGTAGCATGGGCGCCCGGATCAGCGGCGCTGGCACTGAAAGGCTCATCATCGAGGGCATAAAGGACCTGAAGCCGATCTCGCATGAGATCATGCCGGATCGGATTGAGGCTGGAACATTTCTCATCGCGGCCGCGATCATAGGCGGTGAGCTCATCATCAAAAAGGCCCGCATCGAACATCTCCATGCAGTTGTGGACAAGCTGAGGGAAGCCGGAGTCCAGATCAGCGAGATCAATGCCGGATTAAGTGTCCGGCGCACAGGGCCGCTTGTCAGCGTGGACATCAAGACTCAAGCCTACCCCGGGTTCCCCACTGATATGCAGGCGCAGTTCATGGCCCTGATGTGCCTGGTTCCCGGAGGTCTCTCCGTTATAACCGAGACCGTGTTTGAAAACCGATTCATGCATGTGCTCGAGCTTCAGCGTATGGGCGCGGACATCAAGATCGAAGCACACAGCGCTCTGGTTCACGGTGTATCATCGCTCTCAGGAGCAAAGGTCATGGCAACAGACCTCCGGGCCAGTGCATCTCTGGTCCTTGCTGGAATGGTGGCCCAAGGAACCACTGAAGTGACCAGGATATATCACCTTGATAGAGGATACGAGGACCTCGAGAAAAAACTCAACAAACTCGGTGCAAAGATTCAACGCGTGCAGGAGCAAATATAATGTTAATATTGAATACAAAAGACCCTGATTTCGAAACAGAGTTCAAAAAGCTCCACCAGAAACTCCTCACAATCCCGCCCAGGGTTCAGCAAACAGTGGTGCAGATATTCAAACACATTACCAGGCGTCGAGATAAAACCTTGTTTCTCTACACCCGCCGCTTTGACCAGCATCGGATAAACGGCCAGACAGTCAGGGTATCCGGGGAAGAGCTGAACAAAGCGCAGAAGCTTGTACCCAAGGAGGATATCCATACCCTCCGGTTCGCGGCCTTGCGAATAAGAAATTTTCATAAGCATCAAATCAGAGAAGGATTCCGCATTAAGGACAGCGCTGGAGCAGTGCTTGAGCAAAGGATCATCCCTTTACGCAGGGTAGGGCTTTGCATACCTGCGGGAACAGCGCCGCTCGCGTCCACAGTGCTCATGACAGCTATACCGGCTCGGCTGGCGGGCGTCAAGGAGCTTGTCATGATCTCGCCATGGCCCGGAGGGGAGACCTCTCCGCATATTCTCGCCGCGGCTGAGCTCGCAGGGGTTAAGGAGATTTATAAGGTCGGCGGGGTACAGGGGATCGCGGCCATGGCACTGGGAACAGAGTCCATCCCGCGGGTGGAAAAGATTGTGGGGCCAGGAAACATCTGGGTGAACGCGGCCAAGCTGTTTGCCTTTCAGCGTGGACTGGTGGACATTGATACACTTGCCGGGCCAAGCGAGGTGGTCATTGTGGGAGACGGGACCGTGCCTGCTCCATTCGCGGCATCAGACCTGCTTTCACAGGCCGAGCACGGCGTGGACAGCGTGGCCATCCTGATTACCACAAGCAAGGATTATGCAGGCAAGCTCATCCAGGAGCTCCGCCGCCAGGCAAAGGTTTTATCCAGGATGACAATGCTCCAGATGGCATTTCGTCGCAACATGCGCATCATCGTTTGCGGAGGTCTCAAAGAGGCCGCTGATCTCGTAAACCGCATCGCCCCGGAACACCTGGAAATACATACCAGGAGACCCAGGGAATTCCTCAAGAGGGTCTACAATGCCTCCAGTGTGTTCCTCGGACCATACTCGCCCGTGCCGCTCGGAGACTATCTGGCCGGACCAAACCATGTCCTGCCAACAGCAGGCCGAGCTTCATTCGCATCTCCACTCGGAGTGGATGAATTCATCAAAACGCAGAGCATTACATCATTTACCCGTGCCGCCTTCAAAGAGGTCGCACCCCATGCCCAGAGATTCGCACTACTCGAAGGACTAGACGCGCACGCTCGCTCCGTAGCCATCCGTCTGAAAAACCCAAAAAACAAATAAGTCCCTGTCCCCGGAATTGCGGAATTGGGAATTGTGGAAGTGTCGAATTCTTTACTTTCTTCTTTGTGTCCTTTGCGCCTTTGCGGTGAATAGAGCTTTTTTGTGGTAGCGTCAGCCTTCCGGCGCCCATATGACTGCGACTATCTTTGCCTGGTCGCAGTTATGGCAGGCGACACGGTGGGGGATGGTGGCATCGTAGTAGATTGAGTCATGGGGGTTGAGGATGTCGGTATGGTCCGCAAGTATGATCTCGACCTGTCCCTCCAGGACATATATGAATTCCTCTCCGGCGTGCTTTGAAGGCTCAGGCTGGCCCAGGGTTGCCGGAGTAAGAGTCACCACGAATGGCTCCATGTGCCGGTCTTTTTTATCGTACCCTAGCGACTCGTATGAATAGCCGTAATTCACGCCGTCCTTTGAGGCAAAGCGCGAGACTTTTTTTCGATCCGCCACACGGACCAGGCAAAAGGGATCTTCGGGATTCTCCCGCAGGAAGTCCCCGACCTTCACATTCAGTGCCCGGGCGATCTTGATCAAGGTGCCGAGCGGAGGCGAGATTAGATGGTTCTCCATCTGCGAGAGCACGGAAGCGCTTATCCCTGTTCTCTTTGCCATGTCCTCCAGGCTGATCGCCTGATCCTCGCGAACCTGTTTGATTTTCTCTCCTACCCTGATCTCCTCGCGTCCTGTCATTCGCGAATCCTCCTTATCTTCCCTTGGCCAATGCCATGCCCTTCTTTATCGCTTCGATATTCTTCGGTATGAACCGCTTGTTCTTCTCCGAAAGCAGTTCTTCGAACCCCTTTGCTATACTCTCCAGACCCACCACCTTTGTCTTCTCAAGATATATCCCTAGCGCCACCATGTTCGCAAGCCTCGTGGAATCCACAGAAAGTGCAATCTGGTTAAGAGGAACCGCGAAGAGATCTATATCTTTTCGCTCAACCAATTCATCGGGAACAAGCGAGGTATTGAGAATGAGAATTCCACCCGGCTTGATGCGCGGCTCGAACTTCTCGAGCGCCTGAACGCTCATCAAGATAGCGGCCTGGGGCGCACCCACCGCGGGAGAACCTATGTCATCGTCCGAGATCACCACTGTGCAGTTGGCACTGCCGCCGCGCATCTCCACACCATAGGCTGGAAGGAATGTTACATGATGTCCCTGCTCCATCGCGGCCTCGGCAAGCAGGTTCCCGACAAGCAGAATCCCCTGGCCCCCGAACCCGGCCATTACCACATCATGATACATGGTGAGCCTTCCCGCTTCTCTTAGAGATGATCCGCTTCCTTCCTTTCCTTGAAAACACCCAGAGGATAATAAGGAATCAACTCATCCTCCACTCGCTTCAGGGCATCCCGGGGCTTGAGCCCCCAGTCCGTGGGACAAGCGCTGAGCAGTTCAATAAAACCGAACCCTTTTTGCTCTATCTGGGCCGCAAAGGCCTGCCGGATCAGCTTGCGAGCCCTTCTCAGGTTCGCGGGCTTGTCCACCGCGGCCCGCGCTACAAAACTCGGGCCCTCCAGCCCTGCAACTATCTCCGTCATCCGGATAGGATAGCCGGCCTGATGAAAGTCCCTTCCGTATGGAGTGGTGCTTGTCTTCTGTCCGAGCAAGGTGGTCGGAGCCATCTGACCGCCGGTCATCCCGTAGTTTGTATTATTGATGAAGATGATCGTGATGGGCTCGCCACGGTTCGCGGCATGGATGATCTCCCCTGTCCCGATTGCGGCAAGATCGCCGTCCCCCTGATATGTGTATACCACCCGGTCCTTCATCACGCGCTTAAGGCCGGTGGCCACTGCGGGCGCTCTCCCATGCGGCGCCTCGACAACATCCGTGTCAATATAGCTGTAAAGGAACACCCCGCATCCCACGCCTGCTACACCGATTGTTCTCTCCCGGACCCCGAAATAGTCAATCGCCTCAGCCACCAGCCGATGGATGATCCCGTGATTGCAACCCGGACAAAAATGTGTGGGCCTATCTACCAGGGACCTCGGTCTCGGGTTGAGTAACTTTCTATCCTCGCTCATCCAGCAACCTCGATCAACTCAAGCAGGGTACACCTCGCGAATCTCGTCCAGTATGTCCAGAGGCGATGGAAGGGAATCCGTGCCAGGGGGCCGGCCGAAGAATTTGATCGGAATATTCTTGCCCGCTGACATCTTCACATCATCCAGCATCTGCCCCGTGTTCAACTCCACCACCAGGATGGCCTTCACCCTCTCGGCAAGGCTCTCGATTATCTTTTCCGGAAAAGGGAACAGTGTGATGGGCCTCAGCAGGCCGACCTTGCGGCCTTCCTTCCTGGCCTCACGCACCGATGTCTTTGCTATCCTTGCAGGACTGCCGAAGGCCACCACCAGGAGCTCCGCATCATCCAGCATAACCCCCTCCCAGCGCACCTCGCGCTTCTTCATGTCCTCCATCTTCTGCCAGAGCTTCCAGCAGTGCTCCTCCAACTCGCGAGGCCCCAGGTATAATGACTTGAGAACCCTTTGATCCCGGCCCTCACACCCGTCAAGCTTCCAGTCCTTTTCCGGAATCTCGAATCCATCCGGCACACGCGTGTCCAATGGCTCTTTCATCTGTCCGAGCATCCCGTCAGCAAGTATCACGACAGGCGTCCGATACCTGTCCGCCAGATCAAAGGCAAGAAATGTCAGGTCCCACATCTCCTGGACAGAGTGCGGCGCCAAGACCGGTGTGCGGTAATCACCGTGCCCGCCGCCTCTTGTGGCCTGGAAATAATCCCCCTGGCTCGGAGAGATACCCCCCAGCCCAGGGCCACTCCTCTGAACATTCACGATTACGGCCGGGACCTCGGAGCCACACATGTAGCTGATGCCTTCCTGCATGAGCGAGATCCCGGGTCCGGAGGATGAGGTCATCACGCGCGCTCCTGCAGCCGCGGCGCCAAGTACCATGTTGATCGCACCGAGCTCGCTCTCGGCCTGCAGGAATGTGCCCCCGATTTTGGGAAACACCCGTGAGAGATATTCCGGGAGGTCGCTCTGCGGAGTTATGGGATACCCGAAATAATAACGGCACCCGGCATCCACCGCGGCCATTGCAATAGCCTCATTGCCTTTGATAAGTCTTTTTTTCATTGCTTGAAAACCAGGGGTTCAGTATATTTATGCTAGCACCATGTGTCAAGAAACCCTGGAGGAGACTACAACCACAAAGGCGCAAAGAACGCAAAGAAGATATTCAACGGATAAGCGATGCCTGGAATATATTTTAACTGCAATGATCAGAGTTTTTTATCAAGGGTTGGAATAGGGAAGGGGAGTAGAATTTGGCTTTTGGAGTAACACCAACGATACTTTTGATCGCGATCATCGTGTTGATCATTGTTATTCTTGTCGTTTTCTATTTGAGGAGGCTGAGGGAGCGAGGCAAAAGGATACGAGAAGACCTTTTTGCCATGTGCGGAGGTGAGCCAAGGCTCTTGAGCAAGTGCACTGCTATCCACAAGGCGAGTCGCGTTCCGGGAATAGTGGCGCTTTGTCACGACCGGGTCATCTATCGTTCTTTGATCCTTGATATCTCAGGCGAGATACCGCTTGATCGGATCGAGCGGGTGGAGGTAAAGAGGTCTCTTCAAGACCGCTATTCATATAAAAAGGTTATGGCGGGCGCAAGAGTTCTTGAAATATATTTCTCCGAAGGATCCGGAGGAAGTGAGAATGTCCAGCGTTTCTTTCTCAAGACCTCGGAAATAGCCGCATGGGAACAAGTCTTGAAGGAATGAGGAACATATTATCACCGCAAATCCTCCAGACCTGAAGGGGACGCAAAGTTCGCAAAGAATAAATACAGAAATTTTTGTTAAAATCTTTTTTAAAATTTCCGGTTGGATTTATCAAGAGGGAGAATAAGTGGCGGTGGTGAAAAGGCTTTTACATCATTGTCATAGTTTTCGCAGGCGGAATGCCGTGAAGCCGTCGGTGCCGTGGCAATGGGGCAGGGTGCGCAGGACCTTTGCCGAGACAGCGGGAAGAGCAGTGGCAGGGAGATATTGTGCGGCATCCTCAAGCATGAACCCAGCTTTACTAATAAGCCCCTCAATTACATCCTCGTTCTCCTCGTGAAGCAAGGTGCATGTGGAATAGACCAGCACCCCCTCCGGCCTTAAATATTCTGTAAGATTACTTACAATCTGCTTCTGTGTTCGAGCCAGCTTTTCCATGTCCTCCGGACTGCGGTTCCACTTTATCTCAGGATGCCTGCGCAGAGTGCCGAGCCCGGTGCACGGCGCGTCAACCAGGATGCGGTCAAATAGGATGCTTTTCTTTTCGCCCTCAACGCTAAAGGGCTTTGTCAGGTCCGCGACCTGGAGTTTGACCCCGGAAAGCCCCAGTCTCCGGGCTTCCCTTGTAAGCAGTTTAAGCCGCCCGGGGTGGATGTCAGCGGCTGTGAGCATTCCTTTTTTTCCCATCATCTGAAAGAGCTCAAGCGACTTTGTGCCCGGGGCGGCGCATGCATCAAGCACCCTTTCCCCAGGTACTGCACCTGGAAGCATTCCCACGAGCTGGCTGGCCTCGTCCTGGACAGCGAACAGGCCCTGCTTGAATCCTGGGAGGTTCTTTGGAGGAATCGGGCTTTTGATGATGACGGACATGGGTGAGAGAGCCCCTGGCCGGCTCGGAATGCCGTGGTTAGCAAAGAGAGAGATAAGGGTATCCCGATCGGTGCGAATGGTATTCACGCGCAGGGTCAGTGGCGCGACCTCCTGGTTCGCCGCGCAGAAGGCCTCGGTCTCTTGTCCTCCGGATCCTTCGGATTTGCTCCATTCAGAAAGCAGGCGCTCCACAAGCCAGCGCGGATGCGAATGGATGATGGAAATTCTTTCCGCAGGGTTTGCTTCATTGCCGGGCCATTCCAGGTTGTGCTTTTTACGGGCAAGGTCGCGCAGGATTCGGTTTATGAAGCCGCGGGCGTATTCTGCAGAGAGGTTCACGGTTTCATTGACTGCGGCCCGGTCAGGGATTTTTTGCATCTCGAGTAGCTGATACGCGCCCAGCCGTAGGATGCACCGGGTCGTTGGGTCCATTTTGCTCGGGGGCCTGTCAGCAACCTGCTCAAGCGCATAATCCAGCTTTCCCTGCCAGCGCAGAGTTCCCATCACAAGTTCATAAAGCAGGCCGCGATCACGGTCGTCCATTCTGTTCCGGGAGATGGTCTGGTCCAACAGTCGGCTGGCAAAAGCCCCTTGCTTTTGCACTCTCCGGAGAATTTTCAATGCAAATGCGCGAGCAAATTTTGCTTGGGCGGGAGTTTTACTTGTTCGCCCAGGCATTTTTTTAATCTTTTGTAAAATGGCGGACAAAGAATAATCCGACTGTCCCGCGTATTATGTTCACACTTTGCATCCAGGCAAGACTCATGGCGACCAAAAGAGGAGCCGGAGCCAGATTATGGAAAACAAGGAGCCATACAGCCTCGGAAGTTCCGAGTCTTCCCGGTGTGGGGATTGCTCCGGCAAGCTGGACAAGAGGCAGGAAAGCGAAAATTGTTCCCAGGGGAATTTCAAGACCAAGTGCCGGCATGGCGGCTCGGACCATGATGATCCAGAAGAGGGTGATGACCATGCGCAGGAACATGACCGTGGCGTAATCCCTGAACCGGGCTTGATGAAAGGCATGAAACATTCCGTGTTTCAGCCGATTGCGGGGCCAGAATTTCCACTCTCTGGACCAGAATGCCAGAGAGAGAAAGAATACCGGCCAGGTAACGGCCAGCAGTATAATGAGGAACCTCAATTCCTGCGTTCCTGCGAGGTCCTGCTTGAAGTAATCCAGGAAGAATAGCAGGCCGAAGGTGGGCATTATCAGGATGGTGTGGTAGGTGTTGAAAAAGAGAAAAAAGAGACAGCCGATGACTTCGGTTATAGGCTTCCCGGTTTTCTTGTTTACTAGATATGCCATGCCGCCCTGGCCGTAGAAGAATCCAAGACCAGCCAGCAGGGTGCTTGCGGCCCTGGCCTCAAAGACCTCGCGATAACTCATCCGCACATCGAACCGCTTAAAGACCCAGTAATGGGTATAGGAGTCAAAGGCGATTTGTATTGCAACAAAGGTGATCACTATGGGGAAGAAGCGCCACGGATTCATCAGCTTGAAAGCCCGGATAACCTCGTCCACCGGCACACGGCGGAAAATGAAGTAAAAGATCAGAACCACGAAAAGCCAGAGCAGAACATGACGGATGACTCTTCGGCCCTTCCCGGGGGAAGCCGCGGGAATTTCCTGGGGTTCGGACATGGCTAAAAGTCTAGCCCAGAGCGCTGAAAAGTCAAATGGCTTTCATGTAGGATGCCCTGGCCTGAAGAGGCGCAATGCCGGGCCACTGAAGGCATTGCTTCTCAAAACTTGCCGCGCCGTTTCTCGCCATTGCCGAATGATCCGAAGGCTTGTTCGGAAATTGAATTACTGGTAGGATGGATTCATGAATTTTTCAATTCAGGAGCGCGGATGAAAAAGTGGACGGAAATCCTGGGGATCGCTTTGATCCTCGCCCTTTTTATTCCGCCAGGGTGTAAGCAGGGTTCGCGCTCGCAGAGTCCTCATAATCTTCCTTCTGGAGTGACTATCCTTGAGGAGCAAAACGGACTCATCACCGGGCGCTCACTGGCCTTTCATTATCAGGACATTTTCAATCCCCGGCTTGCCCAGCTCAAGACCCAGGAAGGGCTGGATGATGTTATCTCTTCAGGGAAGAGCGAGCTGGATAAGATGCGTCTTTTGCGCGACTGGGTGAGCAGGCAGTGGGAGAGTTCCATCCCTGATCCCTATCCTGTCTGGGACGCTGTTACCATTCTCAAGGAGATTCGCGCAGGCCGGACTGGCGGCTTTTGCGCACAATACGCGGTCCTGCTGGTCCAGTCGTGCCTCTCACTAGGGTGGCAGGCCCGCTACCTGGCCATAGCGAGAGATGCCCGGCCTGATAATGGCCACATGACCGTTGAGATATGGTCCAATCAATTCATGCGCTGGGTGGTGATGGACCCTTATTTCTGCGTGGACTATGAAAAGGATGGAATTCCACTGAGCGCACTTGACATTCACCAGAGCCTGGTAAATGGTGATTCAGGTAGGATCGAGATCAAATTCGGGAAAGACTCCCGGTCTAATTCTCCAGGAAAAACAGTCACCCGCGAGACACTGCTATCCTACTATTTCCACCTTGCCGTATCTTTGAGAAACGACCACCTGTCCCGGTCATTTAATTTCTGGAACCGGCATCAGGAATACCTGAGCTTTAAGGACAATTATACTGATGGCAGGATGGAAATCTTTTCGCTTTACACCACGGAGGAGAATGAATTCAACTTTCCCGTAAACCAGGTTGAGATGATCCTTTTTGCGACACGAGAGCCGAACACCCTGGTTTGCCGCCTTCGCACTAACATGCCGGGTGCGAAGGCCCTGCTTATCAAGCCCGATGGTGGAGACTGGCAACACGCAGGGCTTGGCCTCAGTCTGGACCGGCTTTACGGCTCGGTCCTGGTATATCACTGGAGGATTCATCCAGGGGAGAACACCTTGAGAGCAAGGGCGGTGAATGAGCTTGGGGTAAAAGGCCCGGTCTCTCACATCCGCATTCACTTAAAACCCTGAAGATGCTCTAATTTGCGGGCCGTTGAATTTCTCTGGCACAAAGAAAATAAAATTCTTGACAATACGCTGGAGAAAAGCTATCTTAAGATTTAGAAAGACGGGAAAAAGAGGCGGCTGGTAAAAGGGAACAGGGATGGCAGATTTGTTGGATAATATGCAGGCTGAACCTTCTGTCCTGGAATACATTTTCAGTCTGGGCATGAAGGGCAATCACCTGCTTTTCGACAACCAACGAATCCGGAAGGCATTTGAGAAAAATCGGGAGGAGCTGGCTGATCTGGGTTCGGAAAAAGCAGGGGAACTTAGGCGGGTGCTGAAGGAAGTCTTCCAGATTCCGAATCTGGAGGGAAAACGAGATTATATTGCTGGTTTGCCAGAAGAGCTTCAGCATGTCTTGATCTTTCTTTATTTCCAAATAGTAGAAAAAAACCTGATGATGAATCAGCATAGCACCCATTAAATTTTCATTCCTCGCTTCGGCCTCATGCCGACCTTGTATATCCCGTCAGTAAAGAGCAAGGAGCCTTAGATGAGCAAGGATGAGTTTTTATCCGAGAGCGAGCGCGAGGTCCTTTTGAAAAATGCACGCGAGGCCTTGGAATTTTACGCCAGAGAGAGGAAGAAGCCTAGGCTCAGCAAGGATGCGGCCACAACACCGCTACTTAAGAGTTCCCGCGGGGCCTTTGTCTCTTTGCACAAACGCGGGGCTTTGCGCGGATGCATCGGCACTTTCGAGGGTGAGGGTTTTTTGATCAACACCATCCAGAACATGACGGTGGCCGCGGGCTGGCAGGACCCTCGATTCCCGCCTTTAGATGCTAAAGAACTGGATGATGTCCGGATAGAGATTTCAGTGCTAACCCCGCGACGCAAGATAAAGGATGTGAACGAGATCGAGGTGGGGAAGCACGGAATATATATCACGCGAGGGTTTAACCGAGGCGTGCTGTTGCCCCAGGTGGCCACGGAATACGGCTGGGACAGAGAGACATTTCTCGAACACACATGCATGAAGGCGGGACTGGCGACTGATGCCTGGAAACTCCAGGATACAGTGATAGAAATTTTCGAAGCCGAGGTCTTCAGCGAGAAGGAGAAAAGATGATCCGGGGGCACGAGCAGGCCAGGGCCATCTTCAGGGAGGCGATAGAGCGAAACCGCGTGGCTCACGGTTATCTCCTGGTGGGCATGGCCGGAGTGGGCAAGAAGACCCTGGCGAGAAGTCTGGCCCAGGCATTGAACTGCGATCTGGCCCGATACCCTGCATGCGGGACTTGCGCATCCTGTATCAAGATTGAATCATCTAACCACCCGGATGTAATCATGGTGGAGCGGGAGACCCGGAGTATCAAGATCAATCAGATACGGGAGTTGATCGCCAGTCTCCATTATCGGGCTTATGAAGGTCGTGTAAAGGTGGTCATCATCCCGGAGGCGGAGCGGATGACCCCTCATTCGATGAATGCCCTGCTTAAAACCCTGGAGGAACCGAGGCCGGATACAGTGCTCATCCTGACCACCTCTAACCAGGAGCGGCTTTTGCCAACCATAGTATCGCGCTTGCAGATAATTAGGCTCAAGCCACTTCCCCTTTCAGTGATAGAGGACATGATCCGGGAACAACTGGGCCTTGAACCAGAACCCGCGGCAGTGCTGGCATCTCTTTCTGAAGGCAGTCCGGGGAAGGCCCTGGCGCTGGACAGGACTTTCGTGCTGGAGGTGCGCAAGCGAGTTCTGGGGCGACTCCTGGCATTGAACCCCGGGAATCCGAGTCAGCTATTCGAGTTTGCAAGGGAGCTTTCGGACCTGCGTGAAGACCCGGAAGAGGTTCTGGGTATGCTTGCTGGTTTTTACCGCGATTTGCTCTGGGATAAAACCGGTGTTTCTGCGCGGATGAATGTGGACATGGAAGGCCTGATCCAGGAGGAGTCGCGGCGGGTTGGTCTTGAGAAAATCCTTGAAAAACTAGCGGTCATTTCCGAGACCCGGAAGCGCCTTGAGGGGAACGCCAACCGTCTTCTTGCAATGGAGTTTTTAACCATGGCACTCAAGGAATTGCCCGGAACAGAGGTCAGGTAATCATGAATGAAGCGGATAATGGCAAAAATTCCTTCGGCCACGAAGGATCATCCTCTTCATCGGGCATGCACCGCCTGGTGGGGATCAAATTCAAGGTGGCTGGAAAGACCCATTATTTTGATACCGGGACCTTGCTTTTCAATATCGGGGAGAAAGTTGTGGTTGAAAGTGATAAGGGCCTGGGAATGGGCAGGGTGGTGACGCTTGTGAGGGAGGTTCCCGCGGAACAGGTCCCGCCAGATACCAGGAAAATCATCCGTCGGGCGAACTGGAACGACCTGGAGAGGCAACGCAAGAATCGAGAGCGTGAAAGAGAGGCCTTCGTGCATTGCAAGGATCGAATCCATGAGCGAAACCTTGATATGAAGCTGATCCGTGTCGAATACCTGCATGACGCCAGTAAGGCCATCTTTTACTACACCGCACAACAGCGCGTGGACTTCCGGGATCTGGTCAAGGACCTTGCACATCGGCTTCATACCCGGATAGAGATGAAGCAGATAGGGGTCAGGGACGAGGCCAAGTTGATCGGCGCGCTGGGCAACTGCGGCCGCTACTTGTGCTGTTCCACATTCCTGTCTGATTTCACCCCGGTCTCTGTCCGAATGGCCAAGGATCAAAACCTGGCAATGAATCCGGCCAAGGTCTCCGGAGTCTGCGGCCGTCTCATGTGTTGCCTGGCATATGAATATGAGACCTACGAGGAGATGTTAAGAAACCTGCCAAAGAAGGGAAGGTGGGTTTTATGTCCCAAGGGCCGCGGAAGGATCATAGACATCAATATCTTTACAAAAAAGGCCCAGGTGATCCTGGAAGACGGCACGGAGTTGGCAGTGGATGTTTCAGGCCTGAAGACTGCTACCGCTAATGCAAGGAACCAGACTGCGGCGGATAAAGAGAAAGAAAAGGACAGCAAATAGGAATCATGAATTCGACCTATTATGTAACAACACCTATCTATTATGTGAATGATGTTCCGCACATCGGGCATGCTTACACCACCCTGGCCGCTGATGTGCTTGCCCGCTATTACAGGCTGAAGGGGCTTGAGGTCTTTTTTCTCACTGGCACAGACGAGCACGGCCAGAAGGTTCAGCGCGCCGCGCAAGTCAAGGGCCTGAGTCCCAAGGAACTGGCTGATCAGAATGCCCAACATTTTCGCGATCTCTGGAGCAAGATGAATATCTCCTGCGACGACTTCATCCGCACAACCGAGCCCCGGCACCTCAATGCAGTGACCTATTTTCTTGAGAGGATGATTACCGCAGGGGATGTTTACCTGGGAGAATACGAGGACTGGTACTGCGTGCATGACGAGACATTCTACACTGAATCCCAGCTTCAAGATGGCCGGTGTCCTATGTGTAACCGGCCTGTGGAGAAGGTCAAGGAGCCGAGCTACTTCTTCCGGCTTGGCAAATACCAGGATAGGCTGATCCAGCATCTTGAATCTCACCCGGAATTCATCCAGCCCGATATTCGCTTTAACGAGATCATGAGTTTTGTCAAACGCGGATTGAGGGACTTGAGCATCAGCCGAACCACTTTTGACTGGGGCGTGCCCATTCCGGAAGCACCCGGGCATGTCACCTATGTCTGGGTGGATGCTCTGACCAATTATATATCAGGGCTCGGGTATCCCGGGGACACCTCCGGAAGATACCAGACCTTCTGGCCTGCCCAGGTTCACCTTATCGGTAAAGACATACTGCGCCATCATGCCGTGTACTGGCCCTGCTTTCTCTTATCCGCAGGCCTACCCCTTCCAAGAGCCATCTTCGCACACGGCTGGTGGACAAACGAGGGCGAGAAAATGTCCAAGTCCCTTGGAAATTTCGTGGACCCGCATCAGATCATTGATACATACGGTCTCGACCCATTTCGCTACTTCCTTCTCCGGGAAGTCCCGTTTGGCTTGGACGGAGATTTCTCCATCACCGCGCTGAGAGGCCGTATAAACGCGGACCTTGCAAACGACCTCGGAAACCTCCTTAGCCGAACCGCAGGAATGATGGATAAATACCTTAATGGAAGGGTCTCATCGCCAAGAGAGGCCGAAGGTCTCGATGATGACCTCCGGGCCAAGGCCGAAAAGACCTTTGCCGAACTGGACAGCGCACTCTCCATTTTTGCCTTTAACCGTGCCCTTTCATCCATCTGGGAGTTCATCAACATGGCAAATAAATATATAGACAAGAGCGCGCCGTGGTCCCTGTTCAAGGACTCATCAAAAAAAGGTCGCCTCCAGACAGTGCTATATCATGCGACTGAGGCTCTCCGGCTGATAGCTATCCTGGTTTACCCTTTCATGCCCGGGTCCGCAGAGGAGATGTGGATTCGGCTGGGTCAGGAAGAGAAGATCACAGCCCGGACCATTGACAAGAGCTCAAAGTGGGGCGGGTTGAAATCCGGCACAATAATCAAAAAGGGCACCTCGCTTTTCCCCCGTCTCATCGAGGATTGAACTCTTCCGCGCAAAAGATGCTCACCCTGACCGACAGCCACGCCCACCTTAACTTTCCAGCGTTTAAGGATGATCTTCACGAGGTATTAAGCAGGGCACGCGAGGCCGGGGTCCATAGGATAATAAACATCGGCGCAGGCATGGGAATGGAGGGGAATAACCAGACTCTTTCACTTGCCAGTGCCCATGCCAATATCTTCGCCACGGTTGGCTTTCATCCGCATGAGGCAAAAAATTGGAGTCCTGAGACATCTGATGAGCTGGCTCGCCTGGCCAGTGATGACAGGGTAGTGGGCATAGGTGAAATCGGGCTGGATTTTGCCAAGCTCCATTCTCCCAGGGAAATCCAGGTCAAGGCATTTCAGGATCAGCTAAAGCTGGCCCGCGAGCTTGAGATGCCATTTGTTATACACGACAGGGACGCACACGGGGAGATGATGAAAATCCTTCGCCAGCACGGTGCGCCTTTCCGCGCTGTTATGCACTGCTATTCCGGCGGTCTTGACATGGCACGAGAACTCATCCGCATGGGTTTTTACATATCCATTCCCGGCACCCTTACCTTCAAGAATGCAAGGGCTTTACCGGGAGTGGTGAAGGCCTTGCCCCTGGAAGACCTTCTTATAGAGACTGACTGTCCATTCCTTGCGCCGGAGCCCTTTCGAGGAAAGAGAAATGAGCCCGCACATGTCCGGTATGTAGCTCTTAAGGTAGCCGAGCTAAAGGGGGTCCCACTACACGAAGTGGCAAGTGTTACAACAAGGAATGTTGAAAGACTCTTCCGCCTGCCGCCTTTGTCTGGGGAAAAAGAATAACCCGCTATTTGCGAAGGCGGAAGTAGCGGAGCTCCTCGCTGACAACCTTCCGAATATGATTGAGATGCTGGGACTCATCCGGATGAATCTCGGAAAAAAGCGATTTGATCCGGGGAACATTACGAGGGGAATGGCGAAGCTCATAGGCTATGCCCCGGAGTATTCGGAGCTTTCTGCGGACAAAGCTGTCAATAACCTCCCGGTCTTCCTGGGTCAACTGGTCGAACTCCACGCCGAATCCTACCGGCAATTTTAGCCTGCTCCTTCTGACGGCCCGATTGTGAATCGAATTCCATATGACCCGGCCTCTTCCACGGATCAGGCACTGGTCTGACATCCTGACGGCAAATGACACCTCGCCCCCAGCAGGCACCTGTGTTGAGCAGACAAAATAGGCTCCACCGATGCTGAGGCTTACTACCTCCACCGGCGAGGATTTACCCTGCCATGAAACTGCTCCGGGAAAAGAGCAAGGTGCCCGCTGGAATCTTCTTTCCGGAGACTCAATCATCAAACTGCCCTGTTCCCTTCCAGCTCATTGAGAAGCTGACTCACGACTCTTTCCTCAATCTGGACGATATTTCTTTCTAACTATCCCTGGGGACATTTATATAATTGTTGCATATTATATCATCAGTTCCGCTCTAATACAATTTGAGAAAGATATAATCCAGTCTCTATGCTGTGCTGATTTGGATGTTGTTGATTTTGTCCTTGACATTCTGGTATAAATTGGCTATAATAAATACATCTTAATTTTCATTCCTTGCATATCATCGTGGATGGGTTTTTTGTGGGCATAAAAAAGGGATAAGTGTTTAATTCTTCATGTATGATGCCTGTTTCCCTCTAAGATTTTTTGTTTTGTGTTCGAGAATTGCGGATTTGATAGCTCTATTAAAAAAAGTTTTGGCCTTACAGGATAAGAGTCAATGATAAGTTTTCCTGGAAGAACCAAAGAAAGATTGCCGTCAAAGCGGATGGTGCTCATCTCTAACCGCGAGCCTTTCTCGATTCGCGAGACGCGCCAGGGACACAAGCTTGAGAAGACTGTAGGGGGGCTGGTCTCGGCACTGCACCCGCTGATGGGAGATCTTCACGGCACCTGGATAGCCTGGGGCCCGGCCGAGCATGAGGAAGGCCCTTCGGTAAAGGATCTTCCGCCGGACCTGCATCCTGGATATGATCTGGTCAAGGTGCGCCTCAGCCGTCGTGAGGTAATCAATTATTACAATGAGTTCTCCAACCGGGTGCTCTGGCCTCTTTTCCATAGTTTTATTGAGAACTGCAAGTTCCTTCCAACCTCCTGGCTGGATTACAAACGCGTGAACATGAAATTCGCCGCGGCCGCGATCCGGCATTCCAGGCCGGAGGATTTTATCTGGGTACAGGATTACCATATGTGTTTGGTTCCGCGGTATATCCGGCAAGAGAGGCCTCACCAGGACATAGCGTTCTTTTGTCATATTCCCTGGCCCCCGCCGGATGTTTTCCGAGTTCTGCCCTGGAAGGAGGAGATACTGAAGGGTCTTCTGGGCGCGAACCTGCTCGGGTTCCATACTCGGCGCTATGTACACAACTTTCTCCGTAGTGTCCAGGAGATTCTGGGAATCCAGGTTGATCATCGCCGCGGCATTATTTATTACCGCGGTCTACAGGTATCAGTTAAGGCCTTTCCGATCGGGATTAACTGGAGGATGTTTGAAAAAATGGCAAACACTCCGGCCTCGATTGCGCAGAGCCAGCGCCTGCGCCAACAGATCGGCATCGGTTCCGATACGGTTATCATTGGTGTGGACCGGCTCGACTATACCAAGGGCATTTTCCGCAGGCTGGAAGCAGTCGGTAGATTTATAGAGAAGTATCCGCGTTTCCGCGGTCAGTTTACCTTTATACAGATAGCTGTACCGAGTCGAACCCGTGTAGAGGAATACCGCCAGATGAAACAGCGGATTGACGAGGCAGTGGGTCGCATCAACGGCCGCTTCTCAGAACATAACTGGGTACCTATCCGCTACCTTTACCGGTCGTTCCCCCTGGAAAAGCTGGTCCCTTTCTACCTGCTGGGTGACATCGCTATGGTCACGCCGCTGAGAGACGGCATGAACCTTGTGGCAAAGGAGTATGTGGCCAGCCGGAGCACCCAGGACGGAGTCTTGATACTCAGCGAGTTCGCGGGTGCGGCAGATTACATGGACGAAGCGCTGATTGTCAATCCTTATGATAAAGAGAAAGTTGCGGATGTCCTGCGTGTGGCCATGGAGATGCCGCTGGAACAGCAGGTGCAATGGATGGACAAGCTCCGGGCCAAGGTCATGAAATATGACCTTGACTGGTGGCTGAATTCCATCATTCGCAGGGCAACAGAGAGGCCGGATCTGGAAGGTGATGAACCGGTTGAAGAGCGCGAGCCCCTGCCGGAATTTTCCGACATCTGGTTGAGAGGGCGTCCTGCCAAGAAAACCGTTTCCGCGAGTTGAAAGGAATTCGTGTCGGCTCATCCAGGAAGTGCTTCTCCAATTCGGGCGCGTGCCTGGAAGGAATTAGTATCCCGGATTCAAACAGCCCCGGGGCTTTTTCTTTTTCTTGATTACGACGGCACACTTACCCCACTTGCCCAGTCCCCGGCCCAGGCTAGACCCTCTCAGCGTTGCCGCGCCCTGCTCGCTCGCCTGGCCAGCATCCCGCGCGTCAGCCTTGCCGTGGTTTCGGGCCGCACCGTCTCGGACCTTGACCAGGTTCTTGATGTATCCGCAGGAGCTTTAGTAACCGATCTCTTCAGAATAGGCGTGCATGGTCTTGAATGGGCCCGGCCCGGACAGATAAAAGCGGAAGCCTTGTTTCCCCACACACCCGGAGAGAATCTGCTGGTCGAGTTGAAGAGTGACCTTGAGATGGCATTTGCAGGAGAAGTCGGGATTATACTGGAAGATAAAGGCCTTTCATTTGCTTTTCACTACCGGATGGCAAATCAGCGGACGGCCCGTAAGATGAAGGAGTTTTTCAAACGCAGGTTTGAGCAATGGCAGGGAAGGGATGTATACGAGCTTTTACAGGGGAAGAAGGTTATCGAGGTAAGACCGCGCGGTTTTAACAAGGGCAGGGCTGTTACTCAACTGGTCGGGATGTATTGCAGTCCCGAAGACCTGGTGGTATATGCCGGGGATGATCTCACTGACGAGGATGCTTTTAAGGCCCTTCCGGAGACTCAGATCACGATTAAAGTTGGGGGAAGCATGAGGAAGACCTCGGCTCGCTATTGGGTCCGCGACCCGGAGGAGATGCTTGATCGGCTGGAAGGGATTGCGGAGGTCCGGGATTCAAAGGGGGTGCGCGACATAAATGGTGACTATCCGTGAAATATACGGCTCCTCTTGAGAATCTGTGG
>CAZOMR010000016.1:0-25694 GCA_964580655.1 uncultured bacterium
CCATTGGACACCAGAGCCATGCCTGGGAAAATCCTGAAGTGCGCAGAATGGGTTTGATTATTTTTATACGGTCTTTTGATGTCCATCTTTTCAAGCCTCAGGTACTGTCAACCCGGAAGACCCTCTTATGAAAGCGCTTGCTCGCTGTCTCATAATTCTGGCCATTCCCTTCGGGCTTTACTGGTCCACAATCCACGGCGCGTTCCACTATGACGACTTTCATCACATAGTTGAAAACAAGTCTATCCGGAACCTGGGCAACCTTGCCGAACTCTTTCTCGATCCTGCCACCTTCTCTTCTCAGCGCGGTGCCCGGATGTATCGCCCGGTGCTCATGACAAGCTATGCCGTCAATTATTCTCTGGGCGAGTTGAACCCCGATGGCTGGCATCTCTTCAACATTCTTCTACATGGGCTTAACACGCTACTTCTCTTTGGCATTGCAAGAAAGTTTCTGCGTCACCCCGGACCCGCATTACTTGTAGCCCTCATCTTTGTCATCCATCCCGTGGGAGGCGAGTCAATCAACTACATCTCCAGCCGATCATCCCTTCTGATGGCCACATTTTTCCTGGCCGCATTTCTCGCTTACCAACACGGGGTTGAGCAGGAGAGAATTCGCAGATGGCCGTGGCTTGTCCTGGCAAACATTCTTTATGTCCTTGCACTTTTTACCAAGGAAAGCGCGGTTGTCCTTCCTTTAGTAATTCTCGTGTATGAATTTCTTTTCCTTCGTGGCCCCGAATCCGAGAGAAAAATGCCTGGAGGGGTATCGCGGCGGCTCTTGCCCCTGATTCTTCTCACCATCGGGTATCTTATCCTGCGCCAGCTTATGCTTGGCGTGATCCTCTCACCTGTCCAGACGCGGCCTGTCTGGATAAATCTGCTTACCGAAATCAAGGCATACTTCTTTTACATCCGTCTCATGCTCTGGCCTGTAGGCCTGAGCGTGGATCACAGCTTCCGCATTGAGACTAGCATTACAGGGCCCAGGGTTCTGCTTGCTCTCAGCGGGTTGATCCTGCTTTTGTCCCTCGGCCTTTTTCTTGCGCGGAGCAAAGAGTCAGGTAACCGTGTTCTATCGCTCTGCCTTGTATGGTACTTCCTCACTCTGGTTCCCACCTCAAGCATCGTGCCTCTGAACATGCTGGTAAACGAGCGGAGGCTCTACCTTCCGCTTGCGGCATTTGCTCTGGCCCTGGGGACAGCTTACCTGAAGATCAAGCCTCGCGCTCCCCGGACAAGCCTCGGAGTCCTTCTTTTCACCGCGCTCTCCTTCTCCTCCCTGGTCATCGCCCGAAACCCGGTCTGGAACCAGGAGGTGTCCCTCTGGCGCGACGCGTATCGCAAAGCACCGGACAACCCACGACCTGCACGCGGCCTGGCGGACTGCTACTTCTTTGACAATCAACTCGAGCGCTCTCTGGGTCTCTACCGTAAGGCCTCTCTCCTTGAGCCGGACAGCGCCCGAATTCATCACAACATCGGCGTGACTCTCGACCTGCTTGGACAGGCCGAGTCCGCACTGCACGAACTCAAACTCGCCTATGACCTTTTCCCCGATGATGTGTGGATCAATTTCAGCCTGGGCAATGTCTACGAGCAAGTCGGCTCATTCGAGCTCGCAAGGTTTCATCTGGAAAAGGCGGTGGCCCTGGATCCGAACCATGCAATGGCTCATAATAACCTGGGAAGAATCTATTTCGTGCAAGGGAACTGGGATGCCGCAGAGTATGAGTATCGGCTTGCACTTGGCCTGGAGCCGGAACATGAGTTCGCCAATTACAACCTGGGTCTATTGCTCTATCACCGGAGGCGCGCTGAAGAGGCCCTGCCGCACCTGCGCGCCGCATTCCAGGCTAACCCGTCTTTTCCGGATAACGCGTTCCGGCTAGGGCTCTGCCTTCTACGGCTCCGGCAATGGGCCCAGGCAAGGGAAGCCTTCTTGAAAGCAGTTGAACTCAATCCAGCCATGACCCAGGCCTGGTATGACCTTGGTCTGGTCGAGCGCACCCTCGGTAATGCCGAAGCCGCAGATGAGGCATTCCGCCGGGCAGGTAAAAACCCACTGCAACCACCGCACGAAAAGCCCTGAGGCAGTGGAAATTTAAGCCGGGATTTGATAACTTTATCCTGAAGGTCGAAACAATGGCCAGACTTACCCCCATGATCCAGCAGTACCTTGAGATCAAGGAGAAGTATCCGGACTGCATACTCTTCTATCGAATGGGGGATTTCTACGAGATGTTCTTCGAGGATGCGGTATGCGCGAGCAAGGCGCTTGAGATCACTCTCACGAGCCGGAGAAAGGGGCTTGATGAGTCGGTTCCTCTTTGCGGCGTGCCATACCATGCGGCTGACACATACCTTGCGCGGCTTTTAAAAAGGGGCTACAGGGTTGCTATCTGCGAGCAGGTGGAGGACCCGAGCCAGGCAAAGGGGATTGTCAGACGCTGTGTGACCAGGGTGGTCACTCCGGGAACCGCGCTGGACCCGGAGAGCCTGCCGGAAAAGGGAAACCTCTATCTGGCCGCGCTGTCCTCGAATGCAAGAGAAACTTACGGGCTCGCGCACCTGGATTTTTCCACCGGGGAGTTCCGCACCACACAGCTTGCGCGCGGCGAGGATGTCCTTGATGAACTTGGAAGGCTATCTCCGAGCGAGCTTCTGCTTTCGGAGGCTTTCCTTGAAGAAAATGGTCTGAATCGTAAGCTCAATGATTACCTGGCCGAGAATGAGGGCCGGGTCGCGGTGAGCCATCCTGCGGAGTGGGCCTTTGAATACGAGCAGGCGGAGAAAGCGCTTTGCCAGCACTTTGGCGTGGAGAACCTTGCCGGGTTCGGACTTGAGGGTTATCCCGAGGCTGTCCGGGCCGCTGGTGCGATTTTACAATATCTGATTGATACCCAGACCCGCGGGATCAGCGATAGCCCTGCGGTTGAAGTAGGAGGGGCAGAGCCGATAGCCCTGGATCAGCCCCTGTCACACATTACTGACCTTACCTATTACTCATCCCGGGACTACATGGTCCTGGACGAGTGCACCCAGCGCAACCTGGAGATGGTCCGCACACTGCGCGATGGCAAGACCCACGGTTCACTCTTCGGCCTGATTGACCATACCATCACATCCATGGGCGCCAGGCTACTTCTCAAGTGGCTTTTGTATCCCCTGCTCGATCCTGCCCGGATCAACCTTCGCCTGGACGCAGTAGAACTGGCTGTCCGCGAACATGCCCTGCGTCTTGACCTGCGCGACCTGTTCTCACGAGTGCGCGACCTGGAGCGGCTTGCCGGCAAGGTATCCACCCGGAGCGCCAATGCCCGTGACCTGCTTGCGGTCAAGGACAGCCTTAAGAGCATTCCCCTGATCCGGCGCAAGCTGGAAGGACTTGAGCCCGCACTTTTCCAGGAGACCTGCCAAAGCCTGGATGAGATGCCCGATATAGCGGCTCTGCTCGATAATTCGATCGCGGATGACCCGCCTGCTGTCCTGCATGAGGGGGGCCTGATCAAGCAGGGCTTTAACCCCGAGATTGACGACCTGACTGCCATGCGGCGAGACCTCCGGACTTACATCGCCAGAATGGAGGCCCTGGAGCGTCAGCACACGGGCATATCCTCGTTAAAGGTGGGGTATAACAAGGTCTTCGGATATTACCTTGAGGTTACAAAACCGCATCTTGAGCTTGTGCCGAAAAACTACATTCGCAAGCAGACCCTTGTCAACGCGGAACGATACATCACGCCGGAGCTAAAGGAGATGGAGGCCAAGATACTCGGAGCCGAGGAACGGATGACCGCGCTCAATTACAAACTCTTTTGCCAGGTGCGCGAGCAGGTGGCCAGGGAGGCTGATCGGCTCAAGGCCAATGCGGCGCAACTCGCACGGCTCGATTGCATATTGAGTCTTTCAGAACTGGCCGCGCGAAAGGGCTACTCCAGGCCGGTGGTGGATGGGCGCGAGGCTATCCAGATCAAGGCAGGCCGGCACCCGGTTATAGAGGCCATGAATCCCGGAGAGAGGTTTGTGCCCAATGATGTTTACCTTGATACCGAGAATCAGCAAATTCTCATCATCACCGGGCCGAACATGGCTGGAAAGTCCACGGTGCTCAGGCAGACCGCCCTGATAGTTATCATGGCGCAGATGGGCTCTTTCGTGCCTGCGGACGAGGCTAGAGTCGGCATGGTGGACAGGGTCTTCACACGCGTGGGTGCGGCCGACATACTTGTCCGGGGAATGAGCACCTTTATGGTGGAGATGACCGAGAGCGCCAACATCCTGCGCTACGCCACCCGGAAGAGCCTGATCCTGCTTGACGAGATAGGCCGGGGCACCTCCACATTCGACGGCCTGTCCATAGCATGGGCCGTGGCAGAGTACCTGCACGATCATCCGGAAAAACATGCAAAGACCATGTTCGCAACCCACTACCACGAACTTGTTGACCTGGCCGAGACCAAGCCCAGGGTCAAGAATTATAATATAGCCTGCAAGGAATGGGGAGATCAGATAATCTTCCTGCGCAAGCTGAAGCCCGGGGGCACGAGCCGGTCATACGGCATACAGGTGGCGCGTCTCGCAGGCCTGCCGCAGGAGGTAATTGACCGGGCAAAGGAGATACTTTCCAACCTGGAGACCGTGGAGCATGATCCTGCAGGCCAGCCTACCCTCGCGCACTCGCGAAAAAGCGGGGAAGAAAAACCCGGGCCAAAGCAACTCGGGTTTCTATCAGGCGCTCCCGATCCACTTACAGAGCAGATCAAGAGGGATCTGAAAAAGATAGACCCGGACCGGCTTACCCCGCTTGAGGCCCTCAAAATCCTCGCAAACCTGCGCAAGAAAATAACGGAAGACTAGATCAGGCAGACTTATGCCGGGTTTTTTCTTACTGTAATTCTCCTATCAGGGCCTCTGCATTTTTATAGAAGAATTTTTCCCTGGTATCAGGATCGCTCTCCGTGGCCTTCATTCCCACCTTGATTGCGTATTTCGGCAGTGAGAAGGGGCAGTCCGAGGCATACATCACCCTGTCTGATCCCATGACCTTGAAAGCCTGGCGGATGTTTTTCACGCACTGGAAGGTCGCATCCACATAGATATTCTCATACCTCTCGGCCAGGGCCCAGACGACCTCTGGATGGGCCATGTTCATGTGAGCCAGGATGATGGGCACATCCGGGAAAGAGGCTATCAGTTTTTCATATGTCGCGGCGTCGCCGTATTCGGCGCGCTTGAATTGCGGGATATAGTAATTGCTCTTTCCTGAGTGGAAAAGCACGGGCTTGTTGTACTGGCGCATGGCCTCAAGGATTTCAAAGAAGGGTCTCTCCGTTGCGGGCATGTTCTGGATGATTGGATGAAGCTTGAGCCCGAGGCAACCGGCCTTCATGTAGCGGTCGAGTTTCTCGATCTTTTCAGGGTCCCGGGGGTCCACGGATGCGAAAGTGAACATCTTGAGCCCGTGGTTCCGGGCATTCTCCCGGTTCTTTTTCACCTCCGCCAGTGTGAACCCGGTGGACAGCACCGGCTCGATCGGCTGGAGAACGCTGTGGGTCACGCCGTATGGCTCGGAGAACTTGATCAGGTTCTCAGAATTGGCCATGTTGTTTCGCTGATGATTATGGATAACCTCCAAGTAGTGCGCCAGTGTGCGGAATCCCGGGGGCGACTCGCTTGCGCGATAGCCTGTCCACTCGGTTATCATGCCCGGAGTCCAGATCAACCCGTCGTAAGCCTCGTCAAGGGGCTGGCCGTAAAGCAGGTCTCCGACATGCGTGTGAATATCAATTATTTTCATCTCCAAATCCCCCCGGGCACCTGTTATATAAGTGTGACCTTAGTCGATCCTGCGGCTTATGTCAAAAGATACCTGCTTGATACGCTCACAAATTCTCCATGATTCTCAAGCCTTTTTGAAAGAAATTTTTCCGAAATTTTTCATTTTTTTCTTGACAAGGGCTTGAAATCCTTTATAATATGTGAACTTTTGATATTTTCAAGGACAATGGCTGAATGTGAACGATATTTCTTTATACCAACTCCTGCCTGGTCACGATGGCGCCACTGAGCGCCGCTTGCCCATATATTCCATAGGTCTGTCTATTCCTAACCCTGAGCATTTAAGGGAAATTTTTCGATAATTTTTTGAAGGAGGAGAAATCATGGAGACCAAGATTCTATTAAAGGAGAGCGAGATGCCGAGGCAGTGGTATAACATCCTTGCGGACCTCCCGAACCCGCCGCCTCCGGTCTTGCATCCCGGGACATTGAAGCCCATCGGGCCGGATGACCTTGCGCCGCTCTTTCCAATGGGCCTGATCGAGCAGGATGTTAGCACCCAGCGCTGGATTGACATTCCGGAGGAGGTGCTTGACATCTACACCATGTGGCGGCCCAGCCCTCTTTACCGGGCGCATCGGCTGGAAAAGGCCCTTGGCACGCCGGCCAGGATCTACTATAAGTGGGAGGGGGTAAGCCCTCCTGGTTCGCACAAGCCCAATACTGCGGTGGCGCAGGCCTATTACAACAAGAAAGAAGGGACAAAGCGGCTGACCACGGAGACAGGCGCTGGTCAGTGGGGCAGTGCGCTTTGTTTCGCGGGCAAGCTTTTCGGGCTTGAGGTGCTCGTGTACATGGTGAAGATAAGCTACAACCAGAAGCCTTACCGCCGGCTCATGATGGAGACATGGGGCGGAACTTGTTTTGCCAGCCCCACGGACAGGACCGAAGCGGGTCGGGCTATACTCAAGGAAAACCCGGACAGCCTCGGCAGTCTGGGCATTGCCATCAGCGAGGCTGTGGAAGAGGCTGTCAAGGACAAGGATAGCCATTATTGCCTGGGCAGTGTGCTCAATCATGTGCTCCTGCATCAGACCATCATAGGGCTTGAGGCCAAGAAGCAGTTCGAGAAGGTCGGAGACTATCCGGATGTGGTCATAGGATGCGTTGGCGGAGGGTCCAATTTCGGAGGGACCATGATGCCCTTTGCCGGGGACAAGATAGCTGGCAAGGATGTGAGGATAGTCGCGGTAGAGCCAACCGCGTGTCCCACCCTGACCAAAGGTGAATATACCTATGACTTCGGGGATACAGCCCAGATGACACCGCTCATTAAGATGTATACACTGGGTCATACCTTTGTCCCGGCTCCCATTCATTCCGGGGGCCTTCGGTATCACGGTGACGCGCCTATCCTCTGCCAGCTTGTGAACGAGGGTCTGATAGAAGCCGTGGCCTATCACCAGACACCTTGTTTTGATGCGGCCTCGATCTTTGCAAAGACCGAGGGTTTCATCATCGCTCCCGAGACTGCGCATGCGGTCAAGGCCGTGGTTGACGAGGCGAACAAAGCCAAGGAAGAGGGCAAGGAGAAGGTTATCTTCTTCAATAATTCAGGACACGGCCTCTGCGACCTCGCGGCTTGGGATGCTTACAACTCCGGCAAGCTCCAGGACTATGAGCATCCGGAGGAGGCCATTAAAGAGGCGTTGAAGAAACTGCCCAAGGTGAACCTCTAAGCAAGAAAAAGGATTTTTAACAGGCTGTGGGGAGAGATTACCCCTCTCTCCACAGCCTTTTTTGACATCATCGCCCTTTAATGATATAAAAATTAAGCCTGCAAGGGCAAAGCTTTTATTTTCTCTTGAGTTCCGGCAGGAATTTTGGGTCCCGGGGGGGATGTAATTCATGATAAAACCGCACGGCGGCAGGCTGATAAACCGGATTGTTGAAGGCGAGGAGCGCGAGGCCTTGCTTGAGCGCGCGGGGTCTATGAAGATACTCAGGCTCAATGCGCGCGAGCTTGCGGACCTTGAGATGATAGCTGTCGGGGCGATGAGCCCGCTTGAAGGGTTCATGGTCAAGGATGATTACGAGCGGGTAGTGGACTTTATGCGGCTCACAAAAGGCACGGTCTTCTCCATCCCTGTTGTCCTTGCCGTGAAAGAAGGAAAGGGCGAGGAGTACAAGGAGGGTGAAGACATTGCCCTGGAGGACGAGGAGGGCGACCTGCTGGCAATCCTTCACCTTGAAGACAAGTATAAGGTGGACAAGGACCACGAGGCGGACAGGGTCTTGCGAACAACTGACCCGGCGCACCCCGGAGTGAAGTATCTCCAGAGCATCACCAACATATATCTTGGCGGAAAGATCAGTATGGTGAACCGGCCCCTTCACAAGACCTTTCTCAAATACCGGCTCGATCCCAGGGAAACCCGGGTGCTCTTCAAGACCAAGGGCTGGAATACCATAGTGGCCTTTCAGACGCGCAATCCAATCCACCGGGCGCATGAATATCTTCAAAAGTGCGCCCTGGAGATGGTGGATGCGCTTTTGATTCATCCGCTCATGGGCGAGACCAAGTCAGATGATGTTCCCGCAGAAGTGCGGATGCGCTGTTACGAGGTCTTGCTTGAGAACTATTATCCTTCAACAAGGGTGGCTATCTCGGTGTTTCCCGCGGCCATGCGTTACGCTGGTCCGAGGGAGGCCATCTGGCACGCTATCTGCCGCAAGAACTACGGTTGTACACATATCATAATAGGTCGCGATCATGCGGGCGTGGGAAATTATTACGGCACATACGATGCCCAGTATATCTTTCGCGAGTTCGAGCAGGAAGAGTTGGAGATTACCCCGATGTACTTCGAGCACGCCTTTTTCTGCAAGGTCTGCGGCAACATGGCCTCGAGCAAGACATGCCCGCACAGCAAGGATGAACATGTCTTTCTGTCCGGCACAAAGGTGAGAGAAATGCTGAGCCAGGGCCATCTGCCGCCGCGAGAATTCACTAGACCCGAGGTGGCCCAGATACTGATCCAGGCCATGGAGGATAAAAAAGAAAGGTAAGGTTCCCGGATGAAAAAACTCCTGGTCATCGGTCTGGACTGTGCCGCACCTCAACTCGTGTTCGAGCAATTCAAGGATGATCTTCCTAACCTGACTCGGCTTGCGAGCCAGGGCGTGGCCGCGAATCTCTTGTCCACCATTCCGCCGATCACAGTCCCGGCCTGGACAGCAATGATGACCTCAAAGGACCCTGGCATGCTCGGGTTCTATGGATTCCGAAACCGCTCAAGCTACGGTTACGAGGATTTGTATTTTGCAAATGCCAGGTTCGTGAAAGAGAAAACCGTGTGGAACTACCTGTCCCGCAACCGCATGGCCTCGCTGGTCTTCGGTGTGCCGCAGACATATCCTCCCAAGCCGCTTAACGGCATCCTTGTAAGCTCCTTCCTTACTCCCAACAAGGATGTGCAATATACCTGGCCTGATGAAGTCAAGGGCGAGCTGGACCAGGCCGCGGGCGGAAACTATATCATTGATGTGGAGGAGTTCCGCACGGAAAACAAGGACGGCCTGCTCGAACAGATATACGAGATGACGGCCGCGCGCTTCAGAGCCTTCAAGCATTTCTATAAAAAACAGGAATGGCCGTTTGCAATGATCGTTGAAATGGGGACTGATCGCATCCACCATGGTTTCTGGAGATACTTTGACAGGTCACACAGGCTATATGAGCCGGGCAACAGATACGAGAACGCCATCCATGATTATTATGTGTATCTGGACAAGGAGATCGGAGGGCTGTTAGAGCTTCTGGACAGCGAGACCTCGGTGATGGTGGTATCCGACCACGGCGCCAAGACCATGCACGGCGCTATCTGTGTTAATGAATGGCTACAGCAGGAGGGCCTGCTCACCCTGAAGGAGAAGCCCAGAGAGCAGACCCGGCTCAAGATGAACATGATTGACTGGAAGAACACCAGGGTCTGGGGCGAGGGCGGTTATTACGGCCGGATATTTCTCAATGTCAAGGGCCGCGAGCCGGAAGGGGTTATCCCGGAGGATGAATACGAATCCTTCCGTGCGGATCTCAGGGCACGGCTTGAGGCTATCGAGGACGAGAAAGGGAAGAACATAGGCACCCGTGTTTTCACTCCGGAGGAAGCCTATCGCGAGGCCAGGAACATCCCTCCGGACTTGATCGTTTATTTCGGGAACCTGGACTGGCGCTCCGCAGGGAGCGTGGGCACCGGTACGGTTCATCTATATGAGAATGATACCGGGCCAGACGATGCAAACCACGCGGAAAACGGGACATTTATATGGAATATGCCAAAGGACAGGTTCGTGGAGATAAAGGACACATACTCCATCTTTGACATTGCGCCATCAATACTCACATACCTCGGGATCGAGGTCCCACCTGATATGATTGGAAGGAGTTTGATCTCGCAAGATGTAGCTGTCCGCAAAGGAGGAATGACAGGATGAAGGGTTTTACGCTATGGTTTACCGGACTTTCAGGTTCGGGAAAGTCCACACTGGCGAGGGCTGTGGAGGAGATACTGCTTGAGCGGGGCATGAAGGTCGAGGTGCTGGACGGGGATGTGGTGCGGCAGAATCTGAGCAAGGGCCTGGGCTTCAGCAAGGAGGACAGGGATATAAACATCCGCAGAATAGGCTGGGTCTGCCATATCCTGACCCGCAATGATGTGGTGGCCATAGGTGCGGCCATCTCGCCCTACAAGAAGATCAGGGACGAAAACCGAAAGCTCATAGGCAGATTTGTGGAGGTTTACTGCAAATGCCCGATAGAGGTCTTGAAGGAACGCGATCCCAAGGGCATGTATAAGAAGGCCTTAAAAGGAGAGATCAAGAACTTCACCGGCATCTCCGATCCTTACGAACCCCCGGAGAATCCAGAGATTATGATCGAGACCGACAAAGAATCAGTGGATGAAAGCGTGAACAAGATCATCCGCACCCTGGAGCTTATGGGCTACATACCGGCTTCCGGGACAGAGGACTACTCCCCGGAGGAAGAGGAAAAGATCAAACAGCGGCTCAGAGACCTGGGATATATCTAAACCAGATGTTGCAGTTAAGGGCGAAATAATTACACCGCAAAGGCGCAAAGGACGCAAAGAAGAGAGTATAAAGTTCAAGAATCAGCACGAGGCTGATGATCACCGTGAACCTTTTCATAGATGAGATTTGAGATTCCTGCGAAGCAGGATGTGTGTGAGATTTGAGATTTGAGATTCCTGCGAAGCAGGAAACCTTTTGGGGGATGAACATGTCAGGAAATTATTTCAATGCTAAGGTCTTGTTTCCGTGTTTTATCATCCTGCTTTTCGCCAGTAAGGTTTCGGCCCAGCCGGTTTTATTCAAGGAGCCCTTAAGCCCGCGCATCGCCAACTATGATATAGATGTGCGGCTGGATGCGGAAGATCGGATGATCTATGCGAGTGAATTACTCACCTGGCACAACAAGACCAAAGATACTATCACCGAATTGCAGTTTCATCTCTACCCCAATGCCTTTCGCAATACTGAATCTACATTCTTGAAAGACAAGAGCCGCAAGGATCTGAAAGAACTGATTAAAGGTGATGGCTGGGGCTTCATAGAGGTAACGGGAATCACACTCGCTTCGGGCGAGGACCTGACCGCGGACATGGAATACATTCAGCCTGACGATGATAACGAGTATGACAAGACAGTGCTTCGCCTGCCGCTTCCCCGGGCGATCCAGCCGGGTGATTCCATAAAGGTGAACATTGATTTCACGACAAAGTTGCCGGAGCCTCCATTCGCCCGTTCCGGCTGTAAGAAGGAATTTTTCTTCGTTTCCCAGTGGTTTCCGAAAGTCGGGGTATACGAGGACGGCAAATGGAATTGCCACCAGTACCACCCGACCACGGAGTTCTTCGCGGACTTCGGGGTCTATAATGTGCGCATGACTGTTCCGGGGGAAAACATCGTTGGCGCAACCGGCCTGGAATTCAAGCGAATAAACAACGGCGACGGCACCGCAACCCACTTCTATCATGCGGAGGACGTGCATGATTTCGCCTGGACCACCAGTCCGAATTTTGTCGAGTTCAAAGGCACGACCCAGGATGTGGACATCCGGGTTCTCATGCAGAAAGGTCACAAGCGCCAGGGAGAGCGCCACCTTGAGGCCGCGAAGTTGGGCGTGGAGTATTTTCAAAACTGGTTTGGTGACTATCCTTATCCTAATTTGACGGTGGTTGATCCGCGGCACGGCGCGCATGGTGCCGGCGGCATGGAGTATCCTACCTTGATCACAGCCGGGACTTTCACCGGAATGCCCAAAACAGTGCGCGCTCCGGAGATGGTGATCATTCACGAGTTCGGACATAATTTCTGGTATCACATGGTGGCGTCCAACGAGTTTGAACATGCCTGGCTGGATGAAGGGGTCAATACATACTCCGAGATACAGATAATGAAAGACATCTGGGGAAAAGCCAGTGCGGCTGATCTCGCGGGTATCAAGGCGGATGACATGCAGATGCGCAGGTTCTCATACATTGCGGCCCCGGACTCTGATCCGATTGAAAGAAATGCCTGGGAATACTACTCCAGAGGCAGTTACAGTGCCATGGCTTACTCCAAGCCGGCCTTGATGCTCGTAACCCTGGAAAACTATCTCGGAAGGGAAACCATGCATAAGGTCATGCGAGCATATTTTGAACGCTGGAAGTTCAAGCATCCAAAGACTAAAGACTTTGTTGATGTCGCGAATGAGTTCGCGGGCGAGAACCTTGACTGGTATTTCAATCAGGCGCTATATTCAAACGCGGTGCTTGACTACTCCCTTGACTATGTCTCAAGCGAGAAGATAGAAAAAGGCCAGGGGTATGATTATACTCTCTCGGTGTCGGATGATGCCTCGACAAAGGCGCTTGAGCCCGATACCGAAACAATGTACCTGAGCAAGGTGCAGGTCCGGCGTCTGGGGGGATTCAAATTTCCCGTGGAGATAGAGGTGATATTTGAAAACGGGGAAAAGATTCACGAGACATGGGATGGAAGGGATTACTGGAAGAAATATCAATACATCAAGCCCTCCAAACTGGTCTCAGCCACGCTTGACCCGGAATTCAAGGTCCCTCTTGACATCAACTGGTATAACAACAGCCGAACAGTGAAAGAGCAGAAGAAAGCCGAAAAGGGTGCTAATGTATATCTCGACATGATGAAATTCCTCATCAAACAGCATGAATTTGACAAGGGTAATATCAATAAAAAGGGAGGGTGAGATGAAAGTAACAGGAGTTGTAAAAAAACTCGCGTTCTTCGGAATTCTTGCTATCTTGGCTTCATCATCGGCCTGCAAGGGTGAGAAGGCAGAACCGGCAAAAGCAGAGCCTGAAAAAGCAGAACCTGCGAAAGGAGTGAGCAAAGTGGATAAAGCATTACTGGAAAAACCGATAGAGGATCTGACTGCTCAAGACATGTCAAAGATGATCGCGGTGATCGAGACCAACCACGGAACGATCAAGTTTAAGTTCTTCCCGGATGATGCTCCCGGGCACTGCAGGAACTTCATCAAGCTGGCGAGGAAAGGCTTCTACGACGGCCTGATATTCCATCGTGTGATCAAGGGCTTCATGATCCAGGGAGGATGCCCGAATGGCACCGGCACAGGCGGTCCGGGCTGGAATATCAAGGCGGAATTTAACGATAACCCACATCTCAAGGGCACCGTATCAATGGCACGCTCCCGCGACCCGAACAGCGCAGGCTCACAGTTCTTCATCTGTCTAGCCCCCCAGCCCTCTCTTGATCACAATTACACCGTCTTCGGACAGGTCGCAGAGGGCCAGGATGTCGTGGATAAAATCGGAGGCCTTCCCACAACCGGCCCACGCGCAAGACCAGCGGACAAGCCCCTCAAGGACGCGGTGATGCAGAAGGTATATATCGAACTGGCGGAATAAAATAGAAATGCCTTGAACATGAAGCCTGGCAATGAAAGAAAATCTGCTCAAAGCCTTTTGCATTTTCATGGTTTTATTCCATTGCCCTTTTCCGGCTTCTTCAGAAAATCAAACATCCGCCGGCAAGCAGGCCGAGAAATCTCTCCTTGAGCGCTTCACACCTGAACAGCGGGACAGGCTCTTGGCAGGTGACGCGATTTATGAGTCTCTTTTGATTGAAAATCCGGATGGCTCCACCAGTGCGTATGGCCAGACCACGGCGATAATCAATGCGCCGGTTGAGGAGTGCTTCAGGATGTTCTGCGAGTTCGATAATTGGCGCCTTTATTTTCCCAGAATAAAAACCAGCAGGGTGATCAAGACCTCCGAGGATAGCAAAAGGCTCGTGTTTTACAAGGAGCTAGATTATATTTTGACTACCATAAAATATACTCAAACCCTGACTGTTGACCCCGAGGCTCATCGGGTGGATTTTACAATAGACCCCACAGGTATAAACGATATAAAAGCCTCAGAAGGGTATTTCATCTTTGAAAAAATGAACGAGAACACCTTATTATTTACATACGCCCTGACAAAGATGGATATAGGAATCAAGATTCCAGGATTCATCCAGAATTATATGGCATCACGCGACCTCCCTGGAGTGGCGGTTAACATCAAGAAGCGCATGGAATCAGGGGGCAAGTGGAAAAAATAAAGTTAAGGCCAGGCCTTAACTTGTAGCTTAACAGAGAATTAGGGATGATCCGGCCATGGAGCGAAAAATTAAAAAACCCGGACTTGCCTTTCTTTTCAGCCTGGGCTTTAATCTGGTTATCATGACGGCTTTTTCCGGACAGGCTTTTCAATCGGATGACGAGGCCCTGCTCCGCGAGCAACTGGGCATTCCTCCGGATGCGAATGAGGTCATCATCTTCGCACAGTCAAGCCACTGGGACCCGGACTGGCTCCTGACCGCGGATCAATACCAGCGACTCCTCACTGACAAGACCCTGGACAAGGCCTTGGAAGAACTGGATAAAAACCCTAGATACATCTATTCAGTGGAGTGCATGTTCTTCTTCAAGAGATACTGGGACACACACCCGGAAAAGCAGGCTGTCCTGCGGGATTATGCCAACCAGGGCCGCATACGGTTCACCGGCACAGGCATCACCACCCCTGACACCCTCCTTCCTGAGCAGGAAAACCTTATCCGTGATTACCTTGCCGGGTTTGAGTGGCTGAAAAAGCAGGGCATAAACGCGGACCCGAAGCTCGCGTATCTTCCGGATTGCTTCGGCCATTCCCCTACCCTGCCATCCATTCTCCGTGAACTCGGATATAAATACACGGCCTTCGCACGCATTGACGGCATGTATTTTATTGCAACAGACTACCGGCCCAGAAGCGCATACCCCACACCGGGGTCCAGCGCTGAACTCCTTGGAAAAAAGCACCGCACACTGGACTTCGTGTGGCAGGCCCCGGATGGCTCCGAGGTGCTCGCACACTGGAACGCATATACATATATGCAGGGCGACATGATTGACCACTCCGGGGTTGTGCATGTATTCAGCATCCATCTCGGGATACCCGCCCGGTCCACGAAAAAGACCAATGCCAAGATAGATTCCTACATCCGCCAGCTTCGCCATCTCTCGCGCACAGGATATATGTTCTGCCCCATCGGAGGGGATTTCAACCCCCCTGTCCCGGACCTGGTCAGCATCCTGGACACCTACAACCGCGACCGCTACCCGGAGACAGGCGTGTTTGCACTGCTCGCCGGCCTGGAAGATTACATGAGACTGGTCGAGTTCCACAAGGATGAACTGCCTGTCCTGGCACTTGACATCAATCCACTCTGGATGGGATTCTATTCAAGCAGACCGGAACTGAAACAGCGATGCCGAAACCTGTCCCGCGATCTCATTCTCGCAGAGAGCCTGGGCATCCTGGCCCAAGATCAAGGCCATACCGGGGCATACCCTGACCTGGCATGGCCGTGGGAGGTATCCCTTTTCTCCAACCACCACGACTTCATAACAGGAACCTCTCCGGACCGGGTTTATGTAAAGGAGCAAATCCCTGTTCTCAAGGATGCCCAGGCCCGTGTTGATGATGCCCTGGAATCCCTGACCGAAAAGCTGAACCTGCCTGCCGGAGCATGCCCACCAGCCATCAGGTGGAATATGGCCGGCTCTACCCTCAAGGTGGAGAATGAATTCTACATCGTGGAGATAGATGCGAAAAAGGGAGGGTGTATCTCCCGATGGTATGACAGAGCGGAAGACAGGGACATGCTTTCAGGGCCTTCAAATGATGTAGTGCTCTATCAAGATACCGGGGGGCTCTGGCGCATGGGCCACGAGCTGATAACAGGAAAATTCAGGGAGCTCGCAAGGGCAAGTGAGGTTCCAGCCGAGATCAATGCCCGGGAAAAAAACGGGATACTCGTCGTTACCGTGGCAAGCGAACTGGAGGGACGCCGCTTCCTCCGATATGTCTATTTCAGGTCAGATGAGCCGCTTGTGAGGATGAAGCTAAGGGGGTCTCTCAACAGAGGCCGCACTGCAACTGTCTGTTTCCGCACTGCTGTTTCTCCGGGCAGATTCATCCAGGAGGTCCCATTCGGGGTACTGGAACGGCCTCTTAAGAAAAATTTCGACCCCACATTCTGGGCCGTGAAAAACTGGATAGACCTTGTAGATTACTCTGAAGAATTCGGCGTGAATCTCGCCATAGCCGCACCAGCCGCAGTCCATGCCAGCGAGAGCGGATCGCTTGAGATGATTGCACTTCGCTATACTCCCCAGGAGAGGGTATTGGGCATGCCAGTCCTTTCCTTTCCGGCTATCGGCTCGGACCCTTACGAGCATGAATTTGAATACGGCTTCTTTTCGCACGGACATAAGGACTGGCTTGAGCGAAGCGTGTTCTCGCAGGCACAAACCGTGCTCAATGATTCCTGGATCGCTCCGGAAAAACCTGACATCCAGGGGCTTGCCCTTTCGCTTGTCCAAACGGATCGCAAGGATGTGGTCGTTACCTCCTTGAAAAAAGCTGAATCAGGCAACGGCGTGATAGTCAGGCTCCTGCGATATGCCCCGGAGCCTGTAACAGTGCGCTTGACTTACTCGGGCCATGAAGGGTCTGGAGGAAGAGATGTTAAAGAGGCTTTTCGCACTGACGCGCTCGAGCGAGTCCAGAAACCGCTTGAGGTCCGGGATGGCAATGTGGAACTGGAGATGCCTTACTCTCTGGCCACGGTGCTCTTGCTGTTCTAGCTTATTCTAAAGTTTTCTGAAAATTTGCTTGCTGATGAAATCTACGGCATCCTGGGCATATCGAAGGTTAAAGACCTTCTTTGCCGAACCTGCAAGGAGCGAGGGCATATAGTGCCGTAAAAATTGTGGATCGAAGAATGGCGACTTGATGCCGGTGCGGTTTCCGATTACCATGAACATCTCAGAAGCGGTAACAAAGCAGTTGTCCATCTTTGTCACCCCGCTCGCGTTTTCCACCCTCGCCCGGGAGCAACTCCCGATAATGAACGCCCTTCCGCCCTTTGCGTCAACAGGCTCCTTGATCCTGCCTATGATGAACACCGCTGGCTTAGCCTTTGCAAAGGCCTCCGCGCCCGCATAGGCCTCAAGAAATGCCAGGTACATCTTCAAGCCCATGATACACCCTGTCTCGCATTTTTCATCCGAGATGTCCGAATAAGGCCCGTGATATAGTCGGAGAGGAGAGTTCAAGCGCTTGAGTTCCTTGTTGACGTCCTGCCACCGGAAGAACTCATCATCATAAGGCTTGATGCGCTCGGCGAAGCGGTCCAGGTCTGAAATTGACGAGGCGTGGCCCATGATCTCAACCTCTTCAAGCCGGGCAGGCCGGTAACCCCGCCCGATTACAACACCAAGGTAAGGAACATCGGTCTCTCCCCGCATACCTAGCAGGCGGCTTGCGACCAGGTCCACCGCTATCGGGTTTTTGCCCATGAGAATGAGCCCTAGATGCCGTGGAATAGGCAGAGCCTCGTTTCCCACGCCAACAGTGATAGCGTCCATTATCACGAAATCGGGCCAGCCCACTGTAAGAAGGTCCGCGATTTTTTCATTAAGAAGATAGTCGTGGTGAATTGATCTGTCATCAAAGCTGACGATCCCTACATTGAGCTTCACCGCTCCGGTCATCTTGCTCACGCAGTGGCACTTGAGCTTCGGCATATAGATGCGCGTGTCGGCCTGTGCAAAGGTGCGGTTCAGGCGGACCCGGTGGTGGACTTTGCCGCCTACAAAAACGGACATGCGCAGGTCCTCGTCCATCGCAACCAAGCCAATGGGCTTTCCCACCTCGTGCCGAAGCCTCTGGATGCGATCCTTGTAGCCGCTCCAGTAAAAGGAGAAGCGGGTGGGGTTGCCGACTGCGGATGTTTCTGTGACCGCGATGCGCGAAACCTCTGGCCGAGCCGCAAGAGAGCGTATAGCGCTCTCGATAACATCGGGAGAAGTATATGAGACAGAACCGAAGGTCTTGGGATCAAATGCACAAACAACATTGGGCTTGATCGCGACTTTGCCTCTGGGCTTATACCCCAGAGTGTCCATGCCATCCTCAATGATGGCTCGAATCCTCGCCACATCGTAATCCGGACACTCGGCCACAAGCACTCGATTATCCTGCTTCTCTTTATCATTCATGCCAGAGCCCTCTCCTTTACAGTAATCATACAGGGACTATATCAAATCCGCGTCAAATATAACAACCCGGAACTATTACTCCTTCAGTCCCATGCTATGAATGACGCACCCGCCTTCGGAAGAATTACCACATCAGCTTCGGGCTTGAGCTTATGCGCGCGCGCAAGAAGAGTATTCATGTCCGTGAAGAACTCGATGCCCAGGGCCTGGAGCGCTTGCACCCCTGATGTCATTGAGGTCATATAAAGCCATGCATCAGCGGTCTTAAGTATCTTCATAAGGCTCAATGTGCCTGCGGCCTGGTCGGGCGATTTGTTCACCCGTAAGGCCACAGGTTCAAGAATTGCCAGGGGGGTTTTCTTGATGACCCATTTTGCCGTAGAAGGCAGTCCCTTTGGTAACCTGAGGTCCCCAAGCCCCTCTGGTGCTTTTGACACCGTGATGAAAATCCCTCCCGGCTTCAGCGCGGCCGAGCCGTTAAAGCAGGCTTTCATGGAAGTCCGCAGGTCAATGTCCAGCGGATGCGCATCAGCTATTACCACATCTGCCGGCTCCTCGAGCCGCACGGCCGCCATGTGTTCAAGAATTTTTCTTCCCTCTTCATGCGCCTTGATCGGATCGCCGCACACCACGGACACGATTCGGATAGGATCAAGCACCGTGTTGATGATATAAACCTTGGGGCCTAAAAGAGCGCCGCACTCGTCCACCGCCTGCCGGAACCGACAGCGCTCCCTGGGCATACCGGAAGATGAAATCCGCTCCGGCTTCTGGAACTTTGCGTTATGCGTAAAGAAAATAGGCTCAGGGCCGGCCACACCGGGCATAAAGTTCTTGAAGCCTCCGCCTACCCCCGCCTGCTCATGCGATTCAATACAACCTACGGCTACTACGGTATCTGATTCCACAACCAGCTTGTTGAAAGTGACAGGAACACCGTGAGTGGGGGTCTTGCCCACGAACACTATTTGATCCTTGTCCATATAATGATGATTGATCACGCGGATGCGCTTCACGATCTCCGGGCCTACGTGGTCCATGATCTCATCCTCAGTCATGTCGCGATGCGTGCCAAGAGATATGAGAATTACTATGTCCTCGTCCCGCACACCGGCCTGGTTTAGCTCCTGGATCACACGGGGAAGAACAGCCCGGACAGGAGTAGGCCGGGTCCGGTCATCAATCAGCACGCAAGCCGTCTTGCCACGGCGTGCGAACTCATGGAGCCGCGGTGACCCGATAGGGTTCTTCATGGCCCGGTCAAGTTCATCCTCTATGTCTGGAATCTCTGATGGCCCCCCTGGCTGTAAAACCTCCCGGAGCTTCCATCCCTCCGGCAATGAAAAACTTATTGCCCCATCTTTTCCCCAGGGCAGGCTCAAATTCTCCAGTTCTTTAGTCATACTGTCCCTCCTTGAAAACTGAATTTATCTTTCCCCGGTTTCTTGAACATATACATCCGGGGGAGCTATCTGATTAAAGCTATCATAGCATTGAGCCCTGGCATGGACAATTGAGAATACGACGCCAGGGCTAATCCATGAACTCCTTGCGAGGATCATTGGTATCCCTTCTCCAGTTTTGCACCATCTTCCGGAAGCGTTGAATCATGTTCCTGGCATCAGGGTCCCTTGCAAGGTTTTTCATCTCAAAGGGGTCCTCAGTAAGGTTGAAAAGAATTTCCTCGCCGTTTATGTAATGCCAGTACTTCCACTCATGAGTGCGCACTCCTCGCCATACAGCCGTGGGCCGGGGCGACCCCTCGCAGAATATATGATCTCTTTCAATGCCGTCCGCGCCGCTGAGCACAGGTGAAAGGTCTAAGCCTTGCAGAGGCTCTGGCCAGCGCACCCCGGCCAGGGAGCACAGGGTAGGTAGAAGGTCAAGGTTTGATATAAGCGAGTCGCACTGCCTGAAGCCGCTCACCTGCCTCGGGTCTGAAATCCAGAGTGGAATGCGAAGGTTTTCCTCATACATGGTGGGGCCTTTGTGGGCAAGGCCGTGCGAGGACCCCATCTCGCCGTGGTCGGAAGTGAAGATGACGACCGTGTTATCCCTTTGCCCGCTAGCCCAAAGCGCGTCAAGCACCTTACCCAGGTTTCTATCCACATCCTCAAGCAGGTAACAATAAAAGCGAATATAATCCAGCCAGCCCTGCTCATCATTCGGCAACATGTTCTCGACCGCATTGATTTCGTGATGGCCTTGAAGAGTTTTGATAGCAGGCGCAAGCTCCGGCTCGAAATTGGGCGGCAGGGACACATCGTAATTCTTCTCGCTGGGATAATACTTAGCCAGGCCGGGTAAGCAGATGTCGTGAGGATTGATCGGGGAGTAGACCATCAGCCACGGTCCCTTGTCCCTGTTTTGCGAGATCCAGTCAGCCGCATTTTGCGTGACCCTTGGGTCCGAGCCGATTGCCACGAGTTGGTTGGAGACATGGGGCGAGTCGAACCCGTAGCGAAAGAGGTTTCCGATCCAGTGTGCCCGGCGGGACAGGTGCCACTTGCCGAAATACACGGTTTTATATCCTGCCTCTGAGAAGACCCTGCCCAGATTGGGGACCAGGGTTGAGAGTGAAGGATTCTTTGCCGCGAAGTCCACATTGGTGAGAATGCCGACCTCGTGAGGGTAACGGCCTGTCATTATGGTGGACCGGCTGGGCGAGCATAAGGGATAGGTGCAACAGACTTGAGTGAACTCCACCGCATTGGGCCGAAGCCGGTCCCGGTTGGGCAGGGACAGACGGGGCGTATGCATGGGCTGTCGCTCCTGGTCGTCCAGCACAATCAGGATATTAGGCCTGTCATTGACCCTGGCGGAGGCAGGGGACCACCCTCCCACCCCGGCCAGGGCCGCTAGAGAGGCCGAGTCCTTCAAGAATTCCCTGCGATCCCTTTTCATGGCAACCCTCCGTTTATCTCCAGGGCATTCTATCTTTGGGCCATTCGCCGGAATATCTCTTCAGCGCGTTCGCGATTCACTATCCCGCACACGCATGGCTTCGCGATATCCTCGGCCGCCTCTTTCGGCGTGATCTCTTTCTGCCGTATTTTCCCTGCAAGGTCCTGCACCCGATTCCTCGCAATCAGGCCGTGACCGCACATCGTGATAAGCTCCTGTTCGGGCTTTGATGGAAGGGCATTCGGGAGGCCGAAAGAACCGAGCGTATGCAAGTAGGTATGTTCGCGAATTCCAGCATTTTCACAGCACCTGTGAATATCATCAAACAACCCGGACAGCACGATAGAGACAGGGTATCCCTTTTTCTGGTTGGTCGCAAGCCATTCGCGCTTTATCTCGTTTATCGGGTCTGAGACTTTCTTCGGGGCAGTGTAGATAACGGTGATCACGGTGGAAAGATATGCGACTCCGCGCATGAGCAAACGCTTTGTGGCCTCAGGCCTTTGCTTATGAAGTCACTCCACTTCATCCAGGTATCCTCAATAATTCCGCTTTTTGGGAATCGTCTTCTCTATCATCTCTGCTGTCACTCTTCCTGTCCCCATGCTTCTTTTACGATTTCAGACATGTCCTTGACAGCCAATTTTCCTTCCAATCCTTCGATTTTAAGCGCGTCTTTGAACATTGTCAGGCAAATAGGGCATGCGACCGCTAAGATGTCCGCACCTGTATCACGGGCTTCTCTAATCCTGATTCTTGCCGGACTGTCCTCGCCACCACCCAGGAAATCTGTATAGAAATTGCCTCCACCGCCCCCACAGCAAAAGGAATGAATTCTATTTCTATCCATCTCTACAAATTCGATTCCCGGTATTACACTTAAGATTTCCCTTGGTGAATCGTATTCATTATTGTGCCGACCGAGAAAACAAGGATCGTGATACGTGACTTTTGAATTAAGAGTTTTTGGAATTCTCAATTTCCCGTCTTTAATAAGATCCCGGAGAAGTTGTGTATAATGAAACACCTCGAAATCTCCGCCAAATTTCGGGTATTCGTTCTTCAGCGCGTTATATGAATGTGGCGAAAGGGTTACGATTTTTTTTACTTCCAGGTTTTTGAATTTCTGAATGTTCTGCCTTGCCAAATGCTCAAACATACCCCTTTCACCAAGCATGTCCACCTCGTTACCATCACAGCTCTCATCATTGCCCAGAATTCCAAAAGAGATTCCAGATTTTTCCAGGATATATCCCAATGCGATAGCGGCTTGCTGGCCCTCGGGATCGTATGATCCGACACATCCGACATGGTAAAGAAATTCATCTTCTGGTTCATATATCTTAATTTGTTCTTTTGTCCATTCCCCTCTTTTCGAGCTTGCTTCTCCATATGGATTTCCCTGTGTTCTAATGTTGACGAGAAAATCCCTTACCTTGGGGGGAGTCAAAAACTTTTCTATGGCCTCTTCTTTTACTGCTTTTATTATCTTCCAGGCTTCGGGAAAAACTTTACCTTTACCTGCCCTCCATTGGTATAACCTACAATTTTCGGTACAATTTCCGCACTCCGTGCAGGAATAAAATATATTAGTGATGGATTTACTCCACTCAATTTCTCCGCTTAATAGGCCTTGTATGAGCCACATCATTCCGCCGGGCGAATATGTTTCAAAATGAAACCTCTTATAGGAAGGACAGTTAAAATCAGCATATCCTTCAATGTAAGGATACTTGCAATAACCGCATCCGAAACATCTATGTATTAGATCCTTGTGTTCTTCGAGACCCGTTTTATTCGACCTCCCAATTCCCTGGATTCATAATCCCGTTTGGGTCCAACAACTTTTTAATCCCTTTCATCAGGTTCAGTGTATTCTTGTCGGTCTTTTCCATAATCATTCTCTGCACATGAGCGTCCGGTTTCCAGGGTAATCCTCCCAACTCTAAAACGGCTTTATCCGTTTCGTACCAGGCCTTCTTCGCATTTTCAACATCGTTTGAGTCAGCACGATTGAACGGGAAAGGAGGGAAGAACAGAACCATACCCTTGCCAACCATTCTGAAGGCGGTTGTATAGGGGAAGCCATATTTATGAAAGATGTCCTGTGTCTGTTTGAAAGCTTCCGGGATTTTTTCTAATGGCAAGAAGCCACCCACGTAAATGAACCCGCCGCCTTTTCTGATATCGGAAATCCAAGCGGCGAACTGTGGTTTCTCAAGAAACCTCTCTAGAAAATCTTTAGATAATGATTCTATTGGTATAAGTTCGGCTTTGTCTTTAAGCACCTCTTTGAGAGCTTTTTTCTTATACCCGATCTCTTCATCCGAGCAACCTGTGATGTATACAATAGAGAACACCTGCCCTCTCATCCATTCCGGCATTTCTTGAGAGGTTAACATGACATCCTCGGCCATCTCTGTTTGAGCAATAATGAACATGACATCCGGTATTAAATCTATGCTTTTCAAATGTAGGGTAACAAATTCCCTTTTTTTCGGTTTCGGGTAAAGTCTAATAGAAAGTTTTGTGACAATCCCGGTGGTTCCAAACCATCCCATGAATAAACCTGTCAGATCCGGGAGAGAAGCTTTTGTATGCCAATACTCTGAGACAGCGCATGAACCTATCTTGCATATCTCACCGGTGGGTAGTATTACTTCAAGCCCATTCACCAGGTCGGAGTGTAATCCATATTTCTGTGATAAAGCGCCTGAACCGTAAATCAGGACATTCCCAGTGATCGTACTGATCGGAGGAGAATCAGGCATCGGATGTTGAAGATCAGGACAATTCTTGTCAAGATGGTATCTCAATTGGCCCTGGGTTACACCAGCCTCGATTAAAGCATACCTGCTTTTTTCGTTAACCTCGATAATCCTATTCATTCTCTTTAAATCTAATATAATTCCACCTTTAAGTGGAAGAGCTAGACCGGATAAGCTCAAGCCGCCACCGTATGGGACCAGGGGAATTTTTTCTTCATTCGCAAGCACCACGATTTTTTGAACCTCTTCAGCAGTTTTAGGCATGGCAACAAATGCAGGCTTTTTCGACACCAATGCGCCAGGCTCACGCGAATGGATGAATAACTCCTCTTCCCTGTTAGAGACATTCTCCTGGCCAACGATCTCGACAAGAGAGTCCAATATGTCCATACTGACTATCCCTGATTTCAAATCCAGATTTAATTTTTTATTTCTTGCCAACTCCTCCTGCAGGGAGTTCCTCTCCCAGTGCAAGCCGACATAGATTGCTCAGCATAAAAGGCTCCATTCCCGCTTCATTCGCCCTTCTTCTCAAATTCAAGGCGCACAAGGGACAAGTGAACACAAGCGCAGAAGCCCCGGCATCCTTGGCATCTTTTATGTTCCTGTCTTTCAACTCATTAGCCCTCGTTCTGTCCGCGCTCACGAGTGGTGCGCCGCAACAAAGACCATTGACCCGATCATAGCGCCGCTCCACCCTTTTTACCCCTATGAGCTCGAATAGTTCATCCAGCATGTCATCCATCCAGAATCTCCAGGCGACCCTGGAGGCGCAAGACGGCTGGTAAGCGACCTTCATGTCCAGCTTCTTTACCCGGTCTTTATGGTCCTTGATATAATCACGGAGGTATTCAATAATGTGAATGGGTTTGAAGGGCACCTTGATTCCATAATCCTCGGCTTTAGCGGTCATCAAGGCATAGCAGTCATCATGAAAGAATACTATCTCCTCTGCCTTAGTTTCAGCGAGCTTGTTCACCACTCTCTGGGCGCCTTCCCTGACAGGGCTTTCCTTTCCAACATGAAACCATCCGATGAGACAGAAATAATCGCCCCCCTTCAGATAGGTCATCCCCTCGAAAAGCTGTCCCTCGAATAACCGAGGAATAAATCCTCCCATCGTACATAAAGACATAACAGGTCTACCGGGCTGGCCCTGGATAATCTCAGAGGGCATCTTGCTGGCGGCTGACATCATCGCGATGTCCCGGTCAGGGGCTTTGAAGGCCCCGGTCTTCTCCTGGACTTGAAGGATCAAGTCAAATGGATCGGCACCCTTCTCGCAGTAGCTGTTGCAGGCCCCACATGTAACACACCTGCCCGCGATAGTGGTCGGTTCTCCATTGATGAGCTTTCTCATCTCATCCTTGGCCTCTTCAAGACTGAAATCCACATACTGGCACCTTACAAGGCAATCTCCACACTCGTCACATTTTGAAATGTCCCAGGTCATGTGATCAATTCCTTTCTATTTTTTATTTTTAACTCTTAACCCACCTTATTCATAGCCCCCCATAAAATTTAGGTCCGTCCTCCTGCCAAAGTGTGGTAAAATAAGAGCATCCCCCGCCCTT
>CAZOMR010000017.1:0-23213 GCA_964580655.1 uncultured bacterium
GCTTTAACTTCGACTAATTCGAAAATAATTATTTCAAACGCGATCAACACTACTAAAGAGTATACAAACTTCTTCATCACCATACCTCCGGCAAACAAAGAAAATGTGTTAACACCAGCCGTGGTGCGCCCAGTTCCACCTTTCTCTCTCGTTTTCGCAAGCGCATTGCAGGCGATAGACGCATACGTATTTCATGGTTTCGAGACTACAGTCGAAAAAATACCCGCTAGAGTTATGACTGGGGACTTTTACTAATACTGATACCCAAGTATAGAATATGGTAATCTTGATTAGTATCTCTTATAAAACCTAGAGGTATTGCCTTGTGGCTTCCCCCCCATTACAATTTGGGAATGCATATATAGAACACAGCCCCTGCTTCTGAGTGAAAGGATTGAAATCCGAAGCCTCCGTCAGTTTGGCCGACAAATAGGGTTACATCGAACTCATCATCACTATTATTAGCCACTGTTATCCAAACCCTGTTTGTGAGTGAAATTGAGGGGATAATATTCTAGATTAGCTCTGCATAAATCTCGCCTGATTTAATAGACTCAAGGGTTTTGCAATATGACGTACCGTCTGAGGTGGTGATATATACAATTGGTGTGATTGCCTGGCTGGAAGTATTCGTGATCGCCAACCCAGACCACCATCCCTTAGCCACCGTTGCATACGGAACAGTAACAACCTGAGAGCTCTCTGCAGGCACTGACATGAATAATAATGCCATGACTGTCAAACCCAAGTGAAAGAATACCCCTCCCCAATTCACCATCCTCGACATGATAAGCCTCCTTTCCTAGCTGTTTTTTCCTGCCTTGGTCCATCTACGATCCTGCTTAAAAAAGTGGGGTTCTCGTTTGCCTTATCTTACCCATCCCACGTCGCTCATCTTTCAGCTACTACCCAATCAAGTTATTCTATATTTCCACCCAACGAAGAAGTTGCGGGTCCAACATGTGGCGACCTTTAGCGCGGAATGAACGTCCATATAGCCCTAAGAACAAATCAAAGCTCATCTCCCTACCATATTAAGTAAATGCTGGACCCACTCGTGCGCCATTGGAAATTGTTCAATCCGTTTTCTGGATCTATAACTATACCTACCGAAGAAAGTGGCATCGGTGCAAAGCCTCAAAAGTAAGCCTAGCAATTCACTACCCTCATTCAAGCTGAAGTATAGACCTGCATTTCCACATAATTCTCTAGCATAATCCATGTCCGCAACAAGGAGCGGAAGACCAAAAGCCATTGCCTCAACTATCGGGATTCCAAAGGTCTCTGTTCTTGAAGGGAATATGAGCGCTCTACTCTTACCATACCACCGGGCTAGCTCGTTATGGCTTACCTCTCCAATATTAAAAATTATTTCCTCTAGCCCCTCGGCCTTTATCCATTGCTCTATTCTTTTAGCTTCTTTCTCCCTCAAAGTAAAAACGAATCTGATATTATGTTTCTTTAGCACAGAATAGTGCTGTTTGGCAAATCTCAAAATAAATTCATGATTTTTATGGGGATAATAGCGTGCTACATACAAAAAGAAATTTTCTCTCTCAGAGAAGTGCTCCCTCGCCTTTTTTCTCAATACACTACTTATGGGACTCCTTAGCGTCTTGATTTTGAACTTAAGAATTCTCTCTAACCAGCCATATTCCTTACAAAATTTTTCTCTAACATGATTTGTCTGGACGATCAGCAGATTGCAACGGGCCAAAGAAAAAACTAGAAACAACTTCCGGAAAAACTCTCGGATCTTTGATCCAAAGGAAAGGCGCCTCGCTATTTCTTTATCAATGGTGTATGGATGATGTAGCAGTATTGCTCTCTTAGGGGCGAATCCTATTGGCAAGAAATTTCCTAAGCTCAAGATCACATCAGGTTTAGTCAATAGACTTACAAGCGGAACGTACGCTAAATAATGAAAAGCATATTGAATATACCGCAGAGCGAGATATCTAGAAATGGGGAGCGTGATAAGCCTAAGCTTATCATTCCTATTCCCCTTGTCCAAATGACGCAAAGGGTCCTGGTCTCTCGGAGCAAAAAGCGTGATTTCAATATCTTTGGGACACAAGTCTGCTAGGCCAGCAACAAAATTGGCTACCATCTCACTAGTCCCAGCGCTCAGAGCATTGAACCCAAGGACCAAGTATTTCTTAACATGAACCTGTTCTGGTCTGTTTATCTTATTCATCGTCTAAAATTCTTCTTCACCCATTTCCTCACCTTCCAGTATCTTCTTATTACAGGATCCTCTTCATAGACATGGAGTCTCATTCGAAGTGTCTCCAAGACTCGCTCCATCTCAGTTATACGATCTAGACGGCTGAACGCCATTTGCTTAGCCTCCTCTAGTGCGGGTTCTAGCTTGTTTATGTATTCCAGCCGCTCATAGGCAAGGTCACGGGCTTGCTCATAGGCATTCTCCAGTGCGGAAATACGATCTTCATAGCCCTTCAGTACGGCTCTTCTTAGGTCAACTGCAGAATAGGAATAAAGTGGACCGAAATTCCCTTTGCACGGACCTCCCTTTCTTGGTGTACACTCAATTATGAATTGATAAGTTAGGGAGTCTTCAAGGTCCAGGATAGCTCTCTGAACTTCAATTGGTAAGGATGAAAGTGAGTTCCTAAATTCAGTCTCTTCCGGTAATCTTATTACGGCCTCTATTTGCCTAATATCAAATCCAGCCTCTATTAACTTGCGCTGAATGCTCCTTCGCGTATAGAACCTTACGTGAGTTTTGTCCAGCAATCCCTCATCCGAGTATTCGAATCTACCTGCAAAGAGCTCACCAAATATGGAAGCGTGGGCAATATTAGGCACTGAAACTAAGCACTTCCCAGATTCCTTAAGAACTTTAGCACAAGAGGTCAGCAGTCTCTTGTCCTCTCTTACGTGTTCAAGCACATCAGCCAATATTACAAAGTCAAAAACCTTTGTGCCAAATTCCTCCTCAAGACTAACCTTCTCAAGGTCGGCAATGAGCATCCTGTCGCTATATTTTTTGGCTTCCTCTGCCATTTCAGGACAAACCTCTACGCAATCAACCCTGCATCCCAAGTTTTCCTTTAGGAAGCGCGTCAAATAACCAGTTGCTGGGCCCAATTCAAGAACATAAGATTTTGGGGCTAAGTGGCGAATAATCTTGCTTAGAGAATCTTCCTCTCCACACCTGATATCTCTTCTATAGATATGAGGCCCTTCTTGAGAGCTTTCCTTTTTGCTTGCAGTTTTTTGCCCCACAAAGAATGTATCTTTCCAAAGCTCGCTACCATCGCCATAATTCTTTGGGTCCCACTCTGTCCACGTCTCCCGTAGTTCCAGCCCTGCATACCTCGCTAGTGCACGAAACCCGTCGGGGTAGAAACGCCAGCAATCTACAGGGTATTTATGCTCAGGTCCTGATGAAGGGGCTATTATGCAACAGAGTCCGCCTGGCTTCAGTATTCTGGCTATTTCCAAAATTGTCTTCCAAAAATATTCAATATGCTCAAAGGCCTGGCCCGAAATCACCACATCCACGCTATCTGAATCAATCTCAAGCCAAATGTATGGATCCGAAAGGACGAGATTTACGTTTTCCCCACGGAGCAAATCCACCCCAATATAGTCCCAATTCGGCTCATTAAATATGCTCCGGTAAGAGCCCCCAATGGCTGCACTTCCCAAATCGTAAATCTTAAGACGGTCCCTTGTTCGACCAGATAAGAACTTGTCTTTGAAATACCTCATCTTCTCAATTGAACTCTTATGCATGCCGTCAATATCCCCTTACTTGGTTCCTGTCTTGAGAAAGGTTCGTCGTAAGAGTCGCCTAAGAATGCCATTGGACATCCATACCCTGCGGCCTAGTTTCCACAGCCAAGTCTTTCTGAGATTGAAAAGTAGCCTTTCCCCGTCGGTCATCAGCTCAAAAGAACCCATAGGTTCCTGTTTTCCATACTTCCTGTACCACCAATAGTAGCAGTCCCCATCGTCAGTAACCTGCGCCGGCCTTGGAAAAGCTTTCATCAGATCCAACCGCGAACGGTACAGGCGCCTTTCTTCAAGGCCAATGTATTCACCATTAGAGTAAAACTCATAACAGCAAGAGAGGCTACCATAGTCATTCTGCCCAGCGGATTCTAGTTTGTTTATATACCAATCCCGCAATTCAAACAGGGGGCTGTCGGGGGGTGCATATTTTTTTAGCATTATCTCTTGAGCGCCAGAATCAAACCCAGAAAAATGAAAAAATTTTATGGGCGAGTCATCGATCAAGAGCGTGCCATCCGCTCCTTTTGTAATATGGCGGTGTGTCAAATTCCACGTAGCCACATTGTATGATTTGTCTCGCAGAATGTGAACATTGAAGAAACATGGTGCCAAATCCACCCACCTTTGATCCGTAAAAAGTCCGTTAGGGATATCATCATAGCAAAAATCCAAGAGTCTATTGGTCCACCATGTCAAAAACCTTAGCCCTTCATGTGATTTTGTCACAGCCAGAAATCCCAAATTGAATACGCCATGTTTTAGACTGCATATCTCATTGTCAATGATCGCTTGGTATTCGTTATCCGGTTCCACTTGATGTGGGACCAGCACTATATCATGAAAATCCATAAGCTTAGAAAGCTCTTCTAGGGAACTCAGAACCACGATATCAGGATCCAGATAGACAAGTTTTGTGGCATCGGTTATTTCAAAAAGTTTCAAAAACGAACGCCCCTTAATGGCAGTGCAGAGTTCGACAACACTGTGCTTGAAGATCCATGCGTCAAGGTTCTCAATATCCAGGTCTTCAACCGTTAAAAGAGTGTCAAACGGCTCGTTTTTCACATCGAATCCTTTTGGGATTTTATCTGCCAATATCAGATGGAAACAGCTCGCGGTATTGTGCACTTTGACAGAGCTTGCCAAAACCCTCGCCTTTGGAATGTAGTTAGAAGTAATGCTTGTAAAAAAATGAAGGGGCATATTGTCTCTCCTATTTGTCTTCTTTTCTAAGTGCTGAAGCAAGAATGTAAACCATCTTTCTGGCCAAACTTTCCATTACTCTATGGCGCCTTACCCAATACTTGGCCCTCTCCAGCACGATTGACAAATCCGATGGAACAATGGAAGTTATATGCTCATGGTTGAGTCGTTCAAGACAGTGTGGCCTCTCCTCCTGATGGTGTGCAGTCTCTAACGTAAATATTTTCAAGGCCATATTTTCGTCCATTCTAAAAAGATAAGATTCCGTCCCTCCTGCTCTTGCATTTTTTAACTGCCCAGATTTGCGTCTTTGTCTGGCCGTCTCATGTGCTATTGAAGTGTTTGCCTGGAAAAGCAATGGTGGGTTTTTGGTGATATTTCTTATCAAAAGGTCCTTTATGGCATGAGCATCCCTCAGGCACTCGAATAGTTCAGACTCATCTTCAAAGACAAGGCCTCTGGTACTATCCATGATTTGTTTAGCGATGTTTCCACTTGCGGCATTAGTTAAAATAAAACAGCCTGCAGCTAGACTTTCAAATAAAGTGAAAGAAAAAGTCTCTGCACAAATGGACCATAGAAAGCTAATATCAATCTCATGTTTTTTAAGCGCTTGAATCATTGCATCGTGACCATCTTCAAGGTAGGACACTTCAACATAGGCCACATTTGGTTTTCTGGCTCCTGCAGCCCCCAGATGGTAAAATTCATATATTTTCACAAGCCTCTCATCACTTACCATCCGCCACCATGTGTGAAGCCCCTTAGCCTTGGACTCATAGCCCAGATATGCAATCTTTGGCTTATAGGAAGGGTCTTTGATGCGCTCAACGAGTTTCATTTGCCTCTTTCGACCGCCCTTAAGGACCAAATGAGGCACCACCCTCACTCTATGACCCAACTCAGGAAAGCTCTTGCTCCAGATTTCTGCTGCCACCTGGGAAGGTGAAATAATTTCCAGTTCCAAACTGCGGAAAAATTCTTTCATCTTACACAAATGGAGCTTTCGTTCTTGAAAATATTGGCATCTTTGATCACAATTTTCTCCGCCACAAAACGTCATTCCATTTTTAAGAAGATTAAACTGGGGACAAACAGAGTAGTAGTCATGGAGAAAAAAGCGTATTTTCCCGGGCCTCAAAATTTGTATCATGAATTTGACCGAGGGCAAATCCAAGTTCATTAAGTGGTGGATATGCACAGATAATAGGCTAACCGTCTTCAGAGAAATTGCGGCCAAGAGAGCGAGCGCAATCTCGTTAACACTCATCTTACCCGCAGCCTTGCCGTCGATATTCACTCCTACTATCTGTCCTCCAAGGTATTTATTTTGGGCCAGAGGCTTATGCGCGCCATATATCTGAATGTATGAAATTCCCATCTTCTCCAGCTCGGCTTGGTCCTGTTGAATGAGCTTTTCCGTCCCTCCCAATGCAGTAAGATAATCGGAGTGTGAAAAGGCCAATACTGCGTTGTCATAGCGTATTTGGCCAAGCAAGGAGGCAATTCGATCCCGGGCAAGAGCTATCAAAGCAGGATCAAACCTCTTTACAAGATCGAATCGAGTTTCAAGAAATTCATACAAAGCTTTTGTATCCATCCCCTGACCCATTCAATGGAGGATCTGACAGATCACTCAGTTTGATTTGTCTTCTTACCGATGCGTAAGCCTAAGGTCTCTACCTACAATCCTTGTGGTGTCTGAAATAACTGACCTGAAATGTCTTTCGAGTAGTATCTTGGTACGCGGATTTAGCTCCTCCCCCTCAATAGCATTCAAATGTACAGGGGAAGGGGTGAAGTTAGGTGAAACACCAAGGAATTGATAAATGCGCCGCATCCACAATTCCGTCTCAGTGGTAAGCTCATACAGGCTCAGCACAAAAAACCGCTCTAGCGGGTAAAAGCGCAAATAGCGCCTTAACTGGATATGATAATATGATGACCTAATGTACATAAAATTCCAAAAATAGTGGGGGCACGTTGAGAAAAACCTTCTGTCACGAAACCTAGTTTTCTCGGCTATTATGGCTTCCTCGAATGTGGGCCGATCTTCCAAACCATTATGCCTTGTCCATCTATAAAGAGAAAATGCCCTTCTGACAGGATCCCTCAAAATCAATATGAACTTTGCATTAGGAAACAAAAGATGGATTATTGGCGCACTCTCGGGATTCGAAAAATATACGTGCGAGGCCTCCCCCACTGCCTTGTGTCCGTCAGAGGCAGAAAATAAGGAAAAGTACGATATGGGGTCCTTTACCACTTGAAAGTAACTACAAAAAAAACTGGGTTCCTTTATGTCAGGCATATACACCTCGGGATGTTGGCGTAACATATGATAAAGGGTTGTTGTTCCGCACCTACCAGCGCCTAAAAGGAAAAAATTCGGCTTCTTCACTTCTGATAGGAATTTAGGATCAAAGCCAAATGAGCTCTTACTCACTGCCATCCTCCATCAGATTGACCTTGGGTCCATTGCCTCCACAGAAACGGTCGTGTTGCATACGGACATGATCCCCCCTGGCTCGCGCACATGAATGCTTCTAAACACAATGGCATCGTGGACGAAATGGCACTGGTCGTAGTTGTCTAGATCCCCATCTGCTACGGCAACTGATAGGGTGTATTCCCCGCCAAGCAGGTTGGGCCACTCTTCGATTTTGTACCTGATCAAGTACTTTCCGCCAGGCAAGAACGGCTTGAAGCGCTTCTTAAGCCTTGCGTTGTTGTCCCCAAGTATCCTCCTGCCTAACCTGTCTTTGATCAAAAACCCGACTATTGGCCTTTCAAGACGGTCGTTGCTACCAACAATCATTTCGATCTCGCATGGAATCCCTGAGTGAATTAATCCCTTGTCACTCTCCCCAGAGATCATTCGTACAGCCAAAATGTTAGCCCTGTTATTGCCAAACTGCCTTAACTTTGGAGTGATTAGAGTGAACTCCACAGGGTTCGGCTCATCTTTGACATGCTCCATGTCCCTTTGTCTCAGTATCCTTTGCTTTGTTTTGTGCTCGCCTTGGCAAATAAACTGGAGGTACTTCTCGAGTACTAGTTTGGGAGGCCCGTCAGCCCGAATTCGTCCTTTCTCCAGCCAGATCGCTCTTGTGCAAAGTTCTACGATGGCATCGGGATCATGGGAGGCAACAATCACTGTTCCCTTTCTGCAAAACTTCTTCATGCTTTCCATGCACTTTTGCCGAAATCTCGCATCTCCAACGGCAAGGGCCTCATCCACAATAAGTATATCGGGTGATACGTTAATGGCAACTGCAAATGCCAAACGCACATACATCCCGCTAGAATACGTCTTTACAGGTTGGTCTATGAAATGGCCAATGTCTGCATATTCCACAATCCTAGGATAACACTTATCTATGGCTTTGCCAGAAAGCCCTATCACTGCAGCGTTTATCCTTATGTTCTCCCGGCCGGTCAGCTCTGGATTAAACACCCCTCCAAGCTCCAAAAGCGCTGCAACCTTTCCGTTTACCTGTATGTGGCCTACACTGGGCTGGAGCACATTGCTTATCAACTGCAAAAGTGTTGATTTTCCAGCTCCATTGGACCCCACTATTCCCAATGTCTCTCCTTTCTGGATCTCCAAGGAAATGTCTCTCAGCGCCCAAAATTCCTGGTAGAATTTCTTCCTGTGCCGCCATATTGACTGTTTTAGCCTGTCAATGGGCTTGTCGTATAGCTGATAACATTTTCCCACATCTTTTAGGACAACCGCCACCTCTGTATCCGTTCTCTTGGCCCTAGGTAACATCTGCAAAGCCCTTTTTTGTCTTAACAAACCAAATGAAGCCCACACAGCAAATGGATACCGATACCAGCAATCCTGTCAAATATTGCTGCCAATCCGGTACCTCTCCCCACAGCGCCACCTGTCTGGCCTGTCTGATGAAAAGGGACAAAGGGTTAAGGTGTATGAATACCCGGAATTTTGGAGGCACTGCATCTATTGGATAAAAGACCGGAGAAATAAAAAACAAAATGGTTGTAAACAGGGTTATGGCTGATCCCAAATCCCGGATAAACACCCCCAACGAAGCCAAGAAGTACGCGCATCCCAAAGAAAATAGCAATGGGAGAATCCAAACGAAGGGCAATAGAATAATAGTCCACGGTAAGGAATGATTGATAATCATCAAGGCGACAACCAAAACTCCCAATCCGATTGCCGTGTTAATCATTGTGCTCAAAACTACTACCACTGGCAAGACTTCAAGCGGAAACACCATCTTTTTTACGTAATTGGCATTGCCAACCACCAACAATGGCGATGAATTAGCGGGCTCTCCAAACAAGCTGAAGGTAAGAATTCCCATAAAGAGGTTTAGGGCAAACCCTAACCTCCCTTGCTCAATACCGACACCCCACTTGGCTCGAAACACAATGGAGAATACGAATGTATAGACAGCCAACATGAGGAGAGGATAAATCACAGACCAGGCCATTCCCAAAAATGATCCTCGGTATCTAGTCACCAGCTCCCGCTTGGTCAACTGAACGATTAGATACCTGTGCCGCCAAAGGTGAACTGCTATTTCAAAAGGGTTGATGAATCTCTTCGTTACGTTATCCATATTTGGTGTCTCTATTGATTAATTGACTACTCCGGTTTTATTCATCCGCCTAGTAAAATGAGAGTAGCCAAATCTCGCAACAATGTCTATTGACTAGTCTGCCGCTATTATCTATTTTACTTGAATGGTAGCGTTAGTTGGGGAACTTATGTATCCTTATTTGAATCCTTCACCCTACACAGTATCAAAAACCATGTACTATGGAGATTGGCCATGAATCATTCAACCAAAACTATTTTCTGCCTTGTAGTGGTTTTCTTACTGATTGCTTTGCCCCCGATATCGGCATCCGCTGATACCCGTCTTACGATATTTTTCACTGGTAATACCTTGGGCAACACTATGCCTGTCAGGCTTTGAGGCGGCAAAAGGGCGGGCGGTCTTGCCCGCAGGGCTACAATGTTAAAAAAAATGCGCCCTAAATACAGGCCTTCCCTTGTCGTGGATGCTGGGAACTTCATGCCCCGTGGATTAGCCGACCGCAAGATCAGGGCAGACATTACTGTTCGCGCGATGGCAATGATGGGCTATGGGGCAATAAACCTTGGTCCCGTTGACTTCTCACTGGGTTTACGCTATCTCACGGAAAAGGCGCAAGAACTATCACTGCCTCTTGTTACCTCTAATCTTGTTTTCGGATCACCGCCCAACCTCGCCATTAAAAGGTCCCTTGTGGTGGACTCAGACGGTATCAGGGTTGGCATATTAGGTATTGCGCCGATCTCTTTTCTAGAAAAGTCCGGCCAACACCCCGGACTAGCGGGAATAAGAGCTGAACCACCTGGACAGGCCTTGGCCGAGTTGCTGCCCAAACTTAAAGACAAAACAGATATCATTTTACTTTTGTCTCAGCTCAGCCAAGAAGAAACCTTAAATCTGGTCAAGAGGTTTAGCGCAATAGATATAGCTATTGTGGCAGCCCGTACGAGCAATTGCGATACCCGAACCAAAACCGTCAACTCAAGTTATATATTAACGGCCGGCTACAAGGGCAAAAAACTGGGTCGTGTGACCTTGGATATACAAACGGGTAAACCCCTAAAAGTTGTAGATAGCGAACTGATAGGCCTAGGGGACTCGGTAATCATGGACCCTGAAATCAACAAAATGATCATTGACGCATTTCGCCGTAGAAAAAGGCAAGCCAATCGTAAAAGGCAAGAAGAGCTAAAGAAGAAGCTCATGGACAACCTGAAAATGTCTCCTGAAGAATTCTTTGAAAAATTGCAGAAAGGAGAGACAAAGTGAACCTGCCAAGATCACGATGGTATCTAATCCTTATCGGCATCGGTCTTGTTTCGCTCATGGGCTGCACAACAGTCCAGGTAAAAAACCCGCAAGATTCCCTTTTGCCGAGGGTACAGAAGCTAGCGCAGGCCAAAATACGAGGAGACTGGGCCACGGTTTACAGCTTGTTGGCCCCATCTTCCAAGCGCAGGCTACCGGAGGCTGCTTTTGTAAACCGCAAGCGAGGTATTCAGTTTAAGACCTTCAAAATTAAAGATATCCACCTGGCTCCATCCCAAAAAGAAGCCGTAGTCAAAGTGCTATGGGAAATTTCCATGGGGGGATATGACTTCAAGAATGCCCCTGAGCTCCAGTCCTGGGTATACGTGGATGGCACCTGGTATCTGAAGATGAAAAAGCCAACAAATCCCTTCAAGAACTGATCAGGATATAAGCTAGACGCTGGCATGGGAAACATTTTACATGTTTGCGCCGGCCAGCATGTCAGAGCATATCCGGCCTTCAGTTCTGTTGCCGTAAAGATAAAAACCACAGATTTTGGCCCCAGAGTCTTCCACAGAAAATTTGGCAAATGAAACATCCCTAGCCCTAGAACCCCACAGGGACGTGCCCAACATGACCTCATAGCCTCCAGGTTGGATATTTTGATATAAAACCAAGTCCTGGATCAGATTCCCATTCATGTCATAGGGCTCTATCCTAACCCTTGCCTCAGTGTTAGAGGGATTGGCAATCACAAAGCCGGTCCACCACATATCGTTGCTGCGCGCATAATGGGGAAGGAATAAAGTTTCTTTGAGTTGGGAAAAATCTACAAGTGGCATGCTGGCCCTGTCTCTGGCCTGCCCTGCCTGGGCATAGCTATAATAGCCTGCAAATGAATACTCACTTGTCAATTCCAAAAGGGAGTGGTAAAGGGGGTCACCTGGCCCTTTGCCATATATGGCGCCAAGGTCGAGCTCTGCTTTTTCCCATGGACCCAATTGCACAATGGTATCCGCTCCCTGATCAGATCCCGCCAGGCGTGGATGGATAGCAATCTGATTCGCCTTGGCATTAGGGTTGATAAGCGTTAAAGTGGTCCGCCATCCCTGTGGTGAGGCCACGTGAGGGACTATTTTATGCGACGATACAACAGGCATGGCGAAAATGGTGTCCAGGTTATATGCAGAGGTAATTCTCTCGTATCCCGAGATCACTCTGTCGGCCTGCACATCAATCCATCCATTTGAAGGAACGCTGTAAAACGGGTAATTGCCCGGATCAATACGCAGCATCTCGCCTGGACTCAATACCCAAAGGATTTCATCATACAGGGTGCCATCTTCTTGAAAGACCCGTATGGTCAACTGGGCCTCCTGACCCGACTCATTTATAATTGCGCCCTGCATGTGATCTCCACTAGGCGCCGCCCCCATTACGTCAGGTATCACCAGATGGGTACCTCTGTTTTCATTCTGAACAAAGCCACCAAGTCTGCCTGAGGGACTGCCGAAAAGATTTACAAGAAATACCCGGCTGTCTGCCAGCAAGGCCATCCTCTCAGTGGCTTGATATTCGTGCTGCCTCCAAGGCAGGTCTTCGAAAAAAAAGACTCGTTTTTCCCCTGCACTTAGCTCTAGCGGCCCCATTACCGTCTGAATGGGATCTCCGTCGCTCTCATAGGTAACAAGCATAATACTGTCCACTTTTGTGTCTCGAGGATTAACAAGGGCAAACCCAGACCACATTCCATTCTTTGGAATATAAGGAATCTCCCGGCTAAATCCTTTCCTGAGATCCACTTCCATGGTATAGATATTGGGGTCCGAATAATCCTCTTGGCTCAAATAGATGTAGTATGGAGGTTCATCACAACTTAACTCGGCTTCTGCTGGTTCATCCTCCCTTGCCACTGCTTCCCACACCTCAACCTGCTGCCCATCGGTCACTGTCACCTCGATGTCCTGGGCACTCCCAGGTTCCTTTTCAATCCTTATCACCACTTTGTCTCCCTGGGAGCATGGAATCTGATAAACGTCCTGGTCCATGAGGATAAGATGATAAGTTCCAGGGCCTGTCTCAACCGGTGTCTGGCCATTTTCAAGGAAATCGTCCCTTGCCTTGCACAGCCCCAAAACCTCCTGGTAGTCCAGGTATGGATCGCTACTGCGCTGGGTGAGAGGGAAGGTCAATTCATCAGGGTGCTCCTGCACGCTGTTTCCAGTCCAAAAGCCTCCCACAATATCCCCATTTGGGTCCAGGGTGAGAACATACGTATAGGTCTGGGTCTTGACCTGGGTGCCAATGATGTCTGGATCCACCATATCGTCAGCATAATAAATGGTAACCGAGACTGAAACAGTGCTATCCTGCCGGGTTTCTTCCATATCATATTTAAAGATGGGATATGACCAGACCTCTTCACCAGGATCAAGGTCCGCCACAAAGGCCTTCCCCTCGTCTCTTATATAGTGGAGTAGCCAGTAGTGAAAGACTTCTGGCCTGCTGCCGTCCTCCCTCACAGCAATGTCATTGCTGTGGCTAAGGGTCAGCAATCCCTTCTTATCTCCCACGCGGAACACAATGTTGTCTTGTGAAGAGGGGAAAAATGAGATGTCTTCATATATGGAGGCCTGGGCCCAATCACCACATTCTCCCCACCAATAAGGAGCTGTGGGATCATAGTAGTTATCCCTGTACCACGAGGTCGCCAGACCAGGGGCAAATCCCTGGACAAGCAGGTCATATTTCTCAAGTGGGGCAGGATGCCCTCGGTAGTCAAGCCCTGTTGCAAGCCCGCCTTGGCGAAAGGGCCACCAATACCCAGACCAAGGAGTGTGAAGGGCCTCAAAGCTCACGGCAAAGGCGTTGTTTGCGAGCCACAACAGCCCTGCTAAAAAGATCCCAAGGAGGAGGGAAAGAAAGGTTTCTGTGCATAAACGGGTTTTAGGAGCCATTAATCTACCAGCTAGGAAAGACAAGCCAGGATTGCCTTTTGCCGTTTTCTTCATACAGCCACCAGTCAAGGCCCTGCTGCCACAGTTGCCTTGCCACCAACCTGCCTCTTCTGTCAAACACACTAAACAATGTAAGCTGACCCCGCACAGAAGTGTTGATCTTTTTGACCCATCCCTTCCTGGAGGCCTCATCCCAACTAGTTGGCTCCTTGACGACTTTGTACCATTGGGCAAATCCCGTTCCCCCTGCAGTGCGCCTCTCTTTAAACACCTTCTCTTTCTCAGTCATTTTAATAGGCAACATATCACACGGCACGGGCAGGCCTTGGACCACCATGATCTTGGAAAACACCGCATCCCTCTCCCCTCCACGTATATGAAGCTTTATAGAGGCCCCTTCATGGCCTGGATTGTGGGCAGTCAATGTACAAACCGGGCCCGAGCTAGTATCATTTTGGAGGAAAAACTCCACCACGCAACCACCCTGCCCAGAATCCCTCACCATTACCACCCACTGTTGGGTATGCCCGGCCCTGCCCGGGTACTGTGCAGGGTAGGTGCTCAATATGCGGATCTCATCTGCTGGACAATAAGGGGCGCCCCTGCCTACCCCCCCGCCAAAAAGGGCAGTGGCAAAACAAAACAAAAGCGCGAACAAATATCTCTTCATGGTATGGCTCAAAAATCTTGCCTTTAGATGAAGGGGGGATAGAAAGACAATCCCCCCTTCTCATAGAACCTCTTTTAGGCGGGCACAGTCCCTACGCTTTCTGAGCGCGGGCTGCATCCGCCCAAGGCCAAGGCTTCAGTGTTAATCACCCGTCCTGGGCAGGTAACCCATGGACTCGCCGGTAGCGCTGTTTGCCATCATGGCAAAACCGTCGGCATTGAAGTCCGTGCTGACGATTATGTAGCACCTGGAATCGCCCAAACTACCGCTGCCAGAAGTCTGGGTCAACTGGCTTACCAAGTCAGAAAGCAGCCCGACATACATGCTGTTTGCCTTAACCGGAACATCGACTGTACCCACGTCACCATCAGCCTCGTAAACGGTGATAGTGGCTGTACCGTCACTGCTGCTGAGGTTCACAATGGCTATTCCATTCCAGTAAACGCCACCGATCATCTGGGTAAAGTAGGGGTAAAGAAGCATGTTGGAAACACCTGCTGCGGGGCAGCCAAAGGTGCCGATCTGCCAGGTATCCTCAAACACCGTGCCGCAAGGAACCTTTATGATGGTGACCTTGACCGAGACCACATCGCCCTCATTGATCTCATCCAGATCATAGTTGAAGGCAGGGAGATCGATCCACAGGTAGTCGTTGCTAGGATCAAGGCTTAGATTAGTCACTGGCGTTGTCAGCACAACTGCACGGGCATCGCTATCAACGTCGCAATCATCTGAATTGGGTGCGTCCGGAGTTGCCGTATCGCCGTTTGCCAGTTCATAGTCCGGAGCGCCCAGATCAACTGTCGTGTCTACATCCGCGTCGCATGCATCATCTTTTGTATCATAGCCGTCTGCAGTCACATGTTCATTTGACCAATATACGCCATTGTCTCCTGTTTGGCCATTGACCAAGATTTCAAGCTTCACCTGGTACTGGCCTTGGTCAAATGGGGCAGAGGAGGAAATGATCATCTTATTGGCTACGTGGGTGAGGGAGCAGAATCCACCCCCCGTCTCATTGTCAAAGTAATCGCATGTGTCTGTTCCCTGGGTTACCCGGTCACCTATCTCAATATAACCAGGTTCCTGCCCTTTGCAGGGATCAAACGCGATATTGAGGGCAGAGACCACGTGCGCAACTTCCGGGTTTGAGGGCACAAATGTGAACTTATCGCCCTTGGAGTCAAAGCTTGCCAGCACCGTGTTTCCATCGTACTGGCTCACATTGATGCAAAGGGTGTTATCCCCTACTGTTGCGTCCACGTCGTAGACATCGTCACCATCATCGTCAATATAGATACCACCGGTATCATAGTCAGCATTGGTTGTCTGATCCAGGAAGTAGAGCTTTAAGGTATCAGCATCTGCTGTCAAATCTGTCACTTCCAACGAATTATCAGTGGCTGGATCACCATCACCCAGTACATCAATGGTTATCCTCTGCGTTCCTGCTGTACCGTAAATATGAAAATAAACACCATCAGCTCCAGCAGTGACTACCCCATCGCTAGACTCTACCAGCGGAGCTCCGCTCTGAGGTATTTCTACATCACTTTCCCAGAGAGTCTTACTTCCGTTGGGGGAGATTTCAATATCAATATCTTTTGCCAGGGTCACTCCAAAGCTCAGGTCGATTGTAATCTGGTCTCCTTCCACCAGGGTTGTACCCTCATCAAATGTAAGGGTAAAGCCACCACCCTTATCTGAGGTGGCATGGTAGTGGATCGGCTCTGAGGTCACATTCACACCCACGTTATTGGCTGCAAATGCCAACCCCGCCAGGGCAAAGACCGACATCACAACCGCAAACATCATCATAAGCTTCTTGGTCTTCATAAAAACCTCCTTTTGACTTTAATTTTGGTTAGCTTAAAATTCATACCAAAAAACCATCACCGAAAACGAACCTGCGCAGATTCATTCCGACCGAACCTTCTCTATCACCTCCTTTCCCGTTTGTTTGGCTTGCCCCTTTTCCACCAAGGCCAAGCCATTTCGCACCTCCCATAGCTCCCCAACAGGGGAAACTACTCCCCAGGTGCCACGCAGATGAAAAACCCGTGGTTCTCATCGCCCAAGTGCAGAGGGAAACCCTCCGAAATGGGACTGCCATCAGGACAGGCAACACTCAACACAAAATCTCCTGCACCCAATGCCATCTCAACGCCCCCCGCCCCGTCCGTCAATTCACACACAGGGTCGGCACCCGTTTCACCAATTGCCACAACCGCCGCTGCCAACCCCTCACCCAGGTCATAAAGGCCATCATGGTCTTTATCCTCATACACATTTCCCACTATGGCAGAGGGCCCAGGCTCAATGGGCGCAGCAAGATTTACCACGAGCAAGTAATTAAAGAACGGGGCAAAATCAGAACTCTCATCGTCCAATTGCCCAGGGACGGTCCTCACAAACGCCACCCCAGCCTCCTTAAACTCAGGGTTCAGTATATTTCTTGTCTCTGAAAATTCCCTTCTAAAAATCCTCTCAAACAGGGACTTGGCAACCTCTCTAGCCTCCCTTTCATCGGTGAAGACCAGCAAGGCCATGGCCTCTCCGCTCGAAGAGGCGGGGTAGCCCGCCTGCTCGATCCTCTCCTCCCAACCCAAGCCCTCGGGCGTGATGTGAGAAAAATAACCCCTTTCCAGCATGTCCTGTCCATGCATGTAGGCCGCATCAAAGAGTCTCTCATCCCAGGCCAAGGGAGGAAGCCCACTGTGAAATACCTCGGCCAACTCCGGGAATTGCTCGATCAATTCTTCAGGATCCATCCCGAGGTCTTCTGCAACCCCTAAAGGATTGGCCCTTGCCTGGTCGATCAAGGCCATCAATTCCCTGGCAATTTGAGATACCTTGCTTTTCCCAAAGTCGCATGTTGAAATATATACATTGGAGGGATACCCTTGCAATGAAAACCTCGCAGATACCACACTGATCCCCACATCTTCCACATCGGGGGCCAGTATCTTCAACTCCCCTGAATCACCTGTCAGTTCCTGGGTATACATGTTGGAAAAAAGACCCCATGAAGCCTCCTCCAACCCCATGTAGTTCAGGAAAGAAAGCATCCCCAGGGATTCCTTCACAGCCACGGCCAGATATCCAGTGGCCTTCACCCTGTCAAAGGGGGCTAATCCCTCAGGGGACTCATATCCATAATAGCCTTGGGCTGCCATATCAGTGGCGTGACCCCTGGCCGCGGCCTGCAACTTAGGACTAAATGCCAAAGGATGAAGGCCATTGGCAAATATGTGGGCCAATTCAGGTCTGGTGGCCAGAATCTGATCGGGAGCAAGCCCCACACGGAGGGCCATAGCAGCAGGGTCCCTTCTGGCTTGATTTATCAATCCCAAGATGCTGAGCTCCGCCTTGTTTAGGACGCAGGGCCCTGCCCACACCATTGCAGCCCACAATACAAGCAAGACAAGAGCCAAAATTTGGAAAAACCTGTATCTCACTGACTCACACCTGAGCTAGAGGTATAGAATCTTAGTTTATATGTACAAATTCCGTGCCACTCCTGTGGAACCCCAAGTCACTTGTCTGGTGCGACATTTAGATAAAGAATCGCTCTTAGATGCAGAAAAATGATGGTCAATTCAGACCAGTGATGGTCAAATAAAACCAGGTGCTCACCAGTTCATTCTAAGCCATACCTCTGCGGAAGTTCCCTTGGCCTTTCTTAGGCTGTAAATCCCAGGGATGGAATAATGTCTGTTGGTCAAATTTTTGATTTCAAACTCAAGCTGGCTATTGGGAAAGGGAAACCTTTTGACAGTAAGCGCCCCATCTGCCACCCAAGCTGAATCCACCTCAGCCTCTCCATGGTTTCTGGGTGCCACCAGTGGATAAGAAGAGGCATAACCGACCCTCAAAAATGCTGTGATACGGTCAATTGGTTCCCACTCAGCCGAAACATTTGCCAAAGTCTCAGGCCCCAAGTCATATGGATAGTATATGTCCTTGTAATGCTTGACTATATCGCCCTCAGGAGAAATGAAAACGTAATCCAAGAGCCTATAGGTTTCATCTGGTCCGTTGTTATCCAATAGAGTGAGATTGCCCTCAAGCGTAAGCCCCTTTCCCATTGCCACCTTCGCCTCCAGTTCAACGCCGGTAATAGTCTGATTATTTGCCTGCGATAATCCCGCATAAGGGTCTTCCATTATATGATTGTACAGCCTGTTGCGGAATCCTGTTATTCCAAGATGTAGCCTATGATTCATTTTCCAGCTAAGCTGTGCGCAAATACTTGTTATTTTCTCAAGGTCAGGGGTATCTTCTTCTAATAGCTGCCGGGAAAACGGAGTCCTGTAAGCAGTGCCCAAAAAGAGTTTCAACACCCAATCACGGCCTCCAGACCACACAGCTCCAGCATTGTAACTCAGGTGGTCTTTATGCGGATCATGATTGTCATACCGAACCCCTGCCACCAGGTCCAAAGATCCTACCTTGTGCACGTACTGGCCAAACAAGGAAAACAGCCTTGTACTATAGTCCGTTTCTGTCAATTGAGGCAGAAAGGCAAGGTTGTCAGGGCCTAGAAATTCTGGAAAGTACGCATTCCATATGGGCGCATTTTTTACACGTTTCCGCCGATAGGAAATTCCTCCGGTTAAGAGCCCCTTGCCTCTCCACAGCCCCTTATCGCAAACCAGTTCCAGATACCCGGTTTTCTCGCTCTGGGTGGTGCTCATATCAATAATGTCTGTCTCAGGCTCTGTCCGCTCATAGCTGCCAGTAAAACGGACTCCCAGATCGTGGGCCAATCGCTTCTGTGCCTCCAGTTTTACATACCCCCAATCTGTGGAGCGTTTCTCAAGCCAAGCAAATTGGCCGGTTTCCTCAAACACTGAATAGGGCTTAGAGTAATGTGATAGTTTACCTGAAAGAGTGATCCACGGTCCCAATGAAATACGGCCATAAGTATCTAAGTATTTGCCCTTTCCGGGGTTCTCATGCCCATAACGGAACCACGGCGCTACTGTCTGTTGCCCATCCCCAAAAAATCTGACCACATTTGCCGATCCCCTTTCTTCCTGGCCCTCTCTGGCGGTTATGGAAAAAAACCCGTCCCCCCAGCCCCTGTCAATGCCAACATTGACATATGCCCCTGCTCTTGAATCAGGGGCACCGCCCATTACACCCACCTGGACGCCATTCACATCCTTCCCTGACAAGGGGACCAAATTGACAACGCCAGCAAAGGCATCCGGCCCCCAAAGCACCGAGCCAGGACCTCGGATGATCTCGATACGTTTTATAGGGGCCAAAGACAACTCATAGTCCAAGGGGTGAAGTGTCTTGCTCATGTCGGAACCCAAGTTGATGGTATCATAGAGAAACAGAACCGAATTTGGGATTCCTCTCAAGTAGGGCTGAGTTCCGGACTCTCTAGGGGCCATATAAAATCCAGGAGTCAACTCCAGGACCTCTGCCAGGGTCGTTCTGCCCTTCTTCAAAAATTCTTCTCTGTTGACCACCTTGGCCACCGCAGGGGCGCTCCACGCTGCTTCCTCGCGTCTGGAAGCAATTGAGAGCATACCTAGGTCCTCGCCCACAAACATCAGCATGGTGTGGTTTTTAGGTGCTGCGGCTCCTTCTGCCCTCCCTTCCCGAGAGCACAAGGGGCCCAAGGCAAGCAAAAGGACAAGGAACATGCCTACCGGGAAACGCCCTAGCACAGATAGCACACGGGTATTGCGCAAACGCATGTTATTTCTCGCAACAACTGAAATTCAGACCTTTAAGGTATGATCCTGAAAGAGTTTTCCACACTGTCCTTGTATCCGCCGCAATAATTTACGCACCCTCCCTTATTAGACTTTCACGGGCCACCGGGGCTGATGCCCTTGACCAGGGTCCTGAATTTGGCCCGGCTCAGCCCCAGAAGCCTGGCCGCGGCACTCTGGTTATTCCCACAGCGCTCAAGGGCCTGTCTGACCAAGTGTGCCTCCAGATCTTCCAATGAAATCCCTTCAGGGGGAAGCTCAAAGTGGGCCTTATCCAAATCCCCCAGGCACTGGTGTTCATTTTTCAAAAAAACCAGCGTCTTGGAAGTCACCTTGCCTTCATTACGCGCAAGGATCACTGCACGCTCCATGGCATTGGATAGTTCCCTCACATTGCCGGGCCACGGGTATTCTTCAAGGCATTTCAGTGCTCCACTTGTGATTTCCATATTTCTTGGCGAGGAAAAGCGCCTTAAAAAATGCAAGGCAAGAGGTTTTATGTCTTCCCTTCGCTCCCGCAGCGGGGGAAGCTCAATGGGAAATACATTTACTCGAAAGAAAAGATCCCTGCGAAACTCTCCCCTCTTTACCATTGCGCTCAAATCGCGATTTGTGGCGCATATGACCCGTACATCAACAGGTATTTCCTCGTTTCCTCCTACCCTTTGAATACGCCTCTCCTGCAAAACCCTTAGTAATTTTGCCTGGGCATCCAGGGGCAGATCCCCAATCTCATCCATAAACACAGTGCCACCCGAAGCATATTCAAATTTTCCCAGCTTGCGCTTCTCTGCTCCGGTAAATGCCCCCTTTTCATGGCCAAAGAGTTCTGATTCCACCAGAGTGGCAGAGATGGCTGCACAGTTAATGGGTACAAAGCCTTGCTCAGAGCGGGGGCTTGCCTTGTGTATGAATTTTGCCAACAGTTCCTTTCCTGTACCAGACTCGCCCGTTATCAACACCACCGAGTCTTCCTGGGCAACCTTTCTGGCCAGCTCCATCACCTGGCTCATCGCCTGGGAAATGTAAACTATTTCGTCAGCTTGAGAAAACCTCTCCAGTTGTGCCCGCAACCGGGTGTTCTCGGCCATTAACCGGGCCATGTTCAAGGTTCTTTCCACTGTGAGAAGTATCCGGGTTTCCTCAAAGGGCTTTGTAATATAATCCACCGCGCCCTCTTTCATTGCCTCCACTGCAGAGTTCACTGTGGCAAAGGCCGTGATGAATACAACAGGAATGTTTATCTGCATTTGCCTCAAGGCACGAAGCATCTCTATACCATCCATGTTGGGCATCCTAATGTCGGAAATAACCATGTCGTAGGACCTTTTTTGGGCCTGTTCCAAAGCCTGCCCCCCGTCTGCAGCCCCATCTGCTGTATGACCCCTGCGGTTTAGCATCATACAGAGCAGGGCTCTCATCTTATCCTCATCGTCCACAACCAATATCTTGGCCACGGTGTGTTACCTCCTGGGCTTAGTTTTGATAATCAGCGGTCCTCTTGGGTATTATGACCCGAAACTCAGCACCACCTGTGTCTGCATTTCGTGCGGTAATGTCACCCCCATGGGCGGTAACGACCTGAAGAGCAAAGGCAAGGCCCAGGCCTGTGCCTTTGGCCTTTGTTGTGAAGAAGGGATCAAAAATCCTTTCAATATTGTCCTCTGGAATTCCCTCACCATTGTCCCGAACTTCTATAATCCAGCTACTCTTATCTTCATACACCTTTATCCAAAGCTTTCCATTTCCCTCCGTAGCTTCGCAACCGTTCTTCACGATATTCCATAGGGCACCGGTTAGAAGTTCAGGGTCAGCATCAACAAGGCACTGGCCTTCAGGTATGTCTTGAATTATCTCTACCGCCCCATTTCCATCCAGATATTTAACCCTCTCTGCCACCTCTCTTGCCATCTCATTCAGGTTTACGGGCCTCAGCTCGATCTCAGAAGGCCGGGCAAAGATGAGGAAGTCTTCAATAAGCTTGTTAAGCCTCCTGATCTCATCCTCTATATAAACAACCATGGGATTGTCTGAGGAGATGGCCAAGTCCTCCTTTAGCATTTCCAGCGAGCTTTTGATTATACTCAAAGGATTCTTTACCTCGTGGGCCACCATCAAGGAGAATTTTCCTACCTCAGCCAGGGCCTTTTGTTTTACCATCACCCTGTTTGCCTCCACCAGTGCCTTATGTTTCTCCGCCAAGGAGTCCAACATGGAATTAAAAACGCTTGCCAGCTCGCTTATCTCCGGTAGTTTCCCTGGCTCTGCTCTCATATCGATCTGCCCTTTAGCCACCTTCCTTGCTGTAGCTACAAGAGCCGTGATTTCCCTAATAATGGAACGCGATACAAAAAAGAAGCATATGGCGGATATAATAATCAGCGCAGAAGAAGAGAGGACATATTGAACCGTCATGGTTTTTATAAGCTCATGAATTCCAGAAGTGGTGAAAAAGACCTTGACCTCTCCTATCTTACGGGGGGGCAAGTCGGTTACATGGGGAGTGGTACCGAATAAAAGCTCCCCACCCCCCTTTTGCTGAAAGAGCACAGGCTGTGAAATCACAGGGAAATGCGTCTGATCAGTGTTACCCACATCAATCAAAATGTTTCCCTTTTCATCTAAAATACTCACTCTCACTACATCGTCTTCGGAAAGCAAGTTTGTGGACAATTGTTTTAGCGTCTCTTTATCTCCAATAAGTACACCTAGCTCGGAGTTAAGCGCCAGGTATTTTGCCAAAAACGCCATCCTGTCCTGAAAGCGTTTGGTCATGAACCGCTTTGTAGTGTGCATGCCCATCGCCACCATCAACATCATCGCACTACTGATGAGGAAAAAAGCGGCCAGCACGAGCCTGGCATGGATGCCTTTGTGCCTCAATCCCTAACCTCCACGTTTGGAACTGAACTTGGCGCCACTTTTGTTCTCAACACCTTCAGGGCCTTCTTGTTGAGCCAAATCCTGAACACGGGTGTTGAACATCGGCATGGCTTGCCTTCTAGCACATCCAGGCACAGCAGGGCCATCTGCTCGCCCATCCTCCCATAATCCAGAACAAAGC
>CAZOMR010000018.1:0-22918 GCA_964580655.1 uncultured bacterium
ACCGTACTCACTTAAAAAAAGCGGGGGTACTCCAATTCCCGCTGAACCAGGACAAACCTTTCATAGATATGTGGATGGGCAAGTGTAATGTTTTTGATGTATGAGACATCTCCAGTTTGCAGTTTATAGCAATGGGCCGGGAAGGGGGTGTTTCATGGGCAAGAAGAAGAGGCCTTCTGGCTCCAATTGAGTGCCCGACCTAGCTCTCTTTTACTCACACATCACCACCATGACATTCAAGGCATAATAAACATTATTCTCTATTGATGTTCAGCGATATTGATATATGCGCTGTAGCGGGTCAGGATTTCCTGGACATATTTGACTGGTTCTGAGCCACGGCAGTAGCCGTAGCGGCTATGCCGATAGTACTCGGGCTTGGCAAGAAGCAACATAGCTCTCTCGACATTGTTGAACCATTCATCGGGATTAAGTCCCATCCTTCCAGCAAGGCGCCGAGCGTCAAGTACGTGACCATAGCCGACGTTATACGAAGCGAGCGCGAAGTTTACGCTTTCAGTGAGCGGCAGCGGGGCATCAAAGCGAGAACGCATTTGATAGAGGTACTTAACGCCAGCATGAATGCCCTCATCAGGGGAATGGACATCTTCGAACCCGAGTTCCTTTAAAGTGCGTGGCATCACCTGCATCAGCCCGAGTGCACCTGCCCAGGAGACTGCGCCAGGGTCGAAGCGACTCTCCTGGTACATCTGCGATGTGATCAGCCGCCAATCAAAGGCATAGCGCTTTGCATATTTCTTGACTATTTCATCATAGGGCGAAAGCTTGTTTCCAGTGCCAGCGCGCTGCTCCACGAGTTTGCGAATCCCGTGCTTATGCTTGAAATACTTGTTATAGGTGACATTATAAAACAAGCCGCGATATTCTTTTTCGAAAAAGGAATTGATAGCAGCAAGAAGTTCTTTATTCTCCGCGCGAACCGCCCAGCCATGCGGTACTTTGTCCGTCAGAGCAAAAGCGCCTTTTATATCATCCCGGTAGGTCAACTCAATGTCCAGGATATGACTGTCAGCCACGGTTAGGTCGTATTCGCCTTTCGCCACCTTGTCGATAATTTCTTCGGTTTCCATGTCCGCTGGTGCCTCCTGGAGTTGAAACTCAACTCCTTGTTCCTTCAGCCTGGACAGAGTCTGCCAGTAAGAACTTCCGGGTCGCACTACAACTTCTCGGCCAGCAAGGTCTCTCATCTCTTGAAGGCTCTCTTCATCTGCGCGTGCAACCAGCATTTCGGTCACATAATTATATGGTCGGGAATATGACACGCCCTGTTCAGCCTTGCGCTCCTCGGTTACAGTCAAGGATGCGGCGACAACATCACCTCTGCCTTCTTTAAGCCAGGGAATAAGGTCATCGTGACTTGGTGGAACGATCATCTTGATTCTTAAGCCATGCCGCCTTGCGAACTCCCGAGCCAGCTCATACTCGAAACCCACCAGTTCGCCGCGCCAGAGGAAATAATTTGCGGCGTTGTTCCTGGTAAGCACTCGCAGAACTTTGCGCCCCTTGATGCCAGGCAGGTCGTCCTTATATGTTTCACCGCTAAGGCCAGCAAGCTTCTCCCTGTCAATAAAACTGTTAAGTTCTTTAAGCAACTCCGTGGATTGAGGCCGCACAGCCCATGCAACAGGCCGATCGCCGGTTAAATCAATTGCAACTTTAACATCACTACGGTATCTGAGCACCTCATCAATGAGATTATTATCTGCTACAGTGGCATCATAAACGCCTTCAGCAACTAGATGAATAATTTGCTCTGTATCCAGGTTTTCTTTGACAGGCAACATCTCAACTCCGGGATAGCTCTTTTTCAGCTCCTCCAAGGTTTCCCAGTACGAAGAAGATTTACGAATAGCCAACTGGCGTCCGGAGAGGTCTTTTTTCTTTTTGATTGTATTATCATCGGTTCGGGTAACTACCTGCTCCTTAACTAGCTTAATAGGTGCACTGAAAGCCACCCTACTTTTACGTTCACTGGTAACGGTTAGATCGGCCGCGATAAGGTCCCCTTTGCCGTCCAATAGATACTCAATAAGATCCTCGTAATTTTCAACATAGACTACCACTGGCACCAAACCGATTTCGAGTGCGAATTTTTTCGCAACCTCCTCGTTCAAGCCGAGTGGAGTGCCTTCGCGCGGCAACATCTCATCCTCCCAAAGAACGGGTAGCAGAATTCGAAGTTTGCCCCTCTTCTTTATCGCCTCAAGATCGCCTTTCTCTTCATACGAGGTGCAATCCCTGCATTCAGAACAACAAAGGACGATAAATAAGGACCATAACAAGAATAGTAAAAATTGATGCTTTGACATTCCATATCCTTTCTAAATAAAGAATAAATATTCTGAGCTGACAATAATCATGGAAACTATATCAGTCCATTGAACAACTGAGTTCTCTCTCCAATCTCTTGAGTTCATACTGGAGTTCCTTTTATTGACCGAAGCCGCCGTAGATCGCTCCCGGACCGGTGGAGCTCGGAGTATATCCAGAAGACAACACCATACCCGGAGCGAGACTTGTTTGCTGGTGCATCGCAGAGAACCTCAACCCCCACAGTGGAGCCGCACAGTATCTTTCACGGCCGAACTAACACGGTCTACATGTCCAAATCATCACCGCCAGCCTGAATATATGATATCTTGATTACTCATGGTAGTAAAATGTTGGCCTCAAATGAAATTAGTTTCTATCTAAACTGAAAAAGGGCCTCCTCCTGGTCTGGAAAAGGCCCTTGTTGCGCCATAAAAGGATCCAAAATTTCAGCTACCTTATAGCTCCCGGATCAAATCAAAAATATGGGCATCAAGTGGAACAGGGCCATAGGACCAGACACTTTGGGACTCAGAAAAATGTGCCAAGAATGTGCCAAGATTTCGTCAAAATGGGGTGAAAAGGTTAGATTCATTAGAATAATGGAGAACGGCAACTGGCCCACTTTTCACTTTGAAATCAATAAGTTATTGAGATGGTTAGATTTTTGAAAAGACCTTGTTCAGGATTCCTAATCCCTAGGTCGTGCGTTCGAATCGCGCCGGGGGTACCATGAAATCAAGGACTTAAAAAACAAGATTGAAAAGGCTCTTTTTGTTTTTGCTGAAAGTAAGCCAGCGGCAACTAATCCTCGGATGATTTATCAGGTCGGCGCTGACCACCGCCCCGAGTTGGCGGTTGTATATCAATACCGTAGTTTTTCATCTTGGAGAGAAGTCCCACTCTTGAGATGCCAAGTATCTTTGCCGCCGCAGTTCGATTTCCACCCGTGTGTTCCAGTATCCGTCGGATGTGCTCAGCCTCGAGTTCTGCCAAGCTTTTCCGAACCAATGGCGGAACTAATTTCTTGGGGCGGGCCAGGTGGGTTACTGCTTTGATCAAGTAAGGAGGCAGGGAACGCTTGGACAAAGTATTGCCATTCTCTAAAACCACTGCTCTGGCAATGATGTTTTCCAATTCCCGTATATTGCCAGGGTAATCATACGCATCCAGAATATTGAGAACCTCATCACAGATGCATCCAATTTTCTTGCTGTTTAATTTGCCATGCTTTTTTAAGAAATGATAGGCAAGTAACTCTATATCACCCTTTCGCTCCCTAAGCGGTGAAAGAAATACAGAACAGATGTTCAGCCGATAATATAAATCTCTCCGGAATGTTCCATTCTCTATCTCTGCGGCCAGGTCTTTATTGGTTGATGCGATGATTCTGACATCTGCATCACGTAGCTCAGTGGAACCGAGCCGAAAGTATTCTCCTTCCTGAAGCACCCTCAGCAATTTCGACTGGATCGGAAGTTCAAGTTCTCCAATCTCATCAAGGAATAAACTGCCGCCATTAGCCCCCTCAAAGAATCCCTGCTGAGTCTTCACAGCCCCGGTAAAGGCCCCTTTCTCGTGTCCGAAGAATTCGGAAGAGAAGAGCTCTGAGGCAAAGACTCCGGCATTAACAGCTAAAAAAGGCCCGTCATGACGGCGGCTGATCTGATGAATGGCTCTTGCCACCAGTTCCTTCCCGGTGCCGCTTTCGCCCCAGATCAGCACATTACTATCGCTTTCTGCAATCTGCTCCACCGTCTGGAGCACACGGAGGAAACTCTTATCTTGAGTTATAATCCCCCTGAATGCTTCCTTGTGCCGCAATCCATCCAGCTTTACCTGATCACGCAATCTGGATATTTCCCCATGCAACTGAGTCCGCTCCAGTGCCCGCTCCAGTGTAATAATCAGCCGGTTGCTATCAACCGGTTTGCAAAGGTAATCATATGCACCCATTTTCATGGATTCCACCGCAAGTTCCACATTATCCACGCCGGTGAGTATAACTACCTCAATCTCTGGATGATGCTGACGAACATATTGGAGCACTTCCTGGCCGGTTACTTCGGGCATATCCATATCCAGGAGAATGAGATCGAAGTTTGCATTATCTATCATCTCAAAGGCCTTGGTTGAGTCGCTCAACACCTCCACCTCGAACCGCTGTGCCTGTGCCAGGGTTACCTGGAGATAGTTAAGAACAGCCTTTTCGTCATCAATGACGAGAATTCGGTTCATCGGGATTCCCTGTTAACCGGCAAATGATAAGTAAATGTCGTTCCTTTCCCTACCCGGGTCTCGACATCAATGTGGCCGCCGTGCTCTTCAATGATGCCGTAAATAACCGATAAGCCCAGGCCGGTGCCACCCGTGCTTTGCTTGGTGGTAAAGAAAGGATCGAAAATTCGATCCTTAATCTCTTCGCTCATTCCGGGGCCGTTATCGGAAATAGACAGACTTATGCTTTTCCCATCATCTTCGGTCCGGGTGGTTATCTTTATGGTGCCGTCAGAACGATTATCCAGTGCCTCCACCGAATTGATAAGAGTAGCTACCACCACCTGTTCTAGCTTGCTCCCACTTCCCTGTAACTTAGGAAGCTCTGGATACAGATCCTCATTGATCCTATAATGCTTAATCTTGTTGTAAACCAGCCTCTTACTTACTTGAATCACTTCATTTAGATCAACCTCGTCATCCATTCCACCCTCATCGCGGCGGGCAAAAGCCTTCAGGTCTGCAACAATATTCCGGATGCGCTCCGCGCCCTTGCTCATGTCATCGAGTAGAACCGGGGCATTCTTACGGAAGAAAGGATAATTCAGCCGGGCAAGGGTCAAATCCGGGTGGCTCTCAGCATGCTTATCAATGATGGGCAGAATATCTTGAGATGCCTCTCTGAGAATCTGCATATTTCCCTGGATGAACTGGATAGGATTGTTAATCTCGTGAGCGATCCCGGAGACAAGCCTGCCAAGGCTGGCAAGCTTCTCAGACTGGACAAGTTGTTTTTGTTTCTCTTTGAGTTGGAGATTTGCATCCTCAAGATCCTCAGATCTTTTCTGCAAAATATTCCTGGTTAAAAACAACTCCTCTTCCCTGGCCCGAAGCCCCTGGACAATGGTAGAACTCATATAGATGGTGGTAAATACTGTGCCCAACAGAACCATGCAGACCACTGACACATAAAGAAAATCCTGATGAAGGTCTTTGGGAAAGAAGCCCTCTAGATGATAGTGAGCGATAATCTCGAAGTACTCAAGTGCAATAAAAATGATGAAAAGAGTAGAGACTGCAAAACCCTGCACCCAGACATCGGTGCGAGAAAGAAGGATGCTTCCCATGATGGCATGAAAAAGGTAGAAAAAGATAAACGGGTTCTCAACGCCTCCGGAAAAATGAATCAGGAAAGTCAGAGCAAGAAGGTCAAGGCCTATCTGAAGATTGGTTTCGATCCGCATTCTCCTGGGATCGTCAACCAATCGTTGTCCTGAAAACCGGTGGAAAAGATAGAGAGCTGTATTATAAACAACAACCACCACTAGAATTGTCAGGATCTTACTCAGGGGCAGGTCAACATTGAAAATCTGGGTGGCCACGAAAATTGTAAAAGCCAGCCCTATTACAAACACCCAGCGGAGCTTGATGAACCATTCTATCCGGATAAAAAGCTCTTCTTCTCTTAATGACCGATACGGCACGCCTATTACTCCTTTTGAAGATGATAATTTGAAACGGCCGAGATTCTTTCCTGGTGTTTATTATATAAAACATCTTATTTAATTCAAGCGCATCAGCTTAAGTCTATACATGCATTCCGGACCGGGCTAGCCGCCGCTGGATATATAGTTCGAGCGTGGCGTAAGGATACCGGATCGGGGTCATAGTTATCGAGGACAGCTTTACCTTCTTAAGATGCTGAAACCTGGGAAATTCTACATGAGAAGGCCAGGCCCCGCCTTCCTTGCGAGCCTTTTCGAGATCAGCTTGTGAGATTCCCACAAGTGAAGAGAGTTCCTTCCGGATATCAGAGTCTTTGCTGGATGGAATCGGGTGTCCTAATGCACTGGAGAGCCTGCAAATAACTTCGCCTGTTGTCAAACCTCCCGGCGGAGTATTAACCCTGGTGCACGCCCTCACACGGCGGTCTGTGCTGACCACTGTTCCATCGGTCTCGGCAAGGGTTGAGGCCGGAAGGACTACTTGCGCGGCCCTGGCTGTTTCGGTCATGAAATGATCCACCACCACCAATGCAGACAGGTTGCCAAGCATGCGATTTGCCTCCGGGTCGCCGAGTGGGTCCTCAAGAAACACAAGAGCACCGGAAATTTTGCCGGAAGAAACTCTTTCATAAAGGGTGTCCTTATTCCCGGACACCAGCCCATCAAGGTCCGCATTCCAGCACTCTGCCAGTTTCCGGCGAAAGTCATCATCCCCGAGAGAATGTCCACCCGGGAGTTCTCCCTCTATCATTCCAGCCAGCCTTGCCCCCTCAGAGTTGCAGTCAGCCTGGAGAACCAGCAGCCCGCTTCCGTTTCGGCCGATGTGACCGGTAAGCAGGAGTATCTGGGCAAGAATGCTCAGGTCATCCGTGGCCCTTTCAATCGTATCATCAAGGTCGTATATTGCTACCACACTTTTTGCGCTCGTAAGCATGTCTGCCAGGTTCTCGATCTTTGCGGCCTCCACTCCCGCGGCCCGTGCCACCTCATCCATGTCAACATCGGCAAGGGATTCCTTCAACGACTCAAGTTCTGCATTTTTATTTTCGGGAAAATCCTTTTTGATCTTGCCGCTTTCTATTATCCTGCGCAAGACGCCTGCAAGCAGAATGCCCGAGGTGCCTCGGCGGGGATCAAGCCATAGTTCAGAAGATCGAACAAGGTCAATGTTGCTTGAGTTAATGACCACAACCCTGGTTCCCTTTCTCGCGGCGCGGCGCACCATAAAACTTATTACCGGATGGCTACGAGAGGGATCAGCGCCTGCAAGCAGAACTACATCCGCTGAATAGATGTCCTCGAAAAAGCAGGTAGAAGCTGTCTCGCCGATGATCTCGTCCAAGTCGTGCCGAGGCCCAGAGCGTCGAACTTGTCCGAAACTCCCGATCTGATCTGTATGCAATACTGCCCTAGCAAGCCTTCCCGCAAGGTAGCATTCCTCCATAGTTATCCGAGCCGCTCCAAGAACAGCCACCGAGCCCGGCCCGTGTTTGTCCCGGACCTCCTTCAGTATCCGGGCCGCCTCATTGATCGCCTCTTCCCAGTCGGCTTCCACTAGTTCGCCGTTCTTTCTGATCAGGGGTTTCTGGATTCTATCCGCGCACTGGATCAGACCTGTTCCAAAGCGCCCCTTGAAACAGAGGTCTCCCTGGCCCGGACCCGATTTTTCCGGTGAAGTTGCCCAGAGAATTCCGTCAGTAACCACATTCAGGTCCAGGGGGCAGGCAACCGAGCAGAAGCCGCACACCGAGGGGAATCTCTTTGACTCCCATGGACCCTGCCTGCCATAAGGCAGTTTGGCTGTCAGGGCGCCGGTAGGGCAGGTTTCTATGCAGGCTCCGCAGGAGATGCATGAGCTCTCGGCAAGGGGCCTTCCCATGGCCGGCTTGATTACCGTGGTGAACCCCCTTCCCACAAAGCCCAGCACAGACAAGTCCAGAATATCCGCACAGGTTCGCACGCACCGGCCGCACAGGATGCACTTATTGGGATCAAGAGTGATCAGCGGATGGCTTGAGTCAACCTTGTGGCGCCGGACCGCACCCGCAAGCCTCATTACATCCACATCATACTCGGTGGCATACTTTCTGAGTGAGCAATCAAACTGGGCCTTACACCCGCACTCCATACACCTGTTCGCCTCTTCCCTCATGTCCGGCTCGGAAAGGCTAAACTCGACCTCTTTGAAATCCCTGATCCTCTCAGCGGCTTCCCGCTCAGGCAAATGATGCCTCTTGCTATGCTCTACATCATCATACATACGCAGAGGAATCGGGCCGAAGACATCACGCCGGCTTACAAAAGTCTCCTTATGCTTTTTAACCTCGCCGGTGCGCAGGAATTCATCAATGGAAAGAGCCGCGCATCGCCCGTGAGCAATCGCGTCAATAACCACCGCAGGCCCGCTCACCACATCACCGCCGGCAAACACTCCGCGAACATTGGTGGCCATTGTGGCCTCGTCCACCACGATAGTTTCCCGACGGCTGAGTGCGGGCCGCGTATCTTCAGGCTCGGCTTGTATAGGCTCCGAATCGGTGCCCTGGCCTATGGCGGAAAGGACAAAATCGCAAGGATAGTCATACTCGGAACCCTTGATCGGCACGGGCCGGCGTCTCCCGCTCTCGTCCGGCTCACCAAGCTCCATGCGAATGCACCTCAGTCCCTTCAGGTGATTGTTGTTTGTTATCGCTTCCACCGGGGCCGCGAGCATCTCAAGTTTTACCCCTTCCTTCTCCGCCGCATCAACCTCCTCATAATGCGCGGGCATCTCTTTGCGGGTGCGGCGGTAAAGTATGGTAACTTCATCAGCGCCACAGCGGACAGCGGTGCGTGCGGCATCCACTGCGGAGTTGCCGCCGCCCACCACCACAACCTTTCCATTCAGCTTGCGCCGGCCCTTTAGCTGGGTATCACGGAGAAAATCGAGCCCGGACTCAATGCCCTCGGCATCCTCTCCCGGCACGCCCATTTTTCGGCTCATGGGAGCTCCCATAGCCAGGAAAACCGCGTCGAATTTATCTTTCTTGCGCAGGCTTTTCAGGGTGAAATCTTTTCCAAGCTTTTTCTCCAGGGCGACCTCTATGCCGATGCTTAGTATCTCTTCAATTTCTTTATCCATCTCCGCCTTTGGCAGACGGTATTCCGGGATTCCCCAGACAAGCATTCCCCCGAGTCTGGGCATTGCTTCGAATATCTTGACGGAATGGCCCTCAAGCGCAAGAAAATATGCACAGGTCAATCCCGCGGGGCCTCCTCCAATCACGGCTACCCTCTTCCCGGTTTTTGGCTTTTTATCGGGACGAATAAAATCATGCTTTGCATGTTCCGCGACATAACGCTTTACATAGTTGATCCCGACTGGCTCGTCCACATCATTGCGCCTGCAATTCAACTCGCACTTGCGCACACATACCCTTCCGCAGACCACAGGCAGGGGGTTTCGCTCCTTTATCAGACGCAGGGCATCCTCGTAATAACCGAGCCTTGCCAGAGACACATATCCCTGCACATCCACGTGCGCCGGACAGGCCATCTGTCCGGGACAGATACAGTCGGCATAATGGTCAGAAAGCAGGAGCTCCAGCGCGGTCTTGCGTGCGAGGCGGATTCTGTCATTGTTAGTGATAACCTCCATTCCATCTCTAATCCTGGTGGTACATGAAGGCACAAGCCCTCTTACTCCCTTGACCTCCACCACGCACATAAAGCACGAACCATAAGGCTCAAGCCTTGGGTCGTGGCAAAGGGTGGGTATGTCGTCCAGCCCTTGCTCTTGAACCACTTCCAGCACTGTCTGACCGGGACGGCCCTTGACATCCCTTCCGTTAATCTTCAGTTCAACCGGGAGTTTAGACCTTTTATTGTCCGAATTCTCAGGCATCTTACCGCTACCTCTTCTCCACTGCTTCCTGGCGGCAAACGGTTATACACCTGCCGCACTTCACACACTTACTCTGATCAATTTTATGGACTTTTTTCTTTTCTCCACTGATCGCTCCTGATTCGCAGACCTTCAGGCAAAGACCGCATCCATTGCACTTCTCAGGATTGATGTAAAATTCAACCAGCGCCAGGCAGGCCTTGGCCGGACATCGTTTATCCTTGATATGTGCCAGGTACTCATCGTGAAAATAACGGAGAGTGGTGAGTACAGGATTCGGCGCAGTCTGTCCGAGCCCGCATAGGGATGATGACTTGACCTGCTCGCCAAGCTCTGCCAGAACATCCAGGTCCTTTTCCTCGCCCTTGCCAGCGCAGATTCTCTCGAGTATTTCGAGCATCCTTTTCGTGCCTATGCGGCAGAAGGTGCATTTTCCGCATGATTCATTCTGGGTGAAACTTAGGAAAAACCTGGAGACATCCACCATGCAGGTGGTCTCATCCATAACTACCATACCGCCGGAACCCATGATCGCGCCGGTGGCGGTTATTCTTTCATAATCAATCGGGGTATCTCCCAGAGATGCCGGGATGCACCCTCCGGATGGCCCGCCCATCTGGACCGCCTTGAAAGGCCCCCCGGAGAGGGTGCCGCCGCCGATGTCGTAGATGACCTCGTTAATGGTTGTGCCCATGGGAACTTCCACCAGCCCGACGCGCTTGACCTTGCCAGCCAGGGCAAACACCTTGGAGCCCTTGGAGGTCTCTGTTCCATAGGAATTGAGGGCTTTGGCGCCGTTAAGTATTATCCAGGGAACATTGGCCAGGGTCTCAACATTATTGATAACCGTGGGATAGCCCCACAGCCCGGACTCAGCCGGAAAAGGAGGCCGGACCCGCGGCATCCCTCTTTTACCCTCAATGGACGCTATGAGTGCGGTTTCCTCGCCGCAGACAAACGCCCCGGCTCCTTCCTTCAGTTTTATCGAGAAATCAAAGCCCTTGCCTAAGATATTATCTCCAAGAAACCCCTTATCCTCTGCCTGTGCAATGGCATGACGAAGTCTGCGAACCGCATGTGGATATTCTGCGCGCACATATATGTATCCATGGTCTGCGCCGATGGCATATCCTGCGATAGCTATACCCTCCAGCACAGAATGCGGGTCTCCCTCAAGCACGCTTCTGTCCATGAAAGCCCCGGGGTCCCCCTCGTCCGCGTTGCAGATCATATATTTATGCTCATCTTTGTAGCTTCTGGCAAAACGCCACTTCGTGCCAGTGGGGAATCCTGCTCCTCCGCGTCCCCTCAGGCCTGAGTCGGCTATGGTCTCGATCACCTGTTCCGGCGTCATTTTAGTGAGAACATTCTCAAGGGCCTTGTATCCATCCCTTGCCTGATACTCCTCGATGCTGAACGGGTCTATCTTGCCGCAGTTACGAAGGACTATCCGGCTTTGTTTGGCTAAAACCTGGCCCTCTTCTTTTACCACCCATTCCTCGATTGGCTTCCCTTCGCCAAGATGTTCCTTCACAATACGATCCACCCGCTCGGGTGTTACATCGCCATATAGTGTCCTGCGTTTAGAGTCTTCGGTTATTTCAACGACCTCGACCAGAACCTCGCGAAAGCACATGCCAATACAACCGGTCTGCTTGAGGATAATGCCGTCCTTTTCAGGCTCGATCAGCTCTGAGAACCTCTCATAAACTGCAAGCCCCCCGGCCGCAATACCGCAAGAGCCCAATCCCACGATTACTTCTTGCATGCGAGACCTCCGACAAAAACTGAGAGATACATCTCAGGCAGCCTTACTCTTCTCCTTCCGATACTTCCGAAGAACCCTCTTGATTTTCTCCGGGGTAAGCCGGCCGTATGTCTGGTCATTGATCATTACCACAGGCGCAAGACTGCAGCACCCGAGACAGGCAACCACCAGGAAAGTAAAGAGCCCGTCCTCGCTGGTCTCATCCGGGGAGATTCCGAGTTCATCCTCTATGGTCTGGCCGATCATGTCCGCGCCAGAGACATGGCAGGCAGTTCCTTTGCACATCTTGATTACATACTTGCCCAGGGGCTGAAGCCTGAATTGTTTGTAAAAGGTGACAACACCATACACCTCAGCCGCTGGTATCCCTGTAACCTCTCCGATCTGCTCAATGGCAAGCGGGGGTATGTAGCCAAAGGTATCCTGGGCTGACTGTAAAAGTGGAATCAACATACCCGGCTCACCCCGATGTCTCCATAACATCCTGCCAAACGCTGGCAAGGTGCTTTCCTGGTCCAAATTTTCCATTAGCACTGCCATCTTCTTTTTCTCCCTGTTACATCGCTATCATTTCTACTATGTTCAAAACTTTGACTCTGAGCACTCCAGGCTGGACGCGGATGTTATCGGAGATGGCTCTCCGAATCTGATCAAACTCCTGGCCCTGAAGAAAGAGGATAATCGTATTGCCATCGTCGGTGGCGTCGCAGTAGGTCACATTATCAATGAAGTAGAGCTTGGAGTATAAGGGAACGAGTTGTGATCGGTCTATTTCAAGCATTGCATAGGCTGACACCTGCCGCCTGTTCCTCTTGTCCATGGCTTGCTCGCCGGTTTTCTCCATATCATGCATCCGCTCGTAATTTATAATGAATGACTCCATATCCTCACCCAACCAGGGGCGCTCAGAATAGTGAATCTCCACTTCATCAATGCCCTTGAGCGACTGAATCTGGCTCTTCACAAGCTCTTCAATGCCTTTTCGGTCCGAAGACTGGAGAAGAAGAACAATGTCCCAATCGCCTCTTACCGCATCGCAGAAGACTACTCCATCTGCATAGTAAAGCTTTGTGAATATCTCGTACAAGTCCGCATCACTTTTGCCGCGGATGAATACATACGCGCTTATCGGCTGAGTCTCGGTGGCAAGCTTTGCCCGCGGTTCAACAAGCTCCTCCCCATGCAGGCCAATCCGTTTGAATTCGGCCGCTAGATCATCAACCTCAAATGGCTTATCAAGGTAAGCATTACCAAGATGATCCTCAACATTCTCCCTCGTTAACTCATCCCCGTACCCGGAAATTACCACCACAGGCAAATCTGGATACTTGCTCTTGATTACCTGAAGAAGTTTGATGCCGTCAATGTCAGGAAGACGAATGTCGGTGACGATGAAATGGTGAAGAAGTCCATTCCGCCGTGCGGTCTCGATCCTTTTCAAAGCCGAAAGGCCGTCCTCGCATTCCTCAACCTCAAATCCACGCTGAGTAAGACCAATTAGCAGTTGACGACGCAAAGAAGACTCATCGTCCACCAATAAAACCTTTGGATGTTTAATCATTTTCTCTTTCCTCCCATTCATTTTTTTGGGTTTCCGCGTTTATCTTTAAGCATATACCATGCCAAATGATTTGATGCCCGCAACTATTTGAATCTAAAAAAAATTCTCGCTTTTCTCGCGAACACCCTATAATTACAATAACTGTAAAATGTTTTATCAGTTAATATGTAATTTATTAAAAAATAAAGGCATTTTTTACTGTTAAATAATTTTACGGTTTACTGGAAAAGGAAGTTTTTGTCTTTGATTATCGGATAAAAATCAAGCTTTACGGCTCTGGGCCATCCCTCTCTGTTCAGCCAGTCCTTGTCATTCTATTCAGCCAGATATATAGTCTCGCCCCCGCAGACGGTCCTCTCAACCCGGATGTCTCTGATCTTTTCCGCTGGTACCGAGGCTGGGTTTTCGCTCAGGACCACCAGGTCAGCACGCTTGCCCACGCTGATGCTGCCCTTGATCGAGTCCTCGAATTGCGCGTATGCGGCATCTATAGTGAACATCCTAATCGCTTCTGCTGCCGTGATTCCTTGATGGGGTTCAAATCCTTCGCGTGTCACGCAACAGTGGATCGCATCCAACACGTCTATTGATTCTACCGGAGCGTCCGAGGCTCCCGCGACCTTTATTCCTGCATCCAGAAATGACCGAAAGGGATATGTCCACTTTGCGCGTTCAGGCCCTAGTCGCTTGTGAAGCCAATGTTTTTCGGATTGGATAAAAAGGGGCTGGGTTGATATCACCAGTCCCAGGCGTGCGATGTCCGCTATTGTATCTGCGTCCACGATTGATGCATGTTCCAGCCTATGGCGGTGATCAACGCGTGGGTAGGCTGAAAGCAAGCGGTCATAAAGGTCTACGCATATCCGGTTGGCTTTGTCGCCTATGGCGTGAATCCCGATCTGAAGTCCTGCCTTGTGAGCCTCGACCATTAAATTGTAGATATAATCCGGGGAGTGCACCAGAAAACCCTGCTTGTCAGGCTGATCCATGAACGGCTCGTTCATATATGCCGTACACGACCCGAAGGTGCCGTCAGCAAATATCTTGATCGCACCAATACGATGACCCCCAGGCTCATCCACATGCAATGGTGGTTTTCTTGTTGCCTTGACCTTCGAAATGTCGTCCGAGATCAGGATTCCATACAGGTTGATGGGCACATGATCGAGCAATATTTGCATAGCAATCACATCAAAATTTCCTGAAGCTCCTGCTGGCCCTTCATCTCCTGTCTGCAGAACAACACCGGCACTGGTTATGCCGCAGGCAACTAGTTTTCCGAAACTAGATTTCGCGCACTTGACGAACTCCTGGATATCCGGCATCGGCATTGCGCCAAGAATAATCTGCGAGGCTGACTCGCGAAAAATACCCAAAGGATAGCCATTGGAATCTCGGTCAATCACGCCGCCGTCCGGGTCCAGAGTTGACGAGGAAATTCCAGCGGCTTCAAAAACTTTTGTATTTGCTATTACCATGTGTCCATCATGCTTTACAACAATAGCCGGGCGGTCCGGACAGGCATCGTCGAGATCGTGTCTTGTCGGGAGCCTGGGATCTTCGAGAGCCTCTTCGTCAAACTGAAGTCCAACAGCCCACGCGTCCTTTGATGCTTTTTTACCCGCTTCGCGCATCTTGTCCCTAAGCTCCTTGATGGACTTTATGCCTCTCATATCCAGATTCATATCAAAATAAATCATCAGTATTGGATGAAGGTGCGTATCAATGAATCCGGGAAGCAGGGCGCGACCGCCCAGATTAACAGGTTCAAAATCCTTGCCCAGCGCGTACCGGCAGTCGGATTCAGAACCCACTGCTATGATCTGCCCGTCCCGAAGCGCGACCGCTTCCGCCCTCGGACACGATTCATCCACAGTGTAAACCTCTCCTCCAAAATAGAGTTGTCCAGTCTCAAACATAGTTCACAACACCCCTAATCTATAGAAACCACTGACCCTGCCGCCATCACAAGATATCCCGTGATTACCACTAACTGAAAAACCGTGTTCCCCCAGAAACCCAGCCTAAAGACATCCTCTTTGACAGGCCCTTCCTTTCTTGAGGCCCTTAGAGCCGGGACAATCATAAGAGCAACCAGAACTGCGACTCCTCCCCCGGTTATCCTCATGAATCCTAGAAAGCCAGTAAGACCACTCAAAGCAAGAAATAAAGTGGGCAGGGTGGCGCAAAGCCATGAGACCCGATACCCCCAATCCAGCCGCTCCTTCACTATTACAGCCAGGGCGTAGGACACTCCCCAATAGCTGGTGAGCATTGCAAGAAGGGCAAAGAGGGAACCCAGGATAAGTGCCCAGCTTCCTACCGCGTCTCCCCAGCCTATAATAGCGACCTCTGTAACCTCTTCGGACACCAACATTGCCATCAGGGTTATAATAAAAACAAAGATAAAGTTTATCCCTATCCCGGTTGCCACTGACCATGGGACCATCTTCTTGTTCCAGGAAAGGCCTTCTACGGTCTGGGGGATGGAGAAGAAGCAGGAAAAGCTAAACATTATCATGCCGTAGAGAGCCAGGGCCTCTTTAAATTCACCAGAAAAGAGGGGAATAGTCCTGAAGGGCCTACTGAATGACCACACCGAGAGAAAGACCAGCAGAATTGCGATCCCTGTGATGGCGTATTTTTCGCTTATTCCGACGGCCTTGAGCCCGTAAAAAACCACACCCGCGGCCACTGCGTAGACGAGTAGTTCCCCCGACCAGAGGGGTATGCCCAGAAGCTCAACTAAAATATCTCCGCATCCTACAATATAGCCTGCAAGGAGGGCAAAGAATGTAATGGCGATGAGGGAGAAGAATGTCCATGTAAAAAAGATGCCTGCCCGGCCTCGAAAGAGGTACTTGGAAAACAGCTCCACGAGTTGGTGCTCACCCCCGTCCCGCATGACCATCTCAGCTACCATGAGATGTAATAGTACGCTTATAAAATACGCAAGGAGCATGATGGAGATTATAGGTATGATTCCATTCAAGGAAGCGAGATATGGAACCGCCATGACCCCTCCTCCAACACCCAGGCCCGCCACTACGGATGACGCCTCGAACAAGGTGAGTCTCTTTTTGTCCTTAATTATTTTTCAACCTTTTTCAATCTCGCGGAAATTTTATTAATCCCGCCTAGGGGTTGCACCTTACTTAATAATATGGGTCAGCCTGCCTTGATCTCAACAGTTGATCCTGTGGCATAATTCTCTAACGCGTCCTTGTCCAGTTCGATGCCCCAGCCCGGCCCGACAGGCACGGTCGCGGTGCCGCCTGAGTAGTCTATGGGTTCACTAATAAGGTCATCCTCCATCATGACATGCCCGAAAAGATCGGTATCGTGGCCGAGCGAATGGTGTTTGACCGCAGCGAGGTGGATTTGCATGGCCGAGGCGATGCCGAGCGACTGGTTATGCACTACCACGCCTAGGCCTCGATGCTCCGCGTAATTGATGGCGCGGAGAGCGTTCGTAACCCCCCCTGGCCGCTCCGCGTTGATGCCGACGACACCGATCGCTTCCAGTTCGACGAGCGTGACGATGTCTGTAAGCGAGAAACAGCCCTCGTGCGCCATCAGCGGGGTGTCTACCCGCTTCTGCACATACGCCATGCCCAGGTAGTCCGCCGCGCGCACCGGCTGTTCGGCGCAGTCTATGCCGAACGGCTCGATCTCCTTGATCGCGCGCACCGCCTGGGCCGGAGTATACGCCTGGTTGTAGTCCACCCGCAGACGCACGCCTTTGCCCAAAGCGTCTCGTATGCCTCCGATGATCTTCAAGTCCTCCTTGATGCTCCGGCCCACCTTGACGCGAAGTGTGCGTACCCCCGCACCGTGGAAGGCCTTCGCATAGTTGACCATCGAGTCCAAGTCCATCAGCGGGACTATCGCCGCAAGTGGTACTTCGTCCACCACGCGGCCGCCCATGAAGTCGCTTGCCGGCCGGCCGGTGATTCTCCCCATCAAGTCGTAGCAGGCCATGTCCAGCAAGCCCTTGGCCACTTCACTACGCGTGACATTGCTATCCATGCGATGACGGATGCGCTCGACATTAAACGGGCTTTCACCCAAAACATACCTTGAGAGAGCGTGCTGGATAATGTCAATGATCTGCCCCGGAGAGATGCCGGTCTCAGGCAACCAGACAAACGCCTCGCCAAGCCCGCCCCTTCCATCCTCCGCGAAAAGCTTACAGATTACAAACTCGCCGCCCAACCAGGCATCTTCGGATGGAATCATCATGCCGAGTCCTCCAACGCCGGATTGCATGGCCTCTTTGACGATCTCCCGAAAGGGCACGAATAACGCCGTCAACTCGATGCGTACTATACTCGGTCCTGAATTTTGCTTGGAATTTTCCAGATTGTCCATAATGGGGCCCCTCATAAATATTGGTTAGGTGATAAAATATTCTCCACGGAATGTGCTATTCCTCCGGTAGAACGCCTGTTTTTTTCCGAGCGGCGAATCGAATGCGTAAAGTTTTTCAAGATTCTTGCCGAACACATCACATCATATTAAGCAAAATACATAGTCGTGAGTCAATTTTCCAGTTTCCGAGCATAGCAATGCATCAGCCGCAAAGTCAACCACCCGGAGTAACAACCAGAGTCTACTGTCAGCCATGGTCTGGCGCAGACCGGTAATAGCTCTCCAGTGGAAAGAACGATATCACATATAAACATGCCATCTCCAGGAACTATCGGGATTGAAATATCATCCGGTTCTGGTATTATGAAGAAAAATCTTGATGGCAAAGACAAGTTACAAGAAGCCTGACTATTATGCCCGCAAGGCAAAGGCCGAGGGATACGCGGCCCGGTCTGTGTTCAAGCTTGAGAACATTGATAAAAAGCACAGGCTCTTTCATAAGGGGCTAAAGGTTCTTGACCTTGGTGCGGCGCCCGGCTCCTGGATGCAGTATACGGCCGCGAAGGTGGGAAAGTCAGGTAAGGTGGTAGGCGTGGACATCAATCCGCTTTCCCGGGGGCTTTCTTTAAGGGAGACCTTTTTGCAGGGGGATGTCCTGGCCATGGAGCCGGAGGAGCTGAAGGATGAATTCGGGGTTTTTGACCTGGTGCTGAGCGATCTTGCTCCGAAGACCACGGGGCACAAGGACACGGATCATTTCCGCTCCGTTCAGCTCGCTTTTCGCGCACTCTGCTTTGCAGAAGCCCTGCTCAGGCCGGGAGGGAGTCTCCTTGTAAAGGTCTTCCAGGGCCAGGAATTCGAGGAACTTGTAAAGACACTCCGCACGCGTTTCCAGAAGGTTATAACCTTGAAGCCAGAGGGGTCCAGGCCGGAAAGCAGGGAGATGTTCATTCTCGGTCAAGCCATCAAGTCAAGCGAGTAATAAAGGAGGTCATTCGATGTTGTCATCCGGGAAGAAGATAGGGGTCTTGACAGGCGGCGGGGATTGTCCCGGTCTGAACGCGGTGATCAGGGCCGTGGTCAAGACCGCGATCAATGTCTATGACATGGAAGTGATCGGGCTTCTGGACGGGTATGAGGGGCTGATATATCCGGAGAAAACCATTGTGCTCGGATACGATAGTGTGAAGGGAATCCTTCCACAGGGAGGCACAATCCTTGGAAGCTCGAACAGGGGCAACCCTTTTGCGTTCCCGGAAGAGAGGGACGGCAAGGTTGTGGCTGTTGATTACTCCGACCGGGTGGTTGAGAACTATCATAAGCTTGGCCTTGACTGCCTGATCGTGATCGGGGGAGACGGGACCCTCAAGCTCGCAACGAGCTTCAAGAACAATAAGGGGTTGAACATCGTGGGCGTGCCCAAGACCATTGATAATGACCTTTTCGCCACGGATCAGACATTTGGTTTTGACTCCGCGGTCGTGACCGCCACCGAGGCTATTGACAAGCTCCATTCAACCGCGGAGAGCCACCATCGTATAATGTTCGTGGAGGTGATGGGCAGGGACGCTGGCTGGATAGCATTGCATGCCGGACTGGCCGGCGGCGCGGATGCGATTCTTATTCCCGAGATACCATATTTTATAGAGAAGCTTCAAAGCAAGATCGAGCTCCGTGAGAGCAGGGGCCGCAAGTTCAGCATAGTCGTGGTAGCGGAGGGAGCCAGACCAGTGGGCGGAGAGATGAGCGTGGTAAAGAGGCCTGCATTTGACCTGCCGCGTCTCGGTGGCGCGGCTCAGCGCGTTGCGGATGAGATAGAAAAGCTGATGGGAAAGGAGACGCGTGTAACTGTGCTGGGGCACATTCAGCGCGGCGGGTCTCCCACGCCATTTGATCGCAACCTGGGCACACGCTTCGGCACGGCCTCAGTGCATCTTGCCGCGGAAGGGAGATACGGTCGCATGGTCTGTTTGCGAGGCCGGGAGATAGATTCCGTGGACATGGAGGTCGCGGTGGCCCAGAAGAAATATGTGGACCCGAAAGGCGAGATGGTCCAGACCGCGCGGGCACTGGGCATAGACTTTTGCTCGGTCCCGGAGGATGTCAAGCTGTGAATTCCGAAGGATATGCAGAATCGGTGAAACCGGAGCCGGCCGCGACAGTGGTATTGGTCAGGGATCCCCATGGGTCTGAGGGGAATGACTCTCGCCTTGAAATTTATCTTACGCGGCGCCAGGATAATCTTATTTTTCTCCCGGGATTCCATGTGTTTCCGGGCGGAAAGCTGGACGAGAATGATTGTGCGCCGGAGACCCTTGAAAGGTGTAAAGGATTATCCGGGAAAAGGCAATACTTCCGTATCCCCGGGGAGCATGATGACGAGAATTCCCTTGCTTATCCTGTGGCCGCGATCCGTGAGCTTTTCGAGGAGGCAGGGGTCTTGCTGGCCTGTGACGAGGAAGAAAGGCTGATTATCGGCAAGTCCTATGGATCTGGAGGAAACGAGGAACTCTGGCAAAGGCTCAAACAAGCCCGTGAAAAGATTCATCAGCACCGGATGAGCATGACCGAGATGATGAAGAAAGAGGGGTTGTATTACGCTCTGGATGAGTTGATATGGTTTGCAAACTGGGTCACGCCGGCAACTTCTCCCAGGAGGTTTGATACGCATTTTTTTCTGGCCCGTCTTCCCGATGGCCAGCGGGCTTTGCCTTTTTGCGAGGAAATCTCGGACTCGGAATGGATTGAGCCTGAGAAGGCCATCAACAAATGGAGAAAAGGCGAGATAAGAATCATTCCACCAACACTCGTCAGCCTGGATGCCCTCGTAAAGTATCAGAGGTGGCCTGAGATCAGGGAAAAACTCGGGAGAGATGCCCGGGAATTTTAAGAGGGTTTATTCTGTTTGATTTTTTTTGTCTAGAAATATGTCGCTATCCTTGAAAGGCTCGACCACAATCTCCTTGAGGTCATCGAGATTCGGATCGCTTTCCGGGAAAAATTCATTCGGGGCGTCTTGGCCCTTATCAAGGTCCTTCTTCTCCTTTTCCATTTCGATCCCCCAGATAAAAAGTCATATTCATATTTGCAGACGGGCTGATTTTTGTCAAGGAAAAAAATTAACAATTCTAATAAAAGGGCTTAACAAGCATCCCGGGTTCAGATATGATACATCACAAGGGAAAGGAATTTTCAATGCGATGAGCGAGCGTTTGATGGTTAAGGCTAAGTGGAAAACAATAGCGGCTTTTGCGGCAGGGGTTGTGGTCATGGCTTCCGGGCTATCTCATGCCGGCTCATGGATTCGGAACGAGGAGTTGGTCACGGTAACGGATACCTCTTTTGCCGTCACATGGGTTACGGAAAGTGAATCTGATGGAAGAGTCCGGTACTCAAGGAGCAAGAGAAATCTTGACCAGGTGGCCGAGGACCCTGTCGAGAATACCCGGTTCCATTATGTAGAGGTAGGTGGCCTTGAGCCAGGCACGGAATATTTTTACCGGACAGAGAGCGACTCGAAAAAAGGCCGCTCCAGGGGGCTTTCTCCGGGCAGGCTTGTTACACTGACTCCGCCGCCGGGCAAGCTCCTGTTTGAATTCGTTGTCATGAATGACCTGCATGTTCTTGAAGACATAGCCGGACTCATCGTGCTTCCAGTAGATTGGATTCCGCCGCTGTCCAAGGGCTTTACATGGCCTTATCCGGTGCGGAACTACTGGGAGTTCACATTGGAAGAAGCCGTTAACGAGGTGAACAAGACCGATGCAAGATTCGTGGTGGTGAACGGTGACCTGACTTCATGGTTCACAAAGCATGAATTCGAGGTCAGCAAGGATATGCTGGATCGGCTCAGGATGCCCTACTATGTGCTGAGGGGTAACCACGACCGTGTTGAAAACAATCCCGAGGATTACTTCCTTACCGTGTTCGGGCTTAAGAGCTCGTGGTATAGCTTTGACTATGCCGGGTTCCATTTTGTCTGTCTTGACGACAACCGCCTGGAGGATGGCTGGCATGGCTTTCCCGAGGAGGAGTGGAATTGGTTTCAGAAGGATTTGCGAGACCATTTTATCATGCCCACCTTTGTCTTCGCGCACCGCCCTATCGGGGCGGACTGGGCAGATGTGAATGAGGACATCCGTAACCGCTACCTTGCCATTCTCTCGCAGAACCGGCAGGTGGTCGGATGCTTCAATGCTCACAGCCACCGGGGCAAGGTGGTGCGAGTGCCGGAATTCACAGGCGACACCCCTCACATCGAGGTCCCTGCGGTAAAGGAGTATCCGACAGGGTTCGGCCTGGTCCGGGTATATGAGGGCGGGTATATGTATAACTTCTTCATGACCCACTCACAGGAGTGCCTGGAATGGTCGGACATGACCCGCGGTGAATACTTCGGACTTGCACCAAGAATTCTCATGTGCAAGCTGGAAGACCGAAACCTGGTTTATGAATTCAGCGAAAAGATAAAAAGCATGCTCAAGCGATGAGTTTTTAGGAGACTGAAGATGTTTATGGAGTATCCTTACACGCGCATAGTTTTCGGCAAGGGAAGCCTCAAGAGGCTTGGTATGCTAGCCTCGGCTTTTGGCGGAAACAAGACCCTGCTTGCAACAGGCCGGATTTTCTCGCAAAAGCACGGACACCTGGATGAGGCTCTTGCCAGTCTTTCCGAGAAGGAGATGCCGATAGAGGTCTTCACCGGGATCGAGCCGGACCCTCTGGATACGACTGTGGCGAGGCTTGTTGAAAGGATAAAAGAGACAGGTGCGGACCTGCTCATCGCACTTGGCGGCGGGAGCGTGATGGATGCGACCAAGATGGCTAATGCCTGCTTCTGCCTCTCTGCTGGAATGGATGCCTTCTACGATACGGACAAGGTCACGGCCCGGCTGAAGGCTGAAAGGAAAAAACTCCTTCCATTGATCAGCGTGCCCACGACTGCCGGGTCCGGGTCCGAGATCACCCGCTATGCCGTGATCACAGATACATCCGTGAATCTCAAGAGGATCATTGTGGACCTCGCACTCTGCCCGAGCATGGCACTGGTGGACCCGGAGCTTACCCGGACATGCCCCCCGGATGTGACCAGGGTAAGCGGCCTGGATACCCTGTCACACCTGCTGGAGGGATACCTCAATTTCCGCGATGTCCCGGAAGAGATTGACGAGGATGCGCTTCGGGGTATCCGGATGGTGCTTGATTATCTGCCATCAGCTCTCCAGAGCCCTGATGAGATTAATGCCAGGGAGCAGATGAGCAGGGCATGCCTGATTGGAGGA
>CAZOMR010000019.1:0-22414 GCA_964580655.1 uncultured bacterium
AGCCAATGTAGGAGCAGGGCTTGGCCTGCCCTCAAAGGGCGCAGCAAGCAGAGCCTCTACGGCCGAGAATGAAAAAAGTCACCATTTATGTCGCACACCCTTTATCAGGCACTGTCAAGCAATCCTGTTGAAATTCAGTTGTAGTTGAAAAGCAGGGGGTCTCCGGAAACTGGAAGAAGTTAAATATAAGTTCTTTGCGACCCAGGATGGCCTTGACCATTTCCGGTTCTTTGTTTCGCAACTTCAGGGCAAAAACCGCACACTCTATCACCTTCCCCGGATTAGACGCACTCGCACTCGGAAACCCAATACACTTCAACCACACCGCTATCCCCCGAAGGCTCATCCCCTGCCCAAAACCCAGCACCAACTGCCTTTCTTGCCTTTTTACTTATGGAGATACCCCGTTTTTCTCCCCAACTCAAATTTCAGAATATTTTAGAGTCTCAGGTCCTTTGGAAATTCATGAGCTTGTGCCCCTTTAACCAAGACTGTCATTTCGGCCTGTGGGGACCAAGGCTGAGCCAAGGATAATAGCATGGGCGTGGTCAATATCACCCGCGGATTCTTATGAGGAGCCTAATTTTTCTCCGCCATTTCACTTGGGAATGTCTTCCTCTAATTCAGCCCACTCCTCGTTATCTATCTGCCATGGAAAGGTGACCCTCTCCCGGGAATATATGGCGTAGTAATCCGGGGCGTAATCTCCCTGGCGAACCAGTACCGCGGTTGTAATACTATCAGGCCGATGAACCCGGATTTGCCTCAGTGCGGCCCGCATGGTCTCCCCGGTCAAGCTTATATCATCGAGCAATAGAATCTTCCGGCCTTCCAGGTGTAGGGTCGGGGGAACGATCAACTTGGGCCTCCTGCGCACCACCTTCTCATTGACCCGACGCGAGAACTTTATCGGGAAAAAATCCTTCTGGAGTAACGAGGATACGGTCGCACCAACAATCACGCCTCCCCTCGCTATGCCTACCACGGCATCAGTGTCCAATTCGTTCTTGACTCTCCGGGCAATGAGCTGGCAGAGCTTTGAATATTCTTCCCAATCCAGCCTGCGGCCATCCGGGCCATGGTCCCCTGCCCTGGTTTTGCCCCTGGATTTTCCCTTCATCATCAAAACCCGGCGCGGCTCTTCGGCTCATCCTGGCAAGGTCCGACAAGGATAATCTTTTCAACCGGCAGGGCGAGCTCTTCTCCCTGATCATTTTCAAGGATCACCACCTCGCCACTCAACTCTTTAACCTTTGCCTCGAAATAAACATCCTTGGGCATCCCGGCCCGGATGATGCCCACCAGCTCGCCCTTCTTTGATTCCAGATAACCCTTCATAATAAATCCCCTCAATGCCTCCGACTCACCCGCTTGCGCTCGGCGGAAGCGATAATCTGATCAAGACGATGATGCCTGCCCGGGAAAAAATATGATACGTATCCCTCGTCGTCCTCGCCGAAACTCTTGCCGCCAACGCGTCCCGGAACAGTCGCGAAAGTGATTTGACCTGTATCGTATTCACGAAACAGATAAGTCAGGTAGCGAACTTCCTCGGAGGTAATGTCAGTATCCACCAGGTTCAGTCCCTGGCGTAACACGGTATCGAAAACGGCTTGTCCGGCCCACCCCAGGGCGCCCTGCTTTTTGTTCATCCGGTTTGCAAAAGAAAGGTAATCCCTGGCCGTGGCACTAAGGAATGCCTGCTGGCGTTCTATTCGCTTGAGGTCCCCGCGGTTGAAGGATCGCTTGCGAAGATACCAGAAGAGTTGCTTGTCGCTGTATCCCCGAAAGTTGAACCCGAGGGAGTGATATATCTTGATCATGTTTTTCATCGAGCGATAATCAAGCGCTATGTAACGATGGATCGGAGCATCCAGGAACCTGCCTATAACCTTTTTGGCAAAAGGGGCGCGGCCGATGAAGTAAGCTTCGTTGACCTTGCCAAAACCGCGGCCGCGGGACAGATATACCCGCGTGTCCCGGGGAATGGATACCATACTGATTTTAGATTGAGAGAGGTCAAGCTGTGCGAGCATGATGGTGTCCGAGCGTGCGCGAATTCGTTTTAACCTCTCCAGTGGTATTTCCGCTCCCCTTGCCAAAATTCCGCGGCGGTCTCGGCGGTCGAGCCCAAGAACCAGGATGTTGAGCTTATCCGGAAAACGCGGCAGGTGGAGTGTTTTTTTAAACATGTGTTCCTCAGCCGAGTCAGGCCAGGGAGGCGCGGGGATGTCTTCAGGGACAGGAAAGAATTGAGCCGCCACAAAAGAAGGCTCATGGGAAGGCATGGTGACAGACCGCGGACTTGATGGTAAATCCTCATGCCTGGATTTAGACCGGGATTTCGGCTTCTTTGTTAGCGGTGATGATCTTTTGCGCTTTAAAGAAGAGAAAGCAGGGCCCTCTTTTTCTCGTTGATTTCCGTTTTTCATCAGACTCAAAGAGAGATAATTGGCGCCCGGGTAGATATGCAGAGAACGCGTTGACATCCTATACCCTGAAAGTGCCGCTGAGATTCGATGCTGACCGGGTGAAAGCCTGACCGTTACAGGGGCCCTCCTGGATAAAAGCTTTCCGTCAACCTTGACGGAGGCATTACCCGGACTTGTGCGAATGACCAGCCTGGAATCATGTGCGGATGCCGCGCTCAAGAAGACAAAAAAGAGAACAGGTATGGCCAATGTAACCCGCCATTGCTCTGCACGGGTGGAACATATAAAGACAGCGCCGAATATTTTCGCGCATGCTTTCATCGTATATTCCCGGGACTTGCCGAAGGCAGTTTGTTATTTTATCCGAGAGCAGGGACAGAGTCAAACACGCGTGGCTAGGAAGGGATAACCTCCCAGCGCAAGCGTGTTTTTCCCAGAGTGATGGTGTAGTCCGGGTGGATTTCGAGTTCCTTGACCGGTTTGTTATTGACCAATACCGGTTTTTCCGGAACCAGGGACATGATGAAGGTGTTGTCGTAGAAGTGATCAATTCGGGCATGGCGCAGTTCCAGTTCCGAGTCATATATCATCAGGTCGCATGTGAGGTTCTTGGGGTCGGAGCGGCCGATTAAAACTTCCGATGGCGCGAGCAAAAACGCGCTTGGTCCAGAGGCAAGCCTTGCAGAGCATATCTGGCCCTCTCGCTCCACCAGACGAACCTCAAAAGTAACAGCCCTGCCCACGGTGATGCGGTCACGATTGTTGAGTATGATCTCCTCGGTTACTGGCTCGTCGTTTCGGGTAGTGCCGTTGGTACTGCCCAGGTCCGCCAGCCTGACCCCGTCGGGTTCAATACGGATCAAAACATGTTTGCGGGAGATGCGGTTGTCCTTGATGGGTATCTCGCAAACCTCGTCCCGGCCCAGGAGCATCTGTGTGCCGAAAAGAAGCGTCATAGTTTCATCCTTCACGGGATGACCGGAACGCTCTTCAAAGACAACCCTGACGCGCAAGGTCTTTCGCTCATCAGACCCGCCGATTGTGGTGCTTATTCTGGTGTGGTCTTCCACGCTATACTCGTTTCGGCCTTATATGGATTAAACAATCGTAGTGAAAGTCCTCCATATTATCAGGACGAAGTTGTTCGGAAAAATCCCCAGCATCAGAGTCATTGCCGCGGTAAACAACGCCACTGCGGTCAGGAGTGCACCGCGTTCCTCGCGCGGCTCTGAGAATTGAGCCTCCGGATGCATATACATCAGATAGATCACCCTCAGATAATAATAAGCTGAAATCACGCTGTTTACAACCGCGATCACTGTAAGAATATAAAGGCGGCTGTTAATCGCGGCCTGGAACAGATAGAACTTGCCGGCGAAGCCTCCCATGGGAGGAACCCCTGCAAGGGACAGCATGAAGATGCTCATCAGCACCGCCCATATAGGCCGGGATACTGAAAGGCCGGCATAATCCTCCAGGTATTCACCGCCGCGGTTTTCACGGCCAAGCGCGATGACGATTGCAAAGGCGCCTATGTTCATGAAGATATAGACGAGTAGATAAAACATGATGGAATGAGCGGCCGAGTAAGCTCCGTCAATGGATGGTGAAGCGACCACCGCGGTTATTCCTACGAGAAGATAACCGGCATGGGCGATGCTGGAGTAGGCCAGCATCCGTTTGATATTCCGCTGTGAGATTGCGACAAAGTTGCCCACGGTCATGGTAAGCACTGCGAGAACATAGATCACCTCGTATGTTTGAACCCATGCCGGGACAAATGCTGTCAGAAAGATTCTCAAAAGCAGGGCAAAGCCAGCGGCCTTGACGCCGGTGGCCATGTATGCGGTCATAGGGGTAGGTGCCCCTTCATATACATCCGGCGCCCACATGTGGAATGGAACAGCCGCTATCTTGAACGCGAAACCTACAAGGAAAAGCCCTACGCCAACGAGGGACATGTAATATCGGGGTTCGCCGGGATTTAATAAGGCCAGGTTCTGGCTCAGAGTTTGAAAGTCCGTGGCCCCGGTAACGCCGTATAGCAGGGCCATGCCATAAAGCAGGAACCCGGTGGCAAATGCCCCGAGAAGAAGGTATTTTAGAGCCGCCTCGTTTGATTTCAGGTTGCGCCGGTCAATCCCGGACAATACATAAACGCATATTGACATGGTCTCAAGACCCAGGAACACGATGATCAGGTCGCGCGCACCGGCAAGCAGGCACATTCCAGCCGCCGCGATCAATACGAGAACATAGTATTCGCCCCGGTTGTAATCCTTGCCCTCAAGATGTGCAAGAGAGAGGGCAACGCTTAGAATCGCGGCGCCCAGAAAGAGGTAATTGAAGAAGATGGAGTAGTTGTCGAAATAGTAAATGCCGCCAAAGCCAACCCCGACATCTCTGGAAAAATTAGCTCGAATCAAATGAAGCAACATCTGGTTGATGAGAATCACAACAAGCCCCCAGATGGTGAATCTTCCAAGCCAGTGGGCATATGACCGAGGGAGGTATGCGTCAATGATCAAAATCGCTATGGCGAGCAAGCTGAGAAACAGGGGGGTGGCTATCCCTGCCCAGTCATAAAATGTTAATGCTGAAATACTCATGGCCTGCTTATCTTAGAAACAGCCTGCTTTCCCGGAGCGGTGTTCTCATTCATCGCTGTCAAGAGAGGCAGTCGTCTCTTCTCTATTTGAGTGACATAGTATTTGACCGTGGCCTCGGTTTTCCCAAGAAAGGTCTTGGGATAAACGCCGATCCAGACAATGAAGACCAGCACGATCAAGAGATACACGATCTCCCTTATGTTCAGGTCCTTGAGACCGCGGTTTTCTTCCTTGTCCAGCGGGCCGAACATTACCCGCTGATACATCCAGAGCATATACACCGCGGCCAGGATCACGCCGATAACCCCGATGCCTGCGTAGAGTTTGGCCCACGGGTGCACTGCATTGTAGGTGCCGAGCAGGATGAGAAATTCTCCGACAAAACCATTCAGCCCCGGCAGACCTATTGAAGATAGGGTAACTACCATGAACATGATTGCAAACAGCGGCATTACCTTGCTCAGCCCCCCGAAATCCTTGATCATACGGGTATGGCGTCTCTCGTAGACCACTCCCACAAGCAAAAAGAGAGCGCCTGTGGACAGCCCGTGATTGACCATCTGTATAATGGCTCCCTGCACCGACTGGAATGTAAGTGCAAAAAGCCCAAGCATGACAAAGCCCAGGTGAGCCACGCTGGAGAAAGCCACCAGCCTTTTCACATCAGCCTGGACCATGGAGACGAGAGCGCCATAGATGATGCCTATCAGGGCAAGAATAGAGATAATCGGAACAGCCGCGTAAGCGCCTTCAGGAAACAAGGGCATGGCAAAACGGATGAAACCGTATGTTCCCATCTTCAGAAGCACCCCGGCCAGGATCACCGAGCCAGCCGTGGGGGCCTCCACATGTGCATCCGGAAGCCATGTATGAAACGGGAATATGGGCACCTTGATAGCGAATGCCAGTGCAAATGCCGCGAAGAGCCATACCTGGATGTCCCTGGCTAAGGGGGCGGTTCTGAACTTCTCCATGATGACGATGAAATCAAAGCTTTCGCAGTATAGATAGACATAGATGATTGCAACCAGCATAAGCACTGAGCCGAACATGGTAAAGAGAAAGAACTTTACCGCGGCGTAGATCCTCCTTGGACCTCCCCAGACGCCTATCAGGAAATACATTGGGATAAGCATCAGTTCCCAGAAGACATAAAAGAGAAAAAGGTCCATGGCAAGGAATGCGCCCAGCATTGCTGTCTGAAGGAGCAACATGAAGATATGGTACTCCTTGACGCGCGTCTCGATAGCTGACCAGGAACTCAGGATAACCACAGGGCCTAAAAGCCCGGTAAGCATCACCAGCAGGAGACTTATCCCGTCTACCCCCACCTGGTAGCTTATGTGGAACTGCGGTATCCAATCATAGCGGCTGACGAACTGCATGTAGTGGGTATCAGAGTTAAAGCTGATAAAGAGGTGAATGCAAAGCAGAAAATCCAGGATCATCACGACAAGCGAAAGTATGCGGATCAGGCGCTTTCTCTCTGCGCTCAGGAAAAACAGCACCGCCATGCCGGCCAGTGGCAGGAAAATGATCAGGCTGAGTATATTTCGATCAATAAACTGCAAGGCTCATCTCCATTTATCTAAATGCGAAATAAACGATAATAGCCAGGACCCCCAGCATGAAGAAGAAGGCATAAGTCTGGACAACCCCTGTCTGGAACCTCTTCAAGCCCTCCGCCAAGGTCTTGGTCAATCTCCCCACCCCGTTTACGATCCCGTCCACTATCCAGACATCCGACAGTCTGTATAGTATGTAATATGAGATCGCCTTGGTGGGCTCCACTATCATGGCATCATAGATTTCATCCACATAATATTTGTTGAGTGACACCCGATAAAGCCATCCGGCCTTCTGCGCTAGGAACTCCGGAGTCTTCGGCCGCGAGACATAAAGGTAATAGATAAGTATTATTCCGAGTATAGCTATTCCCACAGAGAGTCCCATCATTCCCAGTTCAATGGAGTGGCCGTAAACATGCTCTGCGGCTGGAAAGGCATTCATCACCGGCGCAAGCCAGTGCTCAATGAGGTTATGGCCTTTCAATGCAGGGGAGACCCCGAGGAATCCGACCAGGGCCGCACCGATTGCAAGCAATACAAGAGGGATCGTCATGTTCAAAGGCGATTCCTTGATCTTTCCCCTGTATTGCTCCTCCACACGGCTCTCACCGTAAAATGTCATGGCAATGAGCCTGCACATATAAATAGCAGTGATCAATGCGGCGATTATTCCAACTATATAAAGGACCTTGTCCAGATGATATGCGGCGAGAATGGGGTTAGCTGATGCAAAGCTTTGCCACAGGATTTCATCCTTTGAGAAGAAGCCTGCGAATGGCGGAATGCCGATGATCGCGAGGGTGGCGACGAGCATGGTCAGGTGGGTCACGGGCATTAGTTTCCTCAAAGCCCCCATTTTCCGCATGTCCTTCTCGGAATGATGAAAAGCGACAATCACCGAGCCAGCACAGAGAAAGAGCAGGGCCTTGAAGAATGCGTGTGTAGCAAGGTGAAAAATACCAGCCGCGAACGCTCCGACGCCCATGGCCAGAAACATGTATCCAAGCTGGCTGACTGTGGAGTAAGCGAGCACTTTCTTGATGTCGTTTTGCGTAAGACCGATGGTGCCGGCATAGAGCGCGGTCAGCCCTCCCACCACCGCCACCACTGCCAGGGCCATCGGCGACAGGACATAAAGGAAATTCATCCTGCCGATCATATATATGCCGGCTGTGACCATGGTCGCGGCATGAATGAGTGCGCTGACAGGGGTGGGACCGGCCATGGCGTCAGGCAACCAGACATAAAGCGGAATCTGCGCGGACTTGCCGATTGCGCCGATAAAGAGGAATATCCCGATGAATGTGGCGATGCTGATTCCGGCCAAGGTAATATCCGCAAGTTGTTTCGGGTGTGCCGCGATCCATTCCTGCATCTCGGCAAAACTCACAGTGTGGAAGACCCAGAAGATAGTGAAGATGCCAATGAGAAACCCGGCATCTCCGATACGGTTGACGATGAAGGCCTTCTTTCCAGCATCGGCATTGTCATTGTCCTCATACCAGAAGCCTATAAGGAGGTATGAACAAAGCCCCACGCCCTCCCATCCGATGAACATCATCACGATGTTGTCCGAGGATACAAGTGTCAGCATGGCGAACATGAACAGATTCATGTATGAGAAGAAGCGGGCATAGGCAGGGTCATGGGCCATGTATCCTGTGGCATAGACATGAATGAGAAACCCGACCACGGTCACAACCACGCACATGGTGGCAGAGAGGCGGTCAAACAGGATGCCGAATTCAGCGGTGACGTCCCCGGACTGAAGCCATGTATAGACATGCTGGACAAGATATGTGCCCGACTCCTGCTGGCTTAGCAACCAGAAACCATAAATGGCAGATACCATTGAGCCGGCAACGGTCAGGCAGGAGAACCAGTTCACGAACCATCGGGGAAGCCGGTCGCGCAACACCACCCAGCCCAGGCCGTTCACGAGGAACCCGAGCAGTGGCAGGGCTGGAATCAGCACCAGCCAGTTGACGGTCAATGTGCCGGCTAATTCAAATTCCATGTTCCTACCATTTCATGATCCGGATTTCGTCAATATTCACCGTGTCCCTGTTACGAAACAGGGCAAGCACAATAGCAAGGCCCACAGCCACCTCGCAGGCCGCGACCACCATTACCATGAAAACAAAAACCTGCCCGGTCAGGTCTCCGAGGTGCCAGGCAAAAGCGATAAAAGCCAGGTTTGCAGAATTGAGCATCAGCTCGATGCTCATGAAGACGATGAGCACATTACGACGCACCAGCACCCCTGTCATCCCGATAACAAACAGGACAGCGGATAGACCCAAAAAATGTCCCAGCCCGATGTTTAAGAGCATCATTCCTCCCAGCGCCTCGCCAGCACGATAGCGCCGACTATCGCGGCAAGTAGCAGGATCGAGGCTATCTCAAACGGCAGAAGGTACTCTGTGAAGAGAACCCTGGCCACGGCCTCGGTTGTTCCAAAGGTTGCCCAGTCAGTCTCCGCTGGGCCGACCAGGCGAGTTGCCTGTCTGAGAAACAGTAAAAGGAACAAAAGCAAGATGGACAATGATCCGACTACCCCGAGCGTCTTGACAAGGGTAACCCGGCCTCCATGCAGGTGCCTCGGGCCAAGATTCATGAGCATGATAACCATCACGAACAAGACCGCAATCGCACCGGCATAGACCAGCACCTGCGCCGCGGCGATAAAATGGGCTCTCAGAAGCACATAGATCGCGGCCACGGCAAAGAAGCTCAAGACCAGATAGACCGCGCTGATAACTGGATGGCGATTCATGATAACCATCAGCGCACCGAACACGGCAATCCCGGCCGCGATGTAAAACGCGATCGCCTGAGCGTAGGTTGGCACAGATTCCATCATATCACCAATCAAGTAGCTCTTCCTTTGTAATCACGAATTTATCAGGGCTATACTGAGCGAGACGCATGTCCATGGTATCCATCAGTATGGCATCGCACGGACAGGCCTCCACACACAGCCCGCAATACATGCACTCAAATAGATTTATCTCGAACTTCGCCGGGTATTTCTCGATGGTCGGATCAGGGTGCTCAGCGGCTTCAATGGTAATACACCCCGGGGGGCAGGATGTGGCACAGCACATGCACGCCACACACCTCACCGAGCCGTCATCCCGCTTATTAAGCCTATGCCGGCCCCTCCATCTGTCCGAAATCGGCCTCTCCTCCTCCGGCCACTGAAAAGTCTGCACATCCTTCTTGATGAACCGGCGCGTTACCGGCAAAAAGCCAAACAGGTTCTTCAGAAGGTGGACAGTTGTTACATAAACCCCGCGGAAGATCTCCGGGTAGTAAAGCTTTTCTTCCAGGCTCAGATCGCGCTTTTTGCCCATCTACTTAATACCCCAAAAGCCCCTGAATGGTTGACTTGAAATGTTCTTCGAACAGGATAAAAATCCCGGTGCCTGCGATGTTAAGAAACGCTAACGGCAGGATCATCTTCCAGCCTATTTTCATTATCTGGTCATACCGAAGCCTCGGCAGGGTCCAGCGAACCTGCTGGAGAAACCAGATGGAGAAGATGAGCTTGGTGAAGAACGCCCCGAACTGCATTCCGGACACTGCCACCCGGATCAAGTGTATTCCCCATGGATGCGCCTGAATCCAGCCCCACTCCGCAAAGACCCAGTTCAAGTGTAACAGCGGCACCTTGATGGCCTCCGCGCTGAGCCAGGGCACGTGCCAGCCACCGAGAAACAGGGTGGTGAGCATTGCCCCGAGAAGCACGACCTCGATGAATTCTCCGAAGAAGAACATCATGAACTTGGCGCTGGAATACTCCGTGAAAAATCCGGCAATGATCTCGGACTCGCCCTCAGGCAGGTCAAATGGAACCCGCTTGATCTCCGCAACCCCGCAGGCCAGGAACAGAAAGAATGCAAGAGGCTGGGTGACGATTCCCCATTTTGGAATGATCCCCAACCAGAGGTCCCCCTGCCGTGTTACGATCTCACTCAGCGAGGTTGCGCCATACATCATGATAACGCCTATCACGCTCAAGGACAGCGCGACCTCGTAAGAGAACATCTGCGATGCGGCCCGCATTGCTCCGAGGAAGGAGAACTTGTTATTAGAGGACCACCCTCCGATCAGCAGGCCATAGACCGAAAGCGATGTAATGGCGAAGATGAAGATGATGCCCGCATTCAGGTCTGCGACCCGGAAAAAGATGGTGTAATCGGAGAGATGTAGCGCATCACCCGGAAAAAGCCGGCCGATAAGCCAGATATTTTCAGCCGGAATATCCTTCCAGGTGATGTGAAGCGGTCCTGCGAACGGGATGACGGAGAAGACAATAAGGGGAGCAACCATAGAAATCATGGGTGCGATGGTGTGAAGAACCCTGAAAGCCCCCTTTGGAACAAAGTCTTCCTTGAATAATATCTTGACAACATCCGCGATGGGATGTATCAGGCCCCAGAGCCTCCAGTTGCGTATGAAGCGAATGTTAGCGCGGTTCGGGCCTATCCGGTCTTGTATCAGTGCGCTCATCTTCCGCTCCACCCAGGTCAAGAGCCCGGCCAGGCCCGCGACCATGGCGAACATGACCCCTACCCAAGCCGTGGCAAGGATCAGGTGAAGCAGATCATCAAGCGTCAATTCTCGTTCCCCTTATTCATCAAAAGCAATTCCCAGCTTTTGGCCAAGTAATTTCAGAATGGTCCTGTGCGGCTTAGCCTCTCCGGGGGGTAACAGCGCTGGCTTGAAGCCCTGGGATTTCCCTTCAAAGTTCAACCAGGTGCCCTCTGACTCGGCATAGCTCGCGGCAGGAAACGCAACCTCAGCCTTCTCCACAATGGAAGAGCGAATGGGCGACTGCACGATCAAGGCATCGGACTTGCCAAGGATTTCCGGTTCAGGATCATAGAGCGTGGCCAGATAATATATCAACTTGTTTGATCCGATAACCTCTTCCGGATCAGCCTCAATCCCCAACCCTGCCAGGCCGCGCACATTTGCGTTCTTGTCCGCCCGGATCAGTAATTCATCCTCGTCACCCTCCGGCTTCCGCAAAAGTCCGGGGCCCTTGCCCTTCATGACATCCTGCACAAACCGCTTGAACAGATCGCCTTCCTCCTGAGTGGCATCAGCGGAGAGTATTCCTGCCACATCGCCCCTGGCAGACTGGATCACCCGGGCCGCACTCGCAAGCGCCTCATCCCACTCCGCCTCGATTAGTTTGCCGCCTTTTCTTATCAGGGGCTTTGTAAGTCGGTTCTCATTGATTGCATGATAAGCAAGCCGACCGGAGTCGCAGACCCAGCAGGAGTTAACCTCCGGGTTCTCCCTCGGCCGGATGCGATAGACCCTGCCGTCTTCATGGTCAATGAAGATGTTACAGCCGCGCGCGCAATTGGGGCAGATAGAATCAGAGCTGGTCAAGAGCCAGGCCCGCTTTTTAAATCGGAAGTCCCGGGCTGTCCATGCGCCTACCGGGCAGATGTCCGTGAGGCACAATGAATAAGGATCATCCACGCTCATGCCCGGAAAAGTGGTTATCACGGAGCGATCCCTTCTTCTGGCTACACACAGGCAGTCATTCTTCGCAATCTCCTTCATGAAGCGGACACACCGGTCGCAAAGGATACACCTCTCCTGGTCCAGCATGAGGGTCTCGCCCATGACCTGGGCCTTCTTCTTCTTAACCTTGGCATCAAGCGGCGACAGCCGGCTAGGTTGCTGGTCGTATGCCATGTAGTAATCCTGGAGAGTGCATTCCCCGGCCTTGTCGCAGATGGGGCAGTCAATCGGGTGATTCTTCAGCGTGAACTCAAGCACCGCCTGTCTCGCCTTCTTCACCTTTTCCGACTCCGTGTTTACCACCATGCCCTCGGCGACCGTGGTGGCGCATGCGATCTCCAGCTTGGGCCTCTTTTCAATCTCCACCAGGCACATCCGGCACTTGCCCGCGAGGGACAAGGACGGATGATAGCAGAAGTGCGGTATGTAAATATCATTCGCAAGTGCGGCCTCCAGGATAGTGGCGCCATCCTCCACCTCAATCTCCCGGCCGTTTATCTTGAATTTGACCATTGTTTTTACTTCCAGAGCACAGGAAAGGGGTTTGAGAGCGGACAGCCCTTTTTCTCTACATGCTCCTCGAACTCCTCCCGGAACTTGCTTACAAAACTTTTCACCGGCATGGCCGCGGCATCAGCGAGCGGGCAGACGGTCCGGCCTTCTATATTTACTGCCAGGTCATATAGCAGGTCAATATCCTCAAGGCTTGCCTGGCCCTTGTGTATGCGGGTAAGTATCTGCGCCATCCAGCCAGTGCCTTCGCGGCAGGGAGTGCACTGGCCGCAGGATTCATGCGCGTAGAAATGCGCCAGAATCTCCAACACCTTGACCATGCAGGTGCCCTGCGCCATGACTATGACCGCGCCGGACCCGAGCATGGAGCCTGCCTGCTGGAGAGATTCATAATCCAGGTTGACATTCGCGCATTCATCCGCCTTGAGCACCGGAGTGGAGCTTCCGCCAGGTATTACAGCCTTTAACTCCATGCCATTAATCATGCCGCCAGCCACATCATTGATCAGTCCCATGAGCGGATAGCCAAGCGGAAGTTCGTAGACCCCCGGATTGTTAACATGGCCGGAGATACAGAAGAGCTTGGTGCCGGCACTCTTCTCGGTTCCGAACCGCCGATATGCTTCAGCGCCCTTAGTGATGATGTAAGGCACGGAAGCGATGGTCTCAACATTATTGACCGTGGTGGGCATGTCGAAGACCCCGCGCTGGGGAGGGAATGGAGGCCTGATACGCGGGTTTCCCCTGTGGCCCTCCAGGCTCTCGATCAGGGCTGTCTCCTCACCGCAAACATATGCCCCGGCTCCACGATGGACAAATACATCAAGATCAAAGCCCGTGCCGAAAATTCCTTTGCCAAGGTGTCCCTTCTCGTAGGCCTCTGCGATGGCCTTCTCCGTGATGTCCGCAGGCCCGGAGAACTCTCCGCGAACATATATGAAAGCGGTATTCGCGCCCATGGCCCAGCATGCGATGATGATGCCCTCTATAAGCATATGCGGGTCCCTGCGCATGATCTCCCTGTCCTTGAATGTGCCGGGCTCACCCTCGTCCGCGTTCACGCAAAGATACTTGGGCCGGTCTGTGCCCTTGGGCATGAAGGTCCACTTGCGGCCCGCCGGGAACCCTGCGCCGCCTCTGCCGCGAAGACCTGCATCAAGAACCTCCTGCGAAACCTTCTCCGGCTCCGTGCCCAGGGCCTTCCTCGCGGCATCATAACCCCCCGAGGCCTGGTACACCTCAATGCTCTGGGAATTCTCTTTCTCCCAGTTCGCGGTTAATATCTTCGCTTCGTTCATCATTCCAGGCTTGCGATAATCCGATCAACCTTTTCTTTCGTCAGATTCTCGTAATACTTGTCATTTATCTGCATAACCGGCGCGTTTCCGCAAGCGCCCAGGCACTCCACGCGCATCAGGGTGAACTTATTATCCGTGGTGGTCTCGCCTTCCTTGATTCCGAGCTTTTTAGAGATGTAATGAAAGACATGGTCCCCTCCCATCAGGGAACAGCATATGTTAGTGCAGACCTGGATCAGGTATTTGCCCACTGGCTCCTTGTTATACATGGTGTAAAATGTAGCGACTCCGTAAACGCGTGCAGGAGGAAGGTCCAGCCTTTGAGCCACATACCGGAGCGCTTCATTGCTGAGATGTCCGAATTCACGCTGTGCCAGATATAAAGCTGGCAGAAGCGCGGCCTCCTTTTGCGGGTAGCGGCCGCAAATCTTTCCGAATTCAGCCTCAATAGCCTCTGAAAACTTAAGCGCCATGGTTTGCCTTTTTTACCTGTCCTACCTGTCCATCTCCCCGCCGATCATGTTGACCGAGCCGAATGTGGGGATGATGTCCGGGAGCATATATCCGGGGAGGATTCCACCCAGCGCGGCCATGATCGGGAAGCATGGAGGATGCACGCGACACTTGTAGGGTTTGGATTCTCCTTTACTCACAATGTAAAAGCCCAGTTCACCGTTTGCGCCCTCTACATAACCGTATGCCTCTCCCGGTGGGGGCTTGATGTCCTCTAATACAAGCTTGAAGTGGTTGATGAGCGCCTCTATCTGGGTATAAACCTTTTCCTTTTCCGGACGGGTGTATGCAGGGTCCTCTATAGAGACAGGTCCCCCGGGGAGTTTTGCCAGAGCCTGCTCGATGATGCGCATGCTCTGCTCCAACTCCTTCATCCGCACCAGGTAGCGATCGTAGTTGTCGCCATTGGTTCCGAGTGGAACCTCGAATTCCATTTCATCATACACGAGGTATGGGTGGGCCTTGCGGACATCGTAGTAGATACCGGTGGAGCGCAGGAAGGGCCCGGTGATCCCATAAGATATGGCGTCCTCCTGGCTGATTACTCCGATGCCGATGTTCCTGTCCATGAAGATTCGGTTCTTCGTGAACAGCCAGTCAATCTCCTTGAGAACCTGGCGGGTGTTAGAGATGGCCCTCTTTGACCGGTCGTGAAATCCATTAGGGATGTCCCAGCGCACTCCTCCGACCCGTGTCCAGGCGTAAGTCACCCTGGCTCCGGTAACGCTCTCAAGTAGCTCATAGAACCACTCTCTTGCCTTGATGAAGTAAAGAAACGCGGTGAAGGCCCCTAGCTCCATTGTGACTGCCGCGAGGCAGGTGAGGTGATCTGCGACCCGGCTCATCTCGGAGAGGATTGTCCGGAGGTACAGGCCGCGCGGCGGGATGGCCTTGTCAATTCCGCAGAGCTTTTCCACGGCCATGACATAAGCAACATTATTAATGATGCTTGATACATAGTTGAGCCGGTCAGTGTAAGGTATAACCTGGTTCCAGGTATGATCCTCACACTCCTTTTCAAAGCCGCGGTGAAGATATCCGGGGTCTATATCAATCTCCACGATGGTCTCGCCGTCCAGGGCCAGGTCCATGCGGATGGTCCCGTGTGTGGCCGGATGGCTCGGGCCCATCATCAGCTCCATGCGACTGGTATGAATGTCCTGGTAAGTCTGCTTCATCTAGTCTCCGGTTTTAGAAGCGGAATGCGCGGCTGTCGCTTATTGTGAGGGTAGTCCTTGCGGAGCGGATACCCTTTGAACTCAGGGTACAAAAGCAGAGGTCTTAAGTCCGGATGCCCCTTGAATTTTATCCCGTAAAACTCGTGGCATTCCCGCTCGTACCAGTTGGCCCCCTTCCAGAGCGAGGTAAGACTGTCCACGCTTGCGTCCTCTTCAGGCACTCGCACCTTTATCCGCAGGCGGTAGCGCCTAAATATGGATTTCAAGTGATATACAATCTCAAACCGCAACTCCTCGCCGAGGTAATCCACTGCGGTCAAGTCCATGAGCATCTCAAACCGGCATTCATCCTTGAGCCAGCGCATCACCTCCAGCAGGTTCTCCCGGCGGATCAAAGCGGTCTCGTCTCCCCGGAGGTTGTGCGTATCCACTACCGCATCCGGGAAACTTTTTTTCAGCAGATTTAGTATGTCCTGGCTCATCCGGTTTTCCTTAAAGTGCCGCGGGAATTACCAGCGGCTTCTTCTCGTCAAGGAGTCTTTCTTTCTGAATCAGGTCCTGGAGTTTTAACATTCCATCAAGCACCATCTCCGGACGGGGCGGACAGCCCGGGATGTAGACATCAACCGGGATGATCTTGTCAATGCCCTGGACCACCGAGTAGTTGTCATAGGGGCCCCCGGTGGATGCGCATGCGCCGAAGCTTATCACCCATTTGGGGTCGCACATCTGCTCGTATACGCGACGCAGGACCGGTGCGAGTTTGTGATTGATGGTCCCGACTACGACCAGGAAATCGGCCTGCCTGGGTGTGAAACGGGGGAATTCCGCGCCGAAGCGAGCGAGGTCATAATGCGCGCACATGGTGCTCATGAATTCCATGCCGCAACAGGCAGTGATAAAGGGATACTGGAACAAGGAGTATTTCCTGGCCCAGTTGATGAAGAATTCTATCTTGGTGGTTATATACCCTTCGCCGAAGACCGTCTCTAGTCCCATTCCAGGGCTCCCTTCTTCCAGGCATAAAACAGTGCCAGCGCGAGCACTGAAAGAAACACGCCCATCTCAATAAAGCCGAAGAATTTGAGCCAGCCCACGGATCGGCTCATCTCCCTGTAGATAGTGGCCCATGGGAAGAAGAAGACCACCTCTATATCAAAGATGATAAATAACACCGCGATCACATAGAACTTTATTGAGAAACGCTCCTTGCGAAGGCCTTCCGAGGGGTTCCCGCATTCAAAAGGCTCGGACTTGACGCGAGATGGGCGTCTCGGACCAAGATACACGGAGCAAAGGGTGAAAAATATGGCCAGGGCCAGCCCTACTCCAATGAATATCAAGACCGGTATATATTCCATTAACATCTAACTTACTCGCTACTCCCCAAATCCGACACTTCTTAATGGTGGGATTTCAATTTATCCCATCATTTGGATTTTGTCAAGAAAAAATTTTCCTTATTTATACCGCGGATTTTTCTCCGCGACGGGCATCAAGGATAGCATTGATTTTATTCATCAGCCCGAGCATTAGACCCAGAGCGAGAAAGGCGCCTGGAGGGAGGATCATGATCACAGCCGGCACATAGTTAGAGGGGAGCAGGGAATAATGGATGTTAATTGTTCCATACTTGAAGATAGTTAATCCTCCACTGCCCAGGATTTCCCTGACTGCTCCGAGCGCGAAGAGCGCGAGTGTAAACCCGAGTCCCATTCCCAGGCCATCGGCAAAAGACAGAGTCAGTGGGTTCTTGCTGGCAAAGGCCTCTGCCCGTCCCAGTATGATGCAGTTGACCACGATCAAGGGTATGAAGATTCCGAGCGCCTGATGTAGCTCGAACTGCACTGCTTTCAATGTCAGGTCTATGACGGTGACAAAAGTGGCGATGACAACAATGAACACAGGAATGCGCACCTTGTTCGGGATAATACCTCTCAACAGCGATATGACCACATTGGAACAGGTTAGAACAAAGGTGGTGGCAAGGCCCATGCCCAGGCCATTGAAAGCCGTGGTGGTCACGGCAAGGGTAGGGCAAAGGCCCAGGCAGATGCGAAATACAGGGATGTCCCGCCATAAGCCCTTGGAAAATTCCCTGGCTACACTCATTCCACCATTCCCCCTGAAGATATCTCTGCGCGATGCTCATTGAAGAACTCCAGGCTATCCTTTATCGCGTGGGTCACGGCCCTCGGGGATATGGTTGCGCCTGTTATAGCCTCGATGTCCCCGCCGTCCTTACTTACCGCCCAGTTGGTGTTTTCAAGATTCCGGTTCTTGAACTGATTCCTGAATTCCGGCTCTTGTATCCTGGTTCCCAGCCCGGGTGTCTCTGCATGTCCTGGGAGTATCTCAACTCCCGTGATGTTCCCTTGCGTGTCAATGCCTACCAGGATTTTAATCTGGCCGCCGTAGCCCTCCGAACTGGACCACTCAAATGCCCAGCCCTTCAATTGGCCTTGCTTCTTGCCCGGATAAAACTCCACATCTTCAACCTTGACCGCATCTTTATCCGGCTGGTTATCGTATTCCGGAAGCACTGCCTTGATGCTTCTGAGCTTGTAAAGCCTCTCCTGGTTTTCAATCTCGGCTTTGGTCTGGTTATAGACCACGCTCAATGCACCGCCCATCACCGCGCAGGTAAGGGTCAACACGAGGACCATCCTCGTTATGCCGGCATCTTTGCCTGCCATCAGGACCTGGCCTCCCCCAGCACCCGTGGCCGGGTGTATCGGTCAATCAGAGGCGTGGCCGCATTCATAAGCAGGATGGCAAAACTCACCCCCTCGGGAAATCCTCCCGGGGCCAGTCGGATCAGGGCGGTGATAATGCCACAGCCTATACCGAAGATGATCATGCCATTTCGTGTCACAGGGGATGTCACCATGTCAGTAGCCATGAAGCATGCGCCTATCATCAGCCCGCCGGAAAGCACATGAAAGACCGGGGACACATAGTGCCCCGGGTTGATCAGCCAGAAAATAGATGTTATCAGGGCCACCGTGCCGATGTAGGTTACAGGGATGTGCCAGGTGATCACCCTGCGAAAGAGCAGATATCCGGCTCCCAGAATCAGCGCGATAACCGAGACCTCGCCGATACTGCCGTTGACATTACCGAGAAAGAGGTCCATGAGTGGTATATTGGCCAGTTCAGTAAGCTTTCCCTGATCCAACAGTCCGAGGGGAGATGCCGAGGTGGTTGCATCAATTCCTGAAAATAGTGGCGATGGCTTGTACCAGTATGCGGTCATCTTTTCCGGGAAGGCTATAAGCAGGAGCACCCGTGCGCTCAGTGCAGGGTTAAAGGGGTTATATCCGAGTCCGCCGAATATCTGTTTGGCAACCCCTATGGCAAAGACCGCGCCTGTCACCACCATCCAGTTAGGCGACTGTGGAGGGAGGTTCAGCGCAAGTAGCAGACCCGTGATTACCGCGGAGCCATCGAGAACACTGTCAGGGCGCTTCAGAATTTTCAGCATGGCCCATTCGGTGATGAGAGATGCCGCGACGCATACCGAGATCACGCGCAAGGCAGGAATCCCGAATAGATATACTGCTATGAGCGTTGCAGGGATAAGTGCCACGACCACGCTCCACATGATCCGGGGAACGCTCTCTCCGGAGCGAAGGTGAGGCGAGGAGCTGACGATCAACAGACTCTTTTCAGCTTCCGGGTCTGAGTTATTCGGCTCACCCATCGTCTTCTCTGTTTTATCTTCGGACAAGGCTTTCCTCTCTATTTTTTACCCTGCTCCTTTTTCCGCTTTGCCATGATCTCGGACTTGGCATATCTGAAAAGATGCACGAGCGGTATATGTGAGGGGCAAACATAAGCGCATGAGCCGCATTCCATGCAGTCCATGACTCTATATGCCTGTGCCTCTTCTATCCTATCCATGCGCACAAACAGGCCGATGGTGTTCGGTAAAAGGAACATGGGACAGGCCCGCACGCATGAGCCGCACCGAATGCAGGGTCCCGGGTCCGAGATTTTCACATCCTTGCGACGAAGCACGAGCACGCCGTTCGTTCCCTTGATCACCGGAACATCCAGTGTGCTCTGACACAGACCCATCATCGGCCCTCCCAGGATCACCTTGCCTGCATCCCCGTTGACCCCGCCGCAGAACTCCACGAGCCGTGAGACAGGGGTGCCTATCCTTGCGCGAAGATTCTTCGGCTCCTTGATTGCAGAACCCGTGACCGTGACTATTCGCTCGATAAGGGGTTTGGCTGAATTTACGGCATCAAAGATCGCGACCGCTGTGCCCACATTCTGGACCAGCGCAGACACATCCATTGGAAGGCCTCCGGAGGGAACATCGCGGTTAAGCACCGCCTTGATCAACTGCTTCTCCGAGCCCTGCGGATACTTGACCCTCATGGCCACGACCCTGATGCCGGGAAACTCGCGCGCCGACTCACTGATCCTTGCAATGGCATCCGGTTTGTTGTTCTCTATGGCTATTGTTGCTTCGGAGATTCCGAGGATGCGCATGATGATGCGAATTCCGGTAACCACCTTTTCCGGGGCCTCCAGCATCAGACGGTGGTCCGCGGTGATGTAAGGCTCGCACTCCGCGCCGTTAAGGATCAGGGCATCTATGCTTTTTCCTTCCGGGGGCGATAGCTTGACATGAGTGGGGAATGTGGCTCCGCCCATGCCCACTATACCGGCTTCAAGGATTCTCCGCTTCAAATCTTCCGGGTCAGCCCTTTCCCAGTCGGAAATTGAAGATGGAGATGTATCCGGCTCGTCTTCTCCAGATTCATCAAATCCGTAGGACTTTCCGTCAGACTCTATCTCCACTGCAGGCTGGGGTTTACCAAAAGGATGCGGGTAGTTAGCCACCCTTACCACTGTCCCTGAGATAGAAGCATGAACATGAGCCGAGATATATCCAGCCGCCTCTCCTATCATCTGTCCCTTCTTGACCCGGTCTCCCTTTTTTACCAGGGCCCTGGCCGGAGCGCCCGTGTGCTGTGAAAGCGGGATAAAAACCCTGTCCGGAAGCGGAATATCCTCGATGGCCTTGCCCTCGGTATGGTGCTTTTCCTCTGGAGGATGCACCCCGCCCTTGAAAGTCAATACCCGCATCTATTCCGCTCCCCCGGAATGGGCCATTTCCTTTTTGGCCGCCTTTTCAGCCTTTTTCTTTGCCTTTTTCTCTTTCACTTCCTGCTTAAATCTATCCCTTCCACCGAGGAGCCACTCAGATGGTTTATACTTCTTCAGATCAATTATGGTGAACTGGGGGCATAGTTCAGCCACATCTAGGCTTTCCGGCTTGACCTGGTAGTTAATGACCGGAAGATCGTTTTCCAGCTTTATTGCGTCTTCCCCGGCGCGCTTTGCGCAGATGCCGCACCCGGTGCACCCCACTGAGCAGATTGCCCTGACCTCCGTGCCTTTTCCCATGAAATTGCATAGAACCGCGATCGGTGCGGATGCCGGGATCAACTTGATGATATTTCGCGGGCAGACCTCTAAGCATTTTCCGCACCCGGTGCATTTATCCGGGTCAACTACTGCCAGGTGATTCTCCGTGATAGTTATTGCATCAAAGGGACAGGCGCGTGAACAGCTTCCCAGTCCCAGGCATCCGTATACGCAGTTCTTCGCTCCGGCACCGGCCTGAAATAGTTCCGCGGCACGGCAGTCCTCGATGCCGTGATATTCAAATCGGTCTTTTACAATAGCATCGGAGCCAGCGCAACATACCACCGCCACTTTTCGCTCCCCGACCTCGATCTCCTGGCCCATAATTTCCGCTATCTTCAGCGCAACCTCCGGGCCGCCCGGAGCACAGAGGTCGCAGGCAATACCATTTTCTACAATCTCTTTTGCATACCCGACACACCCACCAGGGTATCCGCATGCGCCGCAGTTGGCCTGCGGCAGAGCCTCCAGGACCTCATCAATCCTCGGGTCTCGCTCCACATAAAAACGCTTTGAAGCAAAGCCCAGAGCGATGCTTGCCAGGAATCCGAGGCCGGCCAAACTGATAATCGCCCAAAGCATGGTCAGTCTCTATTCATTACTGCCGGATCAGCCCACTGAAGCCCATAAAAGCCAGAGAGAGTAGTCCGGCTGTGATGAGCGCTATTGCTGTGCCTTTCAGGGGTTCCGGTACTGGAGCCAACTCTATCCTTTCCCTCAATCCGGCCATGAGCACCAGGGCGAGCATAAAGCCAACCCCTGCGGAGAAGGCGAAGATGATAGCCAGCAGGAAAGTAAGGTCCTTCTGGATGTTGAGCACAGCCACTCCGAGGATGGCGCAGTTGGTGGTGATCAGTGGGAGGAAGATTCCAAGCGCTTCATATAGTGCTGGAAATTGTTTTTGCAAGACCATTTCAACAAGCTGGACAAGGGATGCGATGACCAGGATGAAGACAATGGTCTGAAGATATACCAGGTCCAGGGGCAGTAGAAGGAATTTATACACGATCCAGGTGATTGTAGCGGCCATGGTCATGACGAAGACCACGGCCATGCCCATGCCCACTGCCGTTTCCACCTTCTTGGACACCCCCAAAAAAGGGCAGACGCCCAGAAAACGGGTAAGCACGAAATTGTTCACCAAAATGGCGCCAATGACTAACTGAAGTACTTCGGGCATCTAAACGCTTTCTGAATCAGGCTAAATTTTAATAGTTTTAACAAAACTCAAGATATATGTCAAGAATTTCGCGGCCCCTACAGCGATTCCGCAAACCATCCCCTTGATGATGAATAAGGTGGCTGGCTGAAAGG
>CAZOMR010000020.1:0-22364 GCA_964580655.1 uncultured bacterium
CTTTCAGCCAGCCACCTTATTCATCATCAAGGGGATGGTTTGCGGAATCGCTGTCAAGCATGCATTCTCTTTGACAAACCCGGCAGGCGCGGTTATAATTTATTTCAATGTCCCCATCGTCTAGCCAGGTCTAGGACACCGGGCTTTCAATCCGGCAACACGGGTTCAAATCCCGTTGGGGACACCATTAAATTAAAGGTGGGCATATATCGCTCGCCTCTCACTTAATTGAGGGCTGATTTCAGGGGGGTTTTCAATGAGGCGAAATTATATCCTGGCGGTGATTTTTTCGGCATTGATGCTGATTGTCATGCATGGCCCGGCCTACGGGCTGGAGCTGGGCGGGGTTGGCGGAATGGTTAACGGGCCCTATCTTATGGACTCGACACAGACGAGCATGACCATTATGTGGGAGACAAGCGGCCAGGGTGATTCCGAGGTTATCTATGGTCTTGAATGTCCCCTTTCCGAGAGTGTAAAGATAGATGAAAAGGTGAGGATTCACGAGGTGAAGCTGTCCGGCCTTGCTCCCGAGACGAATTACTTTTACCAGGTCAGATCGCAATGCGGTTCAGGCAAAGCAATCAAGAGCCGCGTTTTTACATTCAAGACAGCGGTGCGTGAAGACTCGGCCTTCAGCTTTGTTGTTTTAGGCGACAACCGGACCCGCTTTTGGCTCTTCAAAAGGATCATGGACAGGGCCTATGCAGAGAGGCCTGAATTCGTGCTCAATGTAGGTGATGTGGTAACAAACGGGCTAAAAAAGAGACAGTGGCACAGAGAATTTTTCGGCCCTGCTGGAAAATTGATGGCCCGCGTGCCCACCTATATAGCGATCGGAAACCATGAGCGCGATACGGAATGGTTTTATAAATATGTGTCCTACCCTGAGCCGGAGAATTACTATTCTTTTGACTACGGCAACGCGCACTTCGCCATCATTGACAGCAACAAGGAACTGGGGCCTGACAGCGAGGAGTATAAGTGGCTTGAGAATGACCTGGCGAATACCCAGGCCACATGGAATTTCGTGGCGCATCACCATCCGCCTTACTCCTCTGACGAGAACGATTACGGCGACACCTACAAGGGCCCATCAACCCTTGGAGAGATGAACACGAAACAGCTTGTTCCTTTATATGAAAAATACGGGGTTGACATTGTATGGGCAGGGCACATCCATGTCTACGAGCGTACCTGGCCGATCAAGAACGGCAAGGTGGACCCGGAGAATGGCGTAATCTATATAACGACCGGGGGGGCAGGCGCGCCCATTGAAGACTTCGCGCCCACCCGATCCTGGTTCACCGCCAAAGTGGGGCGCGATTGTCACTACTGCCTGGTATCCATTCAGCAGGGCGATCTAATCATGACCGCCTATGATATACACGGCAATCTATTTGACTTTCTCAAGCTGGAAAAATAATCGAAGCCAGGAAAAAAGTTTCATCCGGATAAAGATCACCTTGCAATGGCCTTTGTGGCGTCTCGTGCCGCGATGAGAATAGGATCAATGACCGGCGAGAAGGGCGGGGTGTATGCGAAATCTACATTTGCCAACTCATCCACGGTCATCTCATTATAGAGTGCCACTGCCAGGGCGTTGATCCGCAAGGCCGCGCCTTCCCTGCCCGCTATCTGCGCACCGAGCAGGCGGTGTGTCTTCTTGTCCGCCACTAGCTTGACCATGATCTTCTTGCTCTTTGGCTGGGCATGAGCGCGGGACCGGTGTTCGATCAGGTTCGTGAACACCTCAACCCCGAGCCGTTCGGCATCCGCGGCCAGAATTCCGGTTGCGCCGACCTGGAGTTCAAAACACTTGAACATCCATGACCCAACAGACCCTGGATAAGTTATGTTCCCGCCAGCCGCATTCTCTCCGGCTGTCCAGCCATGCTTGTTTGCGATGTCCCCGAGGGGGGTGAAAACATTCTCGCGGCTCACCCGGTTATATGTTTCACAGCAGTCCCCTGCCGCGTAGATGCCGGGGATGTTCGTCTCCATCCGCGCGTTCACGGCTATTGCGCCTGTCTTTCCCAGCTTGACGCCTGCGGCCTGGGCCAGCTCAACCACCGGCACCTCACCTATACTGCAAAGCACCAGGTCTGCATCAAGGTCGCCCTTGTCGGTCTTGACCTTTCGGATCATGCCAGCATCATCCCTCTCAAATCCCCTGATGATTGTCTCCGGCTGAAAGATGACCCCCTTTTCCTCGAGAATCTCACGAACCTCTTTCTGCATCTCCGGCTCTAGTCTGCCCCCAACACGGTTACTGCGATTGATAATGGTGTTTTCAATGCCTATTGCGTGGAAAGCCTCTGCCATCTCCAGGGCGATGAAGCCCGCGCCAAGGGTTATCGCCTTTTTCGGCTTGCGCTCTTTAAGGAAACGGTCAATCAAGATGGCCTGTTGCAAAAACTTCAGATAGAAAAAATTCGGCGCACCCTCCAGGTCCTCCAGACCTGTTCCAGGCACATCCATCGCCCGAGGCCGCGCACCAGTGGCGATTATCAGGGCGTCATAATTATAGGATTCTGTTTCTCCCGTGCCCAGGTTCTTGACCTCTACCTTTTTCTCCCGGGGAATAATCTTCGTAACCTCGTGCATAAGCCGGATGTCAATGTTCTGTTTTTCCCTGAATACCTCTGGCCTGCGCACCAACAGCCGCTCCGGCTTATCAATCTCTCCTCCCAGAAAAAACGGCTCATCGCATGCGCCATACGATATATACTCTCCCTTCTCGAACAGGATGATCTCAAGCCTCGGATCAGTCCTGCGTGCCCTGCTTGCCGCGCTGGTTCCCGCGGCCACACCGCCTATCACAATCAATCTTCGAGACATCTCATTCCTCCTTTAGCCCTCAAAATAATGCTTATGTTAAATCAAGCTCTTCTATCCTTCAAGCCCTTCTTGACCAGAGGGCTTATTTACGGTAGCGTAGCTAAAAATATTACCATGAAGGCCGCTCTGATACTATGCCCTTTTTTCACGAACGGTGATTACCCTGCTTTGGGTATAGCCTCGATAAACGGAGCCCTGCGGGATGCCGGGCATGAGACAGCTTGCTTTGATTTCTGCTGGCTTGCCTACCAGGAGGGACAGGGAGAGTTTCATCTAATTCGCCAGTTTTTCGGTGTGGGAATAGTTTCCGACGAGGTTGTCTTTGTGCTGGAGCCGGAACTGGGGTTGTATCTGCTCTTTCGGGAGGACGAGCCCTCCAGATCCTCTGAACCTGGTTTTACCTTAAAACCCGGAGCTGATCCAGAGATCAAGCGTGCCGCGGGCATGTTATATCTCGGGCTTCGCCAGATGGTGCCGGAATGGGCGGAGAGGGTGCTTGATGAAAATCCGGATGCAGTCTTCTTTTCAACCTATGCAAGCAATGTTTTTATCAGCTTGTATCTGGCGAGGCAGATCAAGAAACGGAGGCCGGACTTGCCTGTAATCTTCGGCGGCCCGGGCGTAAGCCTTCCTGAGATGCAGGAGTTTACATTAGGCCTGGGCATTGTGGATGCTGTGGTTGTTGGAGAAGGGGAGCTTACGGTTCGCGAGCTCTGCTCGGATCTAAAGAGGAATCTTTTGTCCGGTGTTTCCGGGCTTGCAATCCGCGGGTCCGAAGGTTCTGCAGAAAGCGGCTCCGTGGTGTTTGAGCCGCGGGCTCTGGTCAAAGACCTGGACTCTCTCCCTTCAATCAGCTTCGAGGGCTTTCCCCTGCCCGGGCTCGGGTATTCTGCCTACAAGTCCAACCGTCCGAATCGGTATCTTACACCCTTCTTCGAGGGCCTGCCTGTAGCCTCGACGCGTGGTTGCGTTAACCGGTGTGCTTATTGTTCCGAGACCGCTTACTGGTCCCGCTTTCGCCAGCGCAAGGTGGAGAATGTGATCGAGCAGATTCGGGGGCTTCATGAGAGGTTTGGCGAGACTCATTTTCTTTTCAGCGAGAGCGCTTTCAATGGGAATCAGGGCTGGGTGAAGGAATTTTGTGAGAAAGCAGGTTCTCTTCCATTTCAGCCGGTGTTCTCAAGTCTTCTCATAGCGGATCGCTCAATTGACGAGGTATTGGCCGGCATGATGTATCAGGTCGGGTTTCGGTATGGGGTTCTTGGCGTGGAGACTTTTTCGCGGACCATTCGTGAGCGGATGAACAAGAGAGCGGATGAAGATGAGATATTTTCTTCCATACTGGCTCTGACCCGTGCGGGCATTCATGTCAAGGCGAACCTGCTTGTCGGGTTTCCGGGAGAGAGCAATGAGGAATTTGAGACATCTCTTCGGCAGATCGAGCGCTGGGCAGGTCTCTCCAGGGAGGATCGCGGCCCGGGCAGCTTGTATTGGGATGCGGGACACAGGGTTCGCCTGGAGGCTTACTCCGAACTATTTCATCATCCGAAGAGTTATGGCATCACGATCTCGCCGAGGGAGATAGCGCTTCCGGACAGATTGTTTTACTTGAGAAGACCTCTTTCAAAAATACTGTTTCGCTGGTCCATGTCGCCAGACAGTGAGACCATCCAGAAAAGGTCTGCTCGCATGAAAGAAGTGGTCGGGAAAAGTTGATTGACAAAGCGACGATAAAAATCGTATAATTCAAACTTCGAATTTTTTCCAGGAGCTTTTGAGATGAAGGAATATGGGAGGGAATTTCTTCGCAACATAGGTCTTTTTTCTCACAGCGGTGCAGGCAAGACATCGCTTGGAGAGGCCTTGCTCTTTACTGGCAAGGCAACGACCCGGCTGGGAAAGATAGAGGAAGGGACCTCTATACTGGACAGCGAGCCGGAGGAGAAGCATCGTTGCTCTTCGATCTCGGTCGCGGTAGCTCATTTTGACTGGGACAAGCATCTCATCAACCTGGTGGACACCCCCGGGGACCCCAACTTTGTTACTGATGCCAGAAACGCATTGAGGGCTGTGGATGCTGGTATTTTCGTAGTGGACGCGATAGACCGGGTCAAGGTGCTCACGGAAAAGCTCTGGTCAGAGGCCGGGGAGTTGGGTCTTGCGCGATTTGTGTTCATCTCCAGGCTGGACCGGGAGCGCGCAGACTTTGAGGCAACCCTTGAGGATATACGCAAGGCCCTCGGGATAATTCCCTGTCCGCTCACAGTCCCGGTCGGCACGGAGAATGAGTTTTGCGGTGTGATTGACCTCATTAAGATGAAGGCGCTGATCTATGAGCCAGACGGGAGCGGGGCTTTCAAGGAGGATGACATCCCTGATGAGCATAAGGATTCCGCGGTGTCGTATCAGGAGAAGATGATCGAGGCCATTGCGGAGTCAGACGACAGCCTGCTGGAAAAGTATCTTGAGGGCGAGGAGCTTGATAAGAAGGAGTTGATGAAGGCTTTGCGCCAGGGCGTAATTGCGGGCAACATAGTGCCTCTGCTCGTAGGGTCCGGGACAAAGAATATCGGGATGAAGCCTCTGCTTGATGCTATTGTAGAATGCCTTCCCTCGCCCCTTGAAAGGGCAGAGCTTTCTGCCATTGATCCGAAGACGGGCAATACAACCATGTTCAAGCCGTCTGAAGATGGTCCTTTCTGCGGCCTGATTTTCAAGACAATCGCTGACCCCTACCGGGGCAAACTCTCCATGATGCGTGTCTTCTCAGGCAGTCAGATGGCGGACTCAGCCGTATATAACTCCAGCCGGAAGCTCAAAGAGAGGATAGGCCAGATACTCATTCTTTCCGGGGACAATGTGGAGGGAGTGAACGCGGCCCGGGTCGGGGACATCGTGGCTATTCCCAAGCTCAAGGAGGCTCAGACCGGAGACACCTTCTGCACCGAGGCTGATGCAGTGGAATTGCCAGCCCTTCCGTGGCCCCAGCCTGTGATAAGCTTTGCCGTGGTTCCCCATTCGCAATCCGACGAGGATAAGCTTAGCGCCAGTCTTTCGCGTCTCACCGAGGAGGACCCTACACTCAAGCTCAAGCATGATCATCAGACCAACGAGTTTATTCTTTCCGGAATGGGCCAGGTGCATATAGAGAGCGCACTTGAGAGGATGAAAAGGAAGTTCAGTGTAGCAGTGGACTTGAAGGCTCCCAAGATTCCCTACTTCGAGACCTTCCGTGGAAAGGCCATCGGGGAGGGCAAGTACCGCAAGCAGTCCGGAGGCCGAGGGCAGTATGGCTGGTGCTGGCTCGAGATATGGCCGCTGGAGCGAGGCCAGGGGTTCGAGTTCGAGGATGCGATCGTGGGTGGTGCGATCCCTCGCAGTTATATCCCGTCCGTGGAAAAGGGTGTGAAGGAGGCAATGGATCGCGGAATACTCGCTGGATACCCTATAACTGATGTTCATGTCAAGCTCTATGACGGCAAGTACCATGATGTTGACTCATCGGATATGGCCTTCCAGATAGCGGGTTCCCTCGGGCTAAAAGCCGCGGCGGAAAAAGCGGGATTGATGCTGATAGAGCCGATAATGAATATAGAGGTTACCGCGCCCGACGAGTGCCTGGGCGATATCACGGGAGACCTCAATCGGCGCCGCGGAAGGCTTCAGGGAATGGAATCAAAGGGCACAAGCCAGGTGATCAAGGCCCAGGTGCCACTTGCCGAGATGCTCCGGTATGCCCCTGATCTGGATTCAATCACTTCCGGCCGAGGGCTCTTCACCATGGAATTCTCCCATTATGAAGAGGTTCCTTCACACATCGCGGAGAAGATTATAGAGAAAGCCAGGCGGGAGACGCGGAAAGAGGACGAGAAATAAACCAAAATAATGCAGTTGCCATTTTTTATTTTCCCGCCCAACTGCATCGCGGTGATGCTTGATCTATCTCAGCTATTCGATTTAGTAGAATTTTCAGGTTTTTTCGGAGGCGTCCCTGGGCGGAGATTTTAAGATTTTTCTTGCGTGCTCTTGAGCCCAGTTGGGCGCCTAATACCAGCACCTGATATCGAATGGTTTTGAGGGTGGGGCTGGTATTTTTCAGTACCGCGCCCCTGAAGAGGGTGATCAGGTTGTAGCAGAATGCCACTATCCTGAGGGCGGCTTCGGTTCCGAAGAAAGAATCCAAACAGAACCCATCCGCGCCAAAGTCTTGCTTGAGCTCCTTGATGCGGTTCTCGCAGTCGGCCCTTTTGTTGTAAAACCGCCAGACCTCGACAAGAATAAGGATTGATTTTAGATAACACCCCTATTCTAAATCAGAAAGGGGCAACTGCATTATTTGGGTTTATGTCGCACACCCGAGGAAAATGCCTTTTTATCCATCCAGCCACGAGTCGGAGTAGAGGACATCTCCCACGAGCACTTTAGCCGTGCGGTAGTATTTTCTTAGTTCATCAGTGAGTGAATTCTCGTCCACCTCGGCTTTGTCCATGACCTTGTAAACGATGTCCGCCACATCCTTTCTCTCGCCGCGTGCCATGGCCAGCAGGTCCTCGTCAAAGGCATCCACTATTGCGGAATGCAGGCCGTGGCGCATGAACATAAGCATGTAAACGCGGTTGAGCCAGCCGCGAAGTTCTGTGGGCGCGCCATTGGAAACATTTGAAAGGCCTACCGTGGATTTACAGCCCGGGACAAGGTCCTGAAGGGGCCCCATGAATTCAACACAAGCCTTGACCTGGGGTATCAGGTCGGCCACGGTGATCGGGCTGACTATCGGGTCCATCCAGAGCCGCTCGTTTTCGATGCCAAGCTCATTTGCTTTCATCATGAGGTTTACCGCGTGCATGGCCCTCTCGTCTTCATCGCGTGGCATCCCCTCCGGGCCCCACAGCACGCCGATAATGTCCGCATCATATTCTGCGGCAAGTGGCAGGAATTTTTCCAGGCGATCGGGCTGGAGTGTAACCGAGTTGATCAAAGCCCTGCCCCTGTGCACCTTTAGCCCGGCCTCTGTCGCGGCCGCATTGGTGGTGTCAAGGGAACAGGGCAGGTCTACGACCTCCTGCACAGTCCTGACTACGAATTCCATCAACTCAGGGCCGTCCTTGCGCGCAGGCCCGATATTGCAGTCAATATAATCAACCCCCTGCTCTGCTTCGGCTTTTGCCATTTCCTGAAGCGGCTTGGGGTCACGACTCTTCATTGCGGGCCCCAGGGTCTTGCTCATCACATTAAGATTCTCGCCAATGCAAAGCATCCTATCCCCTCCTTTATCTCGTTAAGCCAAGTGCTTTTATCCGACCTGCTCCTTCATGTACGACACGATGTATGCCGCCTCCCTCGGGCCGATCAGCACCTCCCAGCCGGGCAATTCATCTTCCAGTTCCCCGGAAATTCCTGCGACCACACCCGGGATGACCACCCTTTTCTTTTTGACCTTATCTACCACACCGCTTTTAAGGACATAAGCACCAATAAGGTCCCCGGAGAATTTACCCGCGGCCCAGGCGGTGAGCACGGAGAGCCCCTCGGTATCCACGACCACGAGCCATGTGGGTATCCTGCCAGCTTCGAGTTCACCGGACACAATAAAGTAAGTCAGGGAGAAGTTACTTGTCACCACCACTGGTGAATTCTCCTCTGGATCGTTCAACTCATAAATTCCAGGGCTTTGCGCCATGGGCCGTTGCGGGTCTGTGTAGATATTGAGCCGCTCAAGAAGAAGCGGGAACAGGGTCTCTCCACGAAGCTCGCTCAGAATGACGATCCCGCCGTATTTCGCGATAAAGATGGAAGCATAAAGAGCCTGCTTTATCGGATCATCGCTCATCTGGGCGGCCATTATCAGGGTGGGATAGCCGAGCGGCCGGAAGGCCTTCCTTACCGCAAGCCTCCGAATCTGGATCTGCTCCTCGAACATCTTTTTAAGTTCCCTTGTGCCGGTATCCAGCACAAGGTCCTTGGCCCCTGCCTTGTCCAGCTTTTCTGCAAGCTCTGCAGTACTATCCAGGCCTTCTCCCTTGGCGACCAGTGGACAGCCTGACTCCTTGGCCAATGCGGCCATCTCGTCCGCGTTGTCCCTGGTTGCCGCATAGAGCAAAGGCTTTTTATCCTTGACCGCTTCCACGCCTTGCTTGAGTGCCGCGACATTGTCCGCCATCAAGACCAGAGAGGCCTTGGTGGAATCCGCCACCTTTTTGGCCAGAGCCTCAAGCTTTGCCCCGTCGTTAGCCTTTACCGCCACCAGGTCGGGTTTGAGGACAAGCCCGATACGCTCGTATTGCAGTTCGTTGATGCTTTTTATCCTGGCGTCCACTGCGGCATCGTCCATATCCTCTGTGATGAGCACCCCTATTCCGGGGGAATTGACAAAGGTCTTCTCATGGCGGAAAAGCACTGTTTCGCCACCGACCTTGACGGCATCCTCTCCTGCGCCTATTGTTACCGTGCGGATCGGAGGAGCCGCGGCCGCACCCAATTCCTCTGCCACGGCCGGGTCAACATGCGGACACGCGCTTAACTCGGCCTGACCCGCGGCCAGCTTCATGGCAAAGGCCATGCAGGTCGGAACCCCGCAATCTCCGCAATTGGTCTTGGGCAACTTCTTGTAAATCTCAAGTCCTGATAAAGCCATTCTTTCTCCCTCCTTGGGTCCCTATCAAGAAAATCTGTAAACCGCACTAAAACAGGGGGTCCAGCTTCAAAACAGGGTGTTCCTTCTCGGTGATATATTTCAACACCTCGTCCTCGGTGGTGCCTACTGTATCATCCGCAATCTTGTCATAAAGGTCCGGTATACCCAGTTCCTCGCCCCGCTTGTCCAGCCTATCCTTTATCTCCTCCTTGAGCCGCTTCGGCATCCAGACCATGCGCAGTAATCCCTGTTCCGCGGATAGGAACTTCTTACTGGTGATGTAAAACTTGCTGTGGCCCACGAACCCGGGGGTTACCATTCCGCCGCCGATCTGACCGGCCAGTGTGGTGAATTTCATCCCGATCGGGGTCATGTCCCTATGGTCTCGGTCAACGGTCATGAAGCCGTTACACATGGGCAGGACCGCGGCCACACACTCAAAGCATCCACAGCTTGTCATGGGCTCGCGCAGGATACCATAGGCATCATAATGCTCCACAGTGCCTCGACTTGCTACCTTCACAAACTCGTTCACGCCCTCCCACTGGCCGTATACAGGGTCAATCACCTTGCCTTTCTGAACCGGCTGGTTCGGGCCTGTGGGATTGATCTCGAAGCTTGCCTTGCAGTCCAGCCAGTTATATGCACCGCACAGTCCGGGCCGTTCCGGCGTGACCACACAAACATGGTTGGGAGCAAAGCTCTGACAAAGTGTGCAGGAATAAAAGGTCTCCACATCCTCGTCCACCATTCCGGCAAGGCGTTCATCGCGCTTCTGGTAAGCCGCACGTGCCTCTTCCGTGAGCTTTTTCACCTCATCTTCAGTGGTATAAATCTTGATCTGTATCTTGTCCATTATGTTGCCGAAATCCTGATGGAGTTTGGCATGAAGTATGTCCCCGATGTGCTTTATCAGAAGGCCCTTTCCCACCGCGGACTTGGAGACGCGAAGCCATGCGATGTCGCGCTGTCCGATATGCATCATGCCCTGGGCATAGTTGATCAGGTGGTGAATCTGTCGCTCGAGTATCGGCTCGAAATCCTCCTGCATAGTGCGGCCAGCCACTTCCGCCAGGATTCCGAGAGGGAATTTAGTTCCGGGCTCAATATCCTTCAAATCCGGGCCGAAGACCTCTATCTTGCCATCCTCGACCTCGTTCATGTCCTTCATTATGAGATATTCCACAGCCTGGGTTCGGCCTCCCCCGGCTTCTGCATATATGTCCTCGCCCCGGACTCTCTCTCCCTCAAATGCCGGGCCGTAGCTCACCGGCACAGGCACTTTGGTCACAGTCACTTTGAGCCCTCTTACCTCCACCGCCTTGGACACGATTTCATCATGAGGAATATTGCTTACCACATGCTCGTAGGTGCAGATGCCAGTAGGGAGAATCTCCGGTATGGGAGTATCCGCGATAGTAGGGAATCCCCAGTTGATCGCTCCTGCGGCGTTTGCATACCACTCGTCCGTAACAAAGCCCAGCGGCATGGCAAAAGCGAATATGCGGTCCTTGTTGTAAATGAGAATCTTCCGGTAATCTCCTGGCTCGCACGCTCCGAAGCTCATCGCGGCCCTGGTGGCAAAGCCTGCGGCGAAAACAGTCGCGCTCACATCCGGGCCGAAGCTTACCAGTCGGGTCGGCCAGCCTATCTGGACCCCGGCTTCAACCAACTGCTCACTGAAGCGCTTGCCCTCATGGTCCGCGGACATGAACACATAAAGGTTCTTCTCCTGAAGTTCAAGCGCTATCTTGGCCGCTATCTCGGGGCTGGGAGCGGCTCCCAGGACTGCGGCAAAACCAGGTGCGGTCCCGTCCACGAATTCGACGCCGCGTTTGCGAAGGATAACATCATCCGCGGCGCCGAGCCAGATTTTGCCATCCTGGGGGTCTTCTCCCTGGATATAGAAATCCGGTTCTTCCAGATACCTGATTGCCTCGATTATCTCTTCTGCAAAAAAGGTAACCATTCCCGCGTCTAGGGCCGGTGCAAGATATGGCAGGGGAGTCCTTTCCCTTACCAACGGAGGCAGGAGCCTCTTACAGGTATCCAGGACATACTTCATGTCTTTTATCTTTTCCACCTTGTGTCCCAGAATCCCGTAAATGACGGGCAGGAAATAACCGGTATTGGGAAAAGCCACTTCCTGATTCTCACCGAACTTGTCCAGAGCCTGCTTATACTTTTCATCAGCCCGGGCCACGATCTTGTGCGCTCCCCTAATTGCCGCGGATGCGATTAACTTGGACACTATCCTTACCTCCTCTCTATTCTTACGGGTGTAACCCTTTATTCCATCTCCCGTCTCATTGCCATATCATAGAGGACCCTCTCCCTGGCTTTGTCCAGACCGAGGGCTTTTCTCTTTTTATCAATGTGAGCGATCATCTTGTGTGCGGCCTTGATGGGGTCCGGCTCGAAATCCCACATTCCTCCTAAAGACTTCTCCATTTCCTTGAAAAGGAAATCCCGGGTTTCGTCACTGCCCAGAATCGGGAAATTAGTTCCGAACACCGTGTAGACGCCTGAGGCGACAAAATATTGTCCAATGGAGATGGCCTTTTCGCTCATCCACTCCGGTGCGGCGCCTGCCGCAGGCAGGTCTGAGATGTCATCTCCCAGGCCGCCTTCCTTGACCACGGCTGAGGCGGCAATCAGGATTCTGGAGTTGTCCACACAGCTTCCCATGTGGAGCACCGGCGGAATACCGACTGTCTCGCATACCTCAGCCAGTCCCGGCCCTGCAAACTCGTGTGCGGCTTCCGGGGTTAAGAGCCCCACCTTGCCGCAGGCAATGGCGTTACAGCCTGTGGTCAGCACGATGACATCATTCTTGATAAGTTCCTTTACCATGGTCACATGGTCGGAATCATGGGTGGTGTGGATGTTGTTGCACCCGACAACGCCGGCGATGCCTCGGATGTGTCCGTTGATGATGTTATCGTTGAGAGGCCTGTAGCTTGAACGGAACATGCCCCCGAGAAGGTAGTTGATTGTTTCGTGGGAAAAGCCGGCGATCATACTGCATTTTTCATCCGGGATCATTACCTTGCGCGGGTCCCGGTTCGGAAAATTCTCAATGGCGGTGCGCACTATCTTCCTTGCCGATTCCAGGGCGTTGTGCTCATCAAACTGGATGTGCTCGGCGTATGGCATTTTTGCCCGGTAATCAGTGGTAATCAGCTTAGTATGGTAGCACTGTGCGATATTTCCCACTGACTGCATAATGCACTGGACATCCACGACCATGGCCTCGACTGCGCCGGTTATCAGTGCGACCTCTTGTTGGAGAAAATTCCCTGCAATGGGGATTCCATGTCTCATCAGCACCTCGTTGGCCGTACAGCATATACCAGCGAGGTTGATCCCCTTGGCTCCTTTGTCTTTGGCCAACTTCTGCATCTCCGGCTCCCTGGCCGCAAGTACTATCATCTCCGAGAGAATAGGCTCGTGCCCGTGGATGATGATGTTGACCTCGTCCTCCTTTAGCACTCCCAGGTTTATCTCCGCCGCGACCGGCTCGGGGGTTCCGAACAGGATGTCCTGGAGCTCGGTAGCGATCATGGATCCTCCCCAGCCGTCTCCGATTGAGGCCCTGGCACCCTGCATGAGCAGGTTTTCATAGTGCTGGTCCACACCTATATGGGTGCGGTGCATGATTTCCACTATCTCCCGGTCAATCCCGCGCGGCACAACGCCCGCCTTGCGCCAGACCTCCTGACGGGCCAGTGGCGCTTTTTTGACAAAGGCCAGTTCTCCTTCCTGCCTGCCGAACTCTGCCATGCATTTCTCGGCCACTTCCACTGCGATCTCGTTGACCGGCCTCTCGCCTACCTCCACTCCGAGGTCCATGGCCAGTTGAAATAGCTTCTGTTCGTCCTTGATCCCGTAACTTGGGATCTTGCCCTGGGCTGAAAGGAGAAACACCTCAGCCACGCCCCGGCCGTGATCGGAGTGTGCCGCGGCACCTCCTGCCACCATCCGGATGAAATGCCGGGCGGTCATGGTGGAGGCCGTGACGCCGCAGATACCTGCCTGGGGTCCTTCGCCGAATGGATCAATCCGGCAGGGACCTTGCGAACAATGCCGACAACAAAGCCCGAGCTGTCCGAACCCGCATTGGGGGTGCTGTTTCTCAAGTCTGTCCCACGCAGTTTCGACATTATCCTTCTTGGCCTTTTTCAGAAGTGACTCGACAGTTGGATCAATACTTGCCTTTTTTTCTGCCATCACCTTACTCCTTCCTGTTTTACCGTTCCTTCACATTTTGCTAATTGTTCCGTGTAATCCTTTGTTCGGCATTTCGGACACTTCTCCAGGTATTCCTTGGCCGAGCTAAGGCGGTCAAGGAGAAAAGCCAACTGCTTGGCTGTTCCGAACCTGGCGCCGCACTCCTTGCACTGAAGCAAAGGATAGTCCCCCTGCCACTGCTCGATGACCCGCTTCTCTGCCAGGTCTTCCATCTTGATGCATTGAGTGGGGCACACATAGACACATGCGCCGCAACCTATGCAGGCGTCGCTGGCCAAATGGAAGGGAACGCCGACCTTGCGCTCCACGCCCCTGCTTTCAAAGCCGATGGCCGCGGCTCCAATCAGGTCTCGGCACACATTGACGCACAGCCCACAGAGGATGCACTCTTCACCGTGGTTTTTTTCGAAGGGTGTGTCGGTTATTCCGAGCCTGGCCGCGAATTCGCGGACTACGGTTGAATCCCAGCACCTGGCAAGTAGCATCTGAACTATTATCTTTCGGTCGTTTAGTATTCTTTCTGTATTTGTTAAGACCTCCAGCCCGTCTTCTTGTATAGGATAATTGCAAGCAGTGACCACCCGGGTGCGCTTTCCACGCTTTAGCTCCACGATGCAGACCCTGCATGATGCGTATCCTTCAAGCGCCTCATGGTGACAGAGAGTGGGGATTTCCACCCCTACCTGCCGCGCGGCATGGAGGATGGTGGTATCCGGGTCCACTTGGGTCTGCTTGCCATCAATAGTTACGGTCAGCATTGTTTATTCCCTTATCACTGCATCAAATTTACAGCTCTCGTAGCATATGCCGCACTTGATGCACTTTGTTGTATCAATGGAATGCGGCTTTTTCTTTTCTCCGCTTATGCACTCTTGAGGACATCGTTTCAGGCAGACTCCGCATCCTGTGCAGTTTTCCTCGCTGATCCTGTAGGTAACAAGGGCGCGGCAGACACCTGCTGGGCATTTTCTGTCCCTTATGTGTGCATCATATTCTTCCCGGAAATATCTGATCGTGCTCAACACCGGATTGGGCGCGGTGCCGCCTAGCTGGCAAAGCGAGGCATCCATGACTGCATGTCCGATCTCCTGTAGCCATTCTACATCGCCCTCCTGGCCCTTGCCCTCGCAGATGCGGGTGAGAATATTAAGCATCTGCTTGATTCCCTCTCTGCAGGGAGTGCACTTGCCGCAGGACTCTTCACTGAGGAAGTTGAGAAAGTATCGTGCGAAATCTACCATGCAGGTGTCCTGATCCATGACGATCATTCCGCCGGAGCCCATCATTGAGCCGAGCTCTGTAAGCCTGTCGAAGTCCACCGGGGTGTCAATCAAGCTCTCCGGGATACACCCTCCGGAAGGTCCTCCGGTCTGGATGGCCTTGAATTTCTTGCCCCCGCGGATGCCTCCTCCAATGTCATACACGATCTGGCGCAGGGTAATGCCCATAGGGACCTCGACCAGGCCTGTGTTGTTGATCTTTCCGACCAGAGAGAATATCTTTGTGCCCTTTGAGCCTTCCGTGCCCATGGCCCGATACCAATCCGTACCCTTGTTTATGATCCATGGCACATTGGCCCATGTCTCAACATTATTCAGGTTCGAGGGCTTTTCCCATGCACCGCGGTGCACGGTATGAACATACTTGGCCCGGGGCTCTCCTGGTTTTCCCTCAATACTAGCCATCAGTGCCGAGCTCTCCCCGCAGACAAAGGCCCCGCCGCCCATGTTTATCTGGATGTCAAAGTTGAAGCCCGCTTTTCCCAGGATGTCCTTTCCAAGAAACCCGTATTCGCGGGCCCGTTCAACCGCTTTGCGTAAGTGCTTGACCGCAAGCGGATACTCATGCCGAACATAGATGAATCCCTGGACCGGAGATACCCCGTATGCGATGGCATAAGCACCGATGATCATGCCCTCAAGCACAGCATGGGGATTTCCCTCAAGGACGCTCCGGTCCATATATGCGCCCGGATCGCCCTCATCAGCATTGCAGATGACAAGGCGAATGTCACCGTGTGCCTCACGGCAGGTTCTCCATTTGGTGCCCGCCGGGAACCCTCCTCCACCGCGGCCACGAAGGCCTGCCTTTAATACTTCCTCTATCACCTGGTCCGGGGTCATGGTATTGAGCGCTTTTGCCAGGGCCGAATATCCGCCGATGCTGATATAGTCATCAATGCTTGTGGGGTCAATCATTCCGTTCATGCCGAACACAAGCCGCTTCTGGTGCTTATAAAAAGGCACATCATTTTCCCTGGGTATTCTCTCCTTTGTGATCGGGTCTCGATACAGGAGTCGGTCGAGAATCTGGTTTTGCTTTAATGTCTTCTCAATTATTTCCTCGACATCCTTGACCTTTACCGAGGTATAAAGAATTCCCTGTGGATGGATAACCACCAAGGGGCCTTTCTCGCAGAAGCCGTGACAGCCGGTCAACTTCATTGTGACACCCAGCTTGTCGGCAAGGCCCTTTTTCTCAAGTTGGGCCCTGATTGCGTCCATTACCTTGTCACTACCCAGTGCCAGGCACCCGGTTCCGCCGCACACCGCGATGTATGGCCGATTAGGGTCCAGGCCGGCGGTCAGGCGCTTTCTTCTGTTTTCTAAATCTTTCTGCGTGGCAACCCGTGGCATTCTTTCTTTCCTTACTTACTCTTCTTACCAGCCCTTGGCCTGGATTTGACCGGGTTCTTGCTTTTTTTCACTGGCTTTTTCGCCCCGGTCGCCTTCTTCGCTTTTCCCTTGCTGGTTTTTGTCCCGGTTTTTGCGGATGTCGCTGATTCTACCGGGGAGAGCCGAGGCTTTTTCGAAGGAGTCGCGGCTTCGGATTCCTTTACGCTACCTTCCTCTTCTTCCTCCTTTTCTGTTTCAGCCGCGGGCTTGCCTGCCGCTTTCGCGGCATGACCCTTTAGCATCTTCTCGACCTTGGCCGAGTTCATATTCCCGTAATATTCGCCATCAATAATCACCACCGGGCCTAGTGCGCAAGCCCCGACGCAGTTCACGGTCTCCAGAGAATATTCCATGTCCTCTGTAGTGTCTCCTGATTTTATCTTGAGCTTTCTTTCAAGCTCTTCTAGCACCATGCCCGCACCCCTGACATGACAGGCTGTTCCCATGCACACAGTGCACTGGTGTCGGCCCTTGGGCTTGAGGCTGAATGCCTTGAAAAAAGTAGCAATGTGGTAAATCTGCGAAACCGGCATTTCGAGCTGGGTGGCCACTTTTCGGAGGGAGTCTTCAGGGAGGTATCGCTCCTTTGCCTGGATGTCATGGAGGATCGCGATAATCTGAGACGGATCCCCCTGATGCCGGTTGATGATCTCGCTGATCTCTGCCTGCTCCATCTAAAAACTCCTTATCAATTCCGTGTTCTGGACTGACTATCCAGCCGTCTCCTTTTTCAACTCTTCTGCCATGACCTCCACAGCCTTTTTCATCTTCTCCCTCGCCAAGTCCTCTGCAACCCCGACTCTTCTTGCCTTTGTGGGACAGGCCGTGATGCAGGCCGGGTCCTGGCCCTGCTCAAGCCGTCCGAAGCATAGATCGCACTTGATGATCTGGTCGCCTGTCCTGTGGATGATGCCGAATGGACAGACGAGCACGCATGAGGAGCACCCGATGCAAAGTTCAGGGCGGAATGTTACCGGCGCGTTCTCGGATTCTCGGTGAAGTGCCTTGGTCGGACAGACTGCGGCGCATGGAGCATCCTCGCAGTGATGACACTGCATGGGTATATTGATCTCGCCCACTGCCATCACCTTGACCCTTGGCACCGGCAAGACTCTCTCGTGGATGGCAAGCAGGAGGTCCCTGCTTTCCGAATGCTCGACGGCGCAGGCGATCTCGCAGGCATGGCACCCGAGACAGCGCTTTGTGTCCACTATAATCATTTTTGGCATACCTGTTTACTCCTTCCGTGGATGAGACATGATTCAGTCGAATTCCTTAGAGTAACTCTTTCATGATTTCCTTGACTTTTGCGATGGCCTCGGGATGGCGCATGACAACCACATCTGCTCCGGCCAGAAGCACGAGAATTGCAGTCACCGCCTCGAGCATCACGCCCCTGAGCTTGGGCTCGCCCAGAAGCGGAGCATCTTCCTGGCTCTGCATTACCTCCTTGGTCTTCCAGACTTCGATTCCTACATAACAGACAAGGGGCTGTTGCAGTTTATCATCCTGCTGAACCAGGGCGGCCATCCTGTCCCGCTCCATTACCGAGTATGAGTATTCAATGCCATAGCCGATCCCGCCGGTCGTGGGGTCCATGATGATCTTGTCCTCCGAAACCCCCAGGTTTCCAAGCAGGGTGTTGAGTTGCTTGGCCAGGTTGATGTCAATCGGTGTGGAGGACAGGACCGTGTGCTTGAACCCGATAGCCCCGGCTCCCAGGGTCTTGTAATTTTTTTCTACTACCGGACCTATGACGATGTTTCTGCCCTCGAACTCCTCCGCGACCTTGCGGAGAACCTCGGCGTCCTTTTCATCATTGCTGACCCCGTAAATCAGCACCGGCACGGACACCGCGTCCAGCACCGCCTTGACCGTGGGAAGAACGCTATCCGCCGGGGCATTCTTGCCGTTGGGATCGATGCTTGTAAGTCGCAGGGCTATCAGCTCAGCCCCGTATTCATCCACGCATTTCCTGGCCCATGCCGCAGGGTCGTTCAACACATCCTTGAACGGCTCCTTGCAGGCATCTGCCCAGCCATCCGCATCAGCATCCCATATCTCAAAGGCGATGCGGGGAGGATTACCCATCTCCCCTTCAAAAGAGTAAAACGGATATACCCCTGCTCCTCCTATTTTAACCGCTTTGTCCCCTGTGCCCAGAGTAATCTCGCGTATCTTGCCCGTATAACTCTCCTTGATTTGTTCAACTGCCAATATTATTCCCTCCTCTCTTACGCCTTAAGCCTCAGACTTCATGCAGGCCGTTTACGCTTCTCGCTCCCGTAGCCTTCCGGGGAATACCAGTAGCGAAGCGCTGTCTTGATATACCTAAGCATCTGCTCCCGGTTCCCCAGTTTGGCCCGCCATTTGTCCGGCTTTTCAAACTCCTGTTCTCCAGGCTCATAAGTCTCGCCCAGTATTTTGACCTTTTTGCCGTCAAACAATTCTTTCTCGATCAGAGGATCCTCTTTAGCCAAGGCCGTTACCTCCCTTCCGCTATTACTTGATTGGTTTCTTCCAGAGACAAGCTCTTTTCGCCTTGTTTTATTGCTGTCAGGATTTTCTTAACCGCCTGCACTGCCGGAGAGTCTTCCGTCAGCTCGAACAGGGGCTTTTCCTCAATGTCCGCAGATATAATGGCGTTATCCTCCGGGATACACCCGAGATAGGTAATCGGCAGGGACTCCACCATGGAATTCAATCGCGGGTCCAGGGACTCAGCGCGGTTGATGACGAGGTATTTCTGTCTGATCGGAAGCTTAAGCTCTTCTATAAGGGCAAGAAGGTTCTTCACGGTGCGAACACCCTTTACAGTGGGATTGGATACCAGAATTAAAATGTCAATCCTCGAGGCTGTGCGCCGGCTGAGGTGCTCCATTCCAGCCTCGTTATCTATGACCACCCAGGAGTAATTATCGGAGAGCTTTTCCAGGAAATCGCGGAGCACAGCATTTGGCGCACAGTAACATCCCTCTCCTTCGGCCCTGCCCATTACAATAAGGTCAAGGCCCTTTGCTTCAACCACTATCTGGTGGAGCTGGAGTTCCAGGTAAGCCTGCTTGGATATGCCCTGCGGTATGCTTAGTTTGGAGCCCATGAACTTCTCCAGCACGTGGCCTATTGTCTTTTCGGGCTTGAGCCCGAGGCTTGCGGGAAGGTTGGAGTTGGCATCGGCATCCACCGCCAGAATAGGGCCGCCCTCCTGGGAAAGTGCGTGGATCAGCATGGCCGCGAGGGTGGTCTTGCCTGTTCCACCCTTGCCCGCTACCGCTAAAACTTGACTCACTTTTGAGTTTCCTTTTCAGGAGGAAATGCTGAACTTGTCAACATCATTTAATTTTTCGATCCCTTCCAGATTTCACCGTGGATTCCAACAGCCCTTGACGGGCTACTTTGAAATGGCAAGGCGCGCGGCCTTTATCGTATTTTTCAACAACATGGTTATAGTCATGGGCCCGACTCCGCCCGGGACCGGGGTGATCTTGCTCGCCACTTCCTTTGCTGTCTCAAAGTCCACATCGCCGCACAGTCCGCTCTCAAGCCGGTTAACGCCTACATCAATCACCACAGCACCCGGCTTGATCATATCTCCGGTCACTGCCTTGGGTTTTCCTGCGGCCACGATCAGGATGTCCGCACGCCTGGTATGTGCGGCCATATCCCTGGTGCGGGTATGGCAGATGGTTACCGTGGAATTAGCCCCTTTCTGCTTCTGGCACAGGATCATGGATATGGGCTTGCCCACAATGTTAGAGCGGCCTACCACCACGACCTCGGCTCCCTCGGTCTCAGTGCCTGACCGAATGAGCAGTTGCTGTATCCCGGCAGGCGTGCAGGGAAGAAAGTCCGCTTCTCCTATCATCAGCTTTCCCACATTGACTGGATGAAAACCATCCACATCCTTGTCCGGCCGGATCGCATAAACCACCCTCGTCTCGTTTATGTGCTTGGGAAGGGGAAGCTGAACCAGGATGCCGTGAACCTTGGGATCCTGGTTCAATTCCTCCACCAGCTTGACCAGGTCATCTTCAGGGAAATCCGCGGGCTTGCGATACTCAAGGGAATTAACTCCCACCTTCTCGCAGGCAATGCCCTTGTTCTTTACATACACCTGGCTCGCGGGGTCCTCGCCGACCAGAACCACAGCCAATCCCGGAGTAATACCGTGTTTTTCCTTAAGCTCGGCTATCTCCTGCTTGAACTCCTCACGCATCTTTTCGGCCACTGCCTTACCGCTGATAATTTCTGCTGACATATCACTTCTCCTTTATTCTGAAAAATTCTGCTCCTCTAAAGGGCCTTGAATCTCTTTATCCCGGGCCTGCACATAATTCCCCCTCTCCTTATCCCGGACTCTTTTGCACTCTTTTTCAAAAAATCATGAAAATCGCTTTCACAAGGTCTACTTTGGCACTGACCAGGTCAGCCGATTGACAACATCAAAAGACAGGTTTTTCCCATGCCGACCTTTATGAACTCCGGCTCGTTTCTACTGATCAAATTTCAATCCTATAATCATAGAATAAAAAAAAGGGGACGTCAAGTAAAATTTTATATTCTAATATTTTTTTCATCATTCTCTAATTCATGCTTTAGGTAGTCCGAAGCCATGTGAGTATCCTTTCTGTCACTTCCGGAAGCTCTCGCAAGCGATGAGGGCCGCGTGGTATCCAGACCAGTTCCTTCGGGTCCCTGGCCTTTTCGAAGAGCTGTTGAGCGTGGTCTCCTGGCACGAGCTCATCATCCTCGCCGTGGATGAGCAAGAGTGGCCGGGGAGAGATATGATCCACCCAACGGATCGGGGCCATTTCTTCAAATTCTGCCTTCCAGGACTCAAGCGAGGGCGGAAACCCGGGATCCCGAAACAGGCCGATTTCCCGAAAGGTTTTAATCATATCGCGGGGCTCAAGTTTTTCAAGCACATCAAAGCGTGCAGGACAGCTTACGGAAATCACGGCTCTGAGCCGCATGTCCCTGGCCACAGTGTAGATAGCAGTGGCGGCTCCCCCGGAAAAGCCAGCCGCAAATATCCTTTCCGGATCAATCTCGGGACGCGAGCACAGATAGTCCGTAACTGCCACGAGGTCTTCGGACCAGCCTTTGAGATGAAAATTTCCCGTGCTCTCGCCGGTTCCCCTGAAATTGAAGAACACCGCGGCAAAGCCTTCCAGGGCGGCTCGCCGGGCCAGCGGAGCATATCCTTCGTCTCCTGGCTCCGGCTTACTCCTCGGGATGCCGTGCAAAAGAATTAACGCAGGCCGGGGCTTTTGCGGCTCAACTGAATAAATCCTGCCAGCAAGCTCCACCGGCCCTGCCGGGACTCTAAATGAAATGACCTTCATCTACTCTTTGTCTATTGACACAAATTGTTTTCCATAGCATAATGAATAAATGAAAGCAAGCCCAAGGAGAGGGAAATAGCTTTGGAATATGAGCTAGGTGAATCGAATCGCGAGATAGCGAAGACCCTTGTCCAGAGGGTGATTGCCGATGCCGCGGAGATCGAGGACAGGTCTATTCTGGATAATGTGGTCAAGGAACTGGAGCAGTATATAGGACACCTGCCCCGCCTGCATCGGATGGGCATGCTCGCATTTTTGCGTCTCGTGGAGATAGGTCCTGTGGGACTGGGCTATCGCCACACCTTCATACATCTTTCACCTGATGACCAGCTCAAATACATGGGCACCATGGAGACAAGCCGAAATTATGCACTCCGGGGCATCATCATGGCGCTGAAGGCCCTGATCATCCTTATCTATTTCTCTGAGCCCGGGGCGGAAAAAGCAATCGGGTATGACCGCCTCTGCCTGCTTAAGGCAAACGAGGGGAAAGCAAGCGGCTGAACACTTCATTGTATTCCTTCTCCATCGCTCGGGCCTGCGACATCAAAAAGGGTTTTAGACGTTGGCGGCCCTTTGCTCCCAGAATTCCTCCATCCGGCCGGAGAGGTGGGGACA